>JAICWL010000033.1 GCA_025934835.1 Fimbriimonadaceae bacterium
AAGTGGCGGCTGGACTACAAGCGAGGCGACGATTTCTCGATCGGCGGAAGCTGGGAGGAGCTGATCAACGATCAAGCTCACACCAAGACGGTCACGGGCGGCATCAACATGAAGCTGTTCGGAAAATCCGGCTCGCCGCTCCAGCTCTTCTACGGCCTCGAGCAAAACGAGGCCCCCGGGTCGGGCCAAACGACGCAGCGCTACCATCTGCAGTTCGATCAGAGGCCAGGTCCGAACCAGACCCTCAGCATCTTCCTCGGGAACGTAAGCTACGAGCACAGCATCTCGGATCAGCTCCAGAAAGACAACTGGATGGCGCGCCTCGACTATCAGTTCAGATTCTGAGTAGTCGAGACGCGTCTCGGGCCACTCCTACAGTAGCCGAACCCCTGGATGGGCTGTTTCGCGCACATGCGCGCCTTCCTGGATCTCTTCAATCAGTTTCCGGTTGAATTCGGGGATGTCTCCCGGATTCCTGCTTGTTACGAGACCCTCGTCGACAACGGCCGGCTCATCGACCCAGTTGCCTCCCGCATTCGCGATGTCTGTTTTGAGACTCGGCCAAGACGTAAGCGTCCGATCTTGGACGACGTTCGCCTCGACGAGCATCCAAGGCCCGTGACAGATCGCGCCGATGGGTTTGCCGGCATCGAAGAATGCCCGCACAAACCTCACCGCTCCAGGATCCATTCGCATCTTGTCCGGGTTGATCACTCCGCCCGGAATCACCAACGCGTCGAACGAGCTCGGATCCGCTTGCGAAACCGTCTCGTCGACAGGAATGGAGCCACTCCAGTTGCCGTCCTTCCAGCCTTTGATCGTGCCTGGCTCCAGTGAAACTATCGTAATCTTTGCCCCCTCCTGCGTGAGGCCGTCGCACGGGCCGATCAACTCGTCGTACTCGAATCCGTTCGTGGCGAGAATCGCCACGCGCTTGCCATTAAGAGCTCCGTCCATAGGTTCCTCCGTGCGAGTCGTCGCACGGAACTAGGACTAACTCCCAGGCATCAACGTTTCCGGGAACGAAACGTCCGGGTTGGTGGGCTCCCCAACCGATTTGAGCAACTGTTCCGCTATGAACGGAATTAAATCCGTGGTATCGCTTTGTCCCTTTGTAAAAATCGCCATGACGAATTCACGGCCGTCCGCTCCTTGGATCCACGCGATGTCGTGTCGAACCGTATCGGTCCAACCGGCCTTCGACCAGAGCTTCGCCCCTTTTGGCAGAACCTTGCCGGAGAACGATTTTGCTTGGTAATTATCGGTTTCCCCCTCGGCCGGAGTCTTCCGAGATAAGTACTTTTGCATAAACGCACACTGCTCGGGGGACACGATCTTGTCGAGCGCGATATCTGTCATCAGGCGCAGAGCCGTGTTTGGGCAAAGCGAGTTTCGCAATTCGAATTTGGGACCGTATCCCTGCCGCTCGCGCCCGTAGGGGCCCTCGTTCCAGGTCTTCTGACATGCGTTCATGCCTTTGTAGCCGAGGTTGGCGAACCATTTATTGACGGCCTGGCGCTTGGCCATCCATGCCTTGAGCTCGGCCGGCGGAAGCTCGGGTCCGCCTGTCGTATCCGTGATAGTGTCGACCACGAGCGCGGTGGCGTCGTTCGTCGAGTCGACGATCATGTCGTGGATACCACGCTCGAATTCGGGCGTGAGTTGGATCTTCTTCCGTCGAAGCAATTCGGCGGCATACGTGAGATAGAACAGCTTCACCGTACTTGCCGGGTACATCTCGACGTCCCCCTTATAGTTTCCGGCCGCATAGGCCGTGCCGGGCCGGTCCAGAGCCGCGAACGCGATTCCGATTTGGTCCGGGAGAACCTTCTTCGAGGCAAAATGGGCAACTGCGGCGTCTACTGCCTGGCTGCAAAAAGCGGTGAGCTGGTCCGACGTGAAACCTTGAGTGGGGACGCCGAGGAACGGAAGCATGAATCAGGGTTTACCCTAGGCGGCGAAAGCACGAGATGCAGGCGATACGAGTCACGGTTAGCGGGCAAGTTCAAGGAGTCGGTTTCCGGTTCTATGTTTGCTCTCGCGCGAACGCGCTCGGAATCCGGGGCGAGGTTTGGAATGCGCGCGATGGCTCTGTCCAGCTTGTAGCCGAGTCAATCGATCCGAGCGCCCTCGAAGAGTTCTGCGCTAGCCTCATCCTTGGGCCAGGCAACCCTAGGCACGTAGAGCGGTCGGAAGCTGCGCCGTCGGGCTATGAAGGCTTTCGGGTCGGGCTGTCGCGCTAACGTGTCAAAATCGTACCGTGCAGCCGTTTACGACCCACACCGGCACGATCGCCGTGCTGGCCGATGACAACATCGACACGGACCGCATTATTCCCGCGAGGTACCTCTCGAGGGTCAGCCGCTCCGGATACGGCGAATTGCTGTTCATCGATTCTCGCAAGGAGGATTTTCCCTTGAACCGCAAGGAGGCAGAAGGAGCGACGATTTTGGTTGTCGGCGCTAATTTCGGCTGCGGCTCATCGAGAGAGCACGCGGTTTGGGCGATCCAGCAAGCTGGATTCCGGTGCGTGATCGCTCGGGCGACGAACGACACGCCCGGGTTCAGCGACATCTTTCGACAGAACGCTGCGAACTGTGGGCTGCTGCTTGTGGAGTTGCCGCCCAATTCACACGAGAAGCTTGTCGCCGCAGGCTCGGGGTCGACCGTCACCGTCGATTTGCCCCGTCAGCTGGTCGTGATCGGCGGCGAGCAGCTGCATTTCGATATCGCCCCTTCGATCAAGCAGACGTTGGTTGAGGGACTCGATTTGATCGGCACAACGTTGAAGCATGAGGCGGAGATAGAAGACTATGAAAGGCGTCATGACGCTGAAATTCGACCGGCCCGCTCTGCGTAGCTCGCTCGCGCTCGCCGTCGCCTGCGGAGCGGCGGCTCTTTCCGGATGTAATCCGTCGAAGGACCTCGAGCAGGCGCCTCCGCCTGCGCCACCGCAGCAGAAGCCACAGCCTGACGAGGTCGCGCCGAAGCCCACGAAGCAGAGCACTCCCACCAAACCGAAATCTGCACAGATTCCGGACCGCGTCAATCAGCTTGCCGATCTTCAAAGGCCACGATTCGGATAGGCGGTCACAAGATCGACGTCTGGGTCATGGATAACGACAGCAAGCGGGAAGAGGGGATGATGTTCCTGAAGGACAAGGATGTCGCTGCAAATCAGGGCATGATCTTTATTTTCCCTGCGCCGCAGCAGGCCAGTAACGGGTTCTGGATGCATAACACCCTCATCCCGCTAGACATCATCTATGTCTCGCCGAACAAAACTGTGCTCAATGTTCAGCACGGCAAGCCCAAGAACGATACGAACCTTCCGAGCACCGATACCTACGGATCCGTCATCGAGCTCAAAGGCGGCGAGGCGGAGAAGTTGGGGATTGTCCACGGCACAAAGGTCGAAATCCCCTCAACCGTAGCGGCGATCGAATAGCTTTCGGACGCGACAGATGGGGAAGAAATCGAGCCGGCGGCGATCTGAGAATCCGCGCATCTCGGTATGCCTCATCGCACGCAATGAAGAGCGTTTTCTGGCGCAATGTCTGAAAAGCGTGCAGACGGTCGCAGCGGAGATCGTTGTTGTCGACACTGGCTCGACCGACCGTACCGTGGAGATTGCAGAATCGTTCGGCGCAAAAGTTGGACACTTCGAGTGGAAGGACGACTTCGCTTCCGCGCGGAACGCGAGCCTGGATTTAGCCACGATGCCCTGGGCGTTTGTGATCGACGCCGACGAGAAGCTCATGGACTCCTCGGTTGCTAGCCTCCTTCGGGCAATCGAGCACAACCCGCCGGGGCGCGGCATCCGGCCCTTCCAGGTCTCGGACGGCTCGATCAATCTCCTGCCCGCCCGAATCTTCCCGCGCGGCGGAGTGCGGTTTCGATACCGGTTGCACGAGCAGCCGTTCGAGAACGGAAGGCCGCTGCCATCAGTCGACGCGCCCCAAGTGCGGCTCTGGCACTTTGGGACGACCGCCGAAGTGCGGGAGACGCGAGCCAAGGTCGATCGTAACTTGCGAATAGCCAGGCTCCAAGCCGAGGAAATGCCGGACGATCCGCACGCCGCCATGTGCCTCTTTTGGGCGCTTATCGACCAAGACTCCGCGTCGGACGAAGCCGTGGCGGTCGGTAACGCCATTCTCCAGCGATTTGGAGTGAACGAAGAGCGAACGATCTATCTCCTTTTTCGGGCGCACCGCGCAAGGAAGGAAGAGGCCCAAGCTCAAAGGGTGCTGGAGCTTTCGCTCAGTCAGGGCTCTCGGCACCGATACTTTCTCTTCGAGCGCGCGAGGCACCTCGTGGCGTCCCAGCGAGCGGAAGAAGCGCTCGCCCTGTTGGACGAGGCGCTCGCCCAGCGTCCGGAGGTGGAAGGAAACCCCCGAGAGCTCACACAAATGATCCGCGGCGTTCGGGGCGTCGCTCTCGAAGCGATGCTCGACCTCGACGGCGCTAAACGGGAATACCGCTGGCTGCTGTCGGAGCGCCCTGGCGATCCTCGCGCCATGGCCGGACTCCAGCGCGTGGAGCAGCTTCGAAGAGCGCTGGCCGGCGGCACTGAGGTATAGTGAACGTTCTGCCGACATCCGGCGGTGAACGAAATGGCGAAGATTTGTCAAGTTAGCGGGAAGCGCGGCAACAACGCGAAGCACATCCGGAACACCCACTCGCAGGGGTGGAAATACCGGGCCCCGAAGAAAAACAGGATTCAAAGTCCGAATCTTCAAACAATCCGATTGAAGACGCCCAGCGGCACTTTTCGCCTGACAGTCGCCACGTCGGTGATCAAGTCGCCCGAGTTCAACATGGTCGCATGCGGGCTGAAGCCAATCCCCCGCGAGTGGCTGAAGAAAGCCACATACTGAGCCGCTCGGCTCGCCATCCATGAGCGCTTTTTGACCGGCATGCGCCGCGTTAGTCGGATGCCGCGCGTCCGATATACTGTGCAAGTGAACGACCTCGAGCTCGACGATCGTCCGAAGGAGGAGTGCGGGGTTCTAGGGGTCTACTCCCCTCACGAGGAAGCGGCGCGGATCGCGTTCTTCGGTCTGTTCGCTCTCCAGCACCGCGGCCAAGAATCCGCTGGCATCGCCGTCAGCGACGGCCACAAGGTTCGAATGCACAAGGATATGGGCCTTGTGAACCAAGTGTTCAACGCCGAGATCCTCAGCGGCCTACCGGGCCACATGGCCGTGGGGCACACGCGGTACAGCACGATGGGCGCCAGTGTGCTTCGCAACGCGCAGCCCGTGTTTTGCCAGAGCCTCGTTGGGGAGATCGCCGTCGCCCATAACGGCAACCTCATCAATGCCCGCGAGCTTCGCGAGGAGATGGAAGCCGAAGGCGAGCATTTCGAGTCGACCAGCGACTCGGAGGTCCTCGCCAGGATCCTCGTTCGGCACCTGCACGACGGCCCCGAAGCTGCCGTGAGGGTCGTTATGGCGAAGGCGAGAGGCGCCTATAGCGTGACTGTGCTCACGCCACGCTGCCTGATCGGCTTTAGGGACCCGGCCGGCATACGCCCGATGACGGTCGGACGCCTGGGCGAGGACGGCTACCTCATTGCGAGCGAAACGTGTGCTTTCGGCCCTGTGGGAGGAGTGGCCGGCCAAGAGCTGCTGCCCGGAGAAATGGTCATTATCGACCAATCGGGGATGCGCTTCGCCGTCGGGGCCGAAGAGACGAAGCACTCGATGTGCCTGTTTGAGTTCATCTACTTCGCACGGCCCGATTCAACCATGTATGGCTCGTTGCTGTACGACGTCCGCGAGCGAATGGGTAGGGAACTAGCCGTGGAGCACCCGGCCGACGCGGACATTGTGGTGCCCGTGCCCGACTCCGGCATACCCGCCGCGCTAGGATATAGCGCCGTGAGCGGGCTGCCGTTCCGAGAGGGCATGACCAAGTCGCGGTATATCCACCGAACATTCATCGCCCCCGACCAAAGGCTCCGCGAACTCGGAGTGCGGATGAAGTTGACGCCGCTCATCGAGCATATTAAGAATCAGCGCGTGGTGCTCGTCGACGATAGTATCGTTCGCGGAACAACCACCAAGCAGCTCGTTAGGCTGCTCTTCGACTCCGGCGCCAGAGAGGTGCATGTTCGCATCACAGCTCCGCCGATCAAGTTCCCCTGTTTCTACGGTATCGACATGGCCAGCAAGGGTGAGCTTGCCGCGGCACGAATGTCCATCGAGCAGCTTTGCGAGTACGTCGGCGCTACGAGTCTGGGCTTCCTCAGCATCCCAGGCGCGGTGCGAGCCGTTGGGAGAGACGAATCCCATTTTTGTCTTGCTTGCTTCAATGGTGAATATCCGATCCCGGTGCCGAGCGACCTGAAGAAGCACGCCTTCGACGATCCTCCAGAGGTTGGAGCACTTTCAGCGCTTTCGCCTGGACAACTCCGATTGATCGACGACTAAGTGAGCCTCGACAAAAGGCCCTTCTCAACCGCCGGCCACTCTTCACGCACCACCGAGTACATCACCGTGTCCCGCATGTGCCCGTCCGGCATCTGAATATGCCGTCGCAGGATGCCTTCTTGCTTCGCTCCCAGCTTTTCGATCGCCCGCTGGCTTTGAACATTGCGCAGATCGGTCTTGAGCTGTACCCGCTCGCAGCCAAGCGTTTCGAAGGCGTGCCGGAGCATAAGAAGCTTGCATTCCGGATTCACCTTCGTGCCCCTGAAGGCCGGCGCGATCCAAGTCATCCCGATCTCCAGGCCCAAATCCGCCGGCCGAATATCCAAAAAACTGCTCATCCCCACCGCATCGCCACTTTCCTGAAGCACCATCGCGCAGGAAATCACGTTTGGAAACTCGAGGGTAGACGTTACGTAATCCGCGAGAGCCTCCAGCGACCAGGCCGCCGGGCGCTTCGTGCCGAACAGGCGAAACGCGTCCAGCTCCCCATGTTTCAGGAGGCTGGGAACATGGCGTGCCCCCACCGGTTCGACGCGGATGGTCTTGCCGTGGAGGATGACGGGCTGGGGATCGAATGGCGGCTTGCGCACATTCCGATTTTGGCCCATCGGCCTATGCCGGGTGCCGGACCATCTTTGAGGGCTTGGGAGCGGCCAAGCGCACCAGTCGCGCCGCTTTCTCCGCACCTGGCTTCTGCAGCGTTTGAAGCATTTCCGAGGCCGTGACGAATCGATACCCTCGGTCTCGGAGTTCGTGGATCAGGAGAGGCAGCACGTCGAGCGTTTGTGTGACGCCATCGTGAAGAAGCAAAATGCCACCGTTCGATACGGAGTGCAGCGTTCGATCCACTATCTCGGATTCGCCGGGCCGGTCGAAATCGCCTGGATCGTCGGTCCAAAGCGTCGTCGTCATTCCGAGGTCGGACGCCGCGTCGATAACCCGGCTGTCGTAGTCGCCTCCGGGCGGGCGGCAGACGGTTGGCCGTACGTGACCAACGGACCATATGATGTCGTTGCACGCTTGGTATTCGGTGAGAATGTCCGCAGCGGTAAGGCGTGTCAGAGTTGCGTGGCTGAAAGTGTGGTTGCCGACCTCGTTCCCATCCGCCACGATATCCCTCAGAAGCTCGGGGTGCTTTTCGACCATTTTTCCGACCACGAAGAACGTGCCCCGGACGTGCTCTCTGCGAAGTATCGCGAGGAGCCGCTCGGTCCAGATCGGATGAGGGCCATCGTCGAATGTTAAGGCGACTACTTTATCCCCGGGGTTACCCCGGATGAGCTTTCGATAGGTGAGCCCGGCAAGCAGCTCCTCCCGGTCTTTCGCGCGAAGGTTCTCAGTAGATATGTACACTTCGTGCGAAGCCTGCTTCCATAAATGGTCCGATCGGACCGGTTGCGCGAGGTTGACGCGCGCGAGGGTGCCCGCACCCGCGCAGCCGACGGCACTCAGGGCGAGCACGGCAAAGGCCAAATAGTAATATTTCATCCCCACCAGTCCTAACTATCGGAAAGGCACTGATTGTTTCCGAGGTCTCGCACGTTCACCATAGAGAGGCCTAAACACCCATGCAAGAGACAACGCCAATTGCCGCTGAAGCGGTCGTCGAGCTTGCGGAAGTCACGGCGCCGATCCAGCAGGCCGAGACGCCCCCTCGATCGAGGCGCTTCACGTCGCTAGATACACTCCGCGGCCTCACGATCGTGCTGATGCTACTCGTGAACAATATCGCGCTGGACACGGCGACGCCCGACCATCTGATGCACGCGGGCTGGAATCAAGGCATGCGCCTTGCGGACGTGGTGTTCCCCTGGTTCCTCTTTTGTGTCGGCACGGCCATTCCGTTTTCATTCGCGTCCTTTCAGCGCCGCGAGCTTCCGGCTTGGCGATACGACCTCAAGATCGCGGGAAGGGCGGTGGCGCTTGTCGCCCTCGGCTGCTTGTTGAACTCGGCGGAGCAGAGAACGCCTTTCTTTTCGATGGGAGTGCTGCAACTCATCGGGATGGCTTACCTGCTCGGCGCCTTCGTGTACGAGCTGCCCAAGTTTCGGCGAGCTGTCATCGCCTTCGGGTTGCTTTCCATATATGGCCTGGCGATCCTCTATCTTCCCGCTCCCGGCATGGCCGCAGGCACCTTCGAAGAGGGAAAGAATCTTATCGACAGCCTGAATAAATCGTATCTGGTTGGCTACAACCTCGACGGCATTCTGGCTGTGGCGCCTACCGGCGCGCTCGTCATCCTCGCTTCACTTTTCGGTGATCTGATGCGCGAGCGAGATCTGGCAGCGTGGAAGCGTCTGGCACTGATTTTCGCTGGTGGAGGCGTCCTGCTCGGCATCGGCATAGCGCTGAATACGGTGCTCCCGTACAACAAGCCGGTTTGGACGCCTTCGTATATCCTCGTCTCAGGCGGGCTCGCGGCGCTCATCCTGGGCGTTTTGCACGCCGCGACGGATTTCGGCAAGTGGAAGGGCTGGACGTTTCCGCTGGTGGTCTTCGGCAGCAACGCGCTGCTGGCGTACGTCGCGCCCATCCTGGTCAAGCTTCTGATTCTTCAGGTGTGGGTCGTCAAGACGCCCGACGGCCACGTTCCGTTGCAACAAGCTGTTTTGAATGCAATGATTCGATGGTTCGGAAGAATCGATGGCGGCTGGGCGTACACAGCACTGTACATCTGCTTCTGGTGGGCCATCCTATGGCTATTGTATAGAAAGCGGGTGTTCCTCAAGGTCTAGGCGATACATGGACGGGAATCCGATCTTCTTCGATCCCAAAGGGAAGCGTGGCACCAGGGTGTCGAGGCTCGCTGCTGTCGCCGGAATACTAACGGCCATCGTCACGACTGCATTCGTCCTCACGATGCTGTTCGTGATTCCGGCCCTGCCGTCGACGAGCGGAAACAAGCCCCATGGCCTTTTTCCGTCGCTGCCTTATCGAAAGCCGCGCGCCGACTTCCTGATGTCCAAAGTGCGCCGCCAGCTCCGCGATGACGTGCTGCGCAATCAGAAGCGGTTTAAGATTCCCCCGGCGCACGCGGAGAAAGTAATTGCCGGTTTCTACACGCCGTGGCAGGACAGCGGCATCTTTTCGCTGCGCGCGAATGCGTCGAAGCTGACTACGGTTATGCCCGTTTGGTGCCGGTTGGCGGCACCGGGAGATTCGCTCGACATCAGCGACTTCGAGCACGACGACCGAAGACAGGACGTGATCGACATCGCGAGGGCCAACGGCCTGCGCATCGTTCCGGTGATCACGAACGCCATCGATGATGACTGGTACCCCGAGCGAGTCGGCAGGCTCTTCGCTTCTCCGGCAGCCGAGCACCGCTTGGCCGTCAATATTCGGTCTTGGCTCGTGGCCAGTGCATTTCAAGGAGTCAATTTCGACTTCGAGAATCTTGATTCAGCGGAAGAGTCCCAGTACGCATCGTTCTTGAAGGTGCTGCGCGCGGAGCTCGATCCGTACAACCTTACGATCTCAATCGATGTCCAGGCGGGCGACGACGAGCTTCCGCTCGAAGATGTAGCGGACCAGGTCGACTTTCTCATGCTGATGGCATACGACCAGCATTGGGAAAGTGGCTTGCCAGGGCCGATTGCCGATCTCGACTGGACACAGACCGTCCTCGAACGGACGCTTAGGCGCGTGCCGGAAGACAAGGTCGTGATGGGTATCGGCAACTACTCATACGACTGGAAGGCTGGCAAGCCTGGCGCTGAGGACGTTTCGTACGAAGACGCGCTCTCGACGGCTCAGGGCTACAGAGACGAGCCTCCTAGCCGGGTGATCAAATTTGACCCGGACTCGCTCAACAGCACGTTCGAGTACGACGATGACGACAACGTCCGACACGTCGTGTGGATGCTTGACGCGGTTTCAGCGTTCAACCAGTGGGCCAGCGCAAAGCCGTATGGGATTCGCGGCGCCGCGCTGTGGGCGCTCGGTAAAGAGGATCCGGCAATTTGGACCTTCTTCGACAAGAACAAGCTATCCCAGCCCCTCGACGCGAAAGCGCTCGAAGCCGTGCGCTTTCCGTACGAAGTCAGCTATACCGGTAAAGGCGAGATCCTCACCGTGAAGAACTTGCCGCAGCAGGGCAAGCGCACGATCGACTTCGACAAATCGGAAGGCGTCATCACCTCCGCCAAATACGAATCGTATCCGTTCCCGTACGTGATACAGAAGTCGGGATTCGTTCCGAAGAAGCTTGTGCTCACGTTCGACGATGGGCCGGACCGGCAGTTCACTGGGCCGATCCTGGACACACTCAAGCAACTCCAAGTGCCCGCGACATTCTTCGTCGTCGGAAAGAACGCTCGGGCGAACCCCGATTTGGTCCAGCGCGAGTACGATCAAGGCGACGAGATCGGCAGCCACACGTTCCTGCATCCCGACCTGGGCAGGGTGAGCGATTGGCGAGCGAGCCTCGAACTCGATGCCACGCAACGAGCGATCGAAAGCGTGGTCGGCAGATCCACCGTGCTTTTCCGGCCGCCATACAACGCCGACAGTCAGCCGGAAAACCCCGACCAGGTTAAGCCGGTTATCACAGCCTCCAAATTCCACTACATCGTCGTGGGAGAAAACGTCGATCCGCAGGATTGGAACCTCGATGTTCCGCTGCCTGGCGGAGGATATCGAAGGAAAACTGCCGAAGACATCGCCTCATCGGTGATCAGCACGGTCGTTTCCCGCGCAGGGACCGGCGACGAAGGAAACATCATCCTTCTGCACGACGCCGGCGGAGACCGTTCGGCCACGATCGAGGCGCTCAAGATCTTGGTGCCCGAGCTCAAGGCGAAGGGGTATCAGTTCGTTACGGTTGCCGACCTGCTGGGCAAGACGCGAGGCCAGATCATGCCGGCAGTCAGGCCCCAAGACCGAATGCTGCTGCTGCTCGACCGAATCGTCTTCGGCGCAGTATTCGGGCTAGATTCGTTCCTTGCGATCGCATTCATCGTAGCGATTGCTCTGGGGCTGTCACGCATAGTTTTCATCGCCCCGCTCGCGATCTGGCATAGCATCCAACGCTCCCGGAAGGTCTTCAGCCCAACTTTTCGGCCGCCCGTCACGGCGCTTATCGCGGCATACAACGAGGACAAGGTAATCGTGCGCACGATTCAGAGCATCCTCGCGTCGGAATATCCTGTTCGCGAAGTCGTAGTCGTGGACGATGGCTCGACGGACGCTACAGCGCGAACCGTGCAGGATGCGTTCCGAGACGATGATCGGGTCGTCGTGATATCCCAGCAGAACACGGGCAAAGCGGGTGCGCTCAATGCAGGCATTGAGGCGGCCGGAGGCGAGATTCTATTCTGCGTGGACGCCGATACGCAGCTCGATCCCAAAGCTGTCGGAGCGTTGGTGCGCCATTTCGAGGATGCCGAGGTGGGCGCGGTCGCCGGGAACGTTCGCGTAGGCAATCGACACAACCTGCTAACGACGTGGCAGGCGATCGAGTACACGACATCTCAGAACCTCGACCGCCGTGCCTACGCGCTTCTCAATGCCATCACAGTTGTTCCAGGCGCAATCGGAGCATGGCGGAAGCAGGCGATTGTTTCGGTCGGCGGCTACCAAAGAGACACGCTCGCAGAGGACATGGACCTCACTTGGAGGCTGAGACGGGCAGGCTGGACGCTCGAAAATGAAGCGGAGGCGATTGCCTACACCGAGGCTCCGGACACGCTCCGATCATTCTTCAAGCAGAGGTTCCGATGGGCGTTCGGCACGCTTCAGTGTCTGTGCAAGCATCGTTCTGCGCTGTTCCGCTACGGATGGTTTGGCTGGCTCGCGCTTCCTGCCCTGTGGCTCTTCCAAGTCGCGTTCCAGGTGCTCGCGCCTCTTGTCGATCTACAAGTCGTTTATTCCCTCGGCGCATACGGCGCGGCTGTGGCGTTCCCGAGCGGCCAAGTCGAGGTTTCGCCGCTCGCAGCGGCGACGCAAAACCTTGGGCAGGTGGGCTTCCTGTACGCGCTGTTCTTCGCCGTGGAGTTGCTGGCGGGGGTCGTCGCATACAAAATGGAGCGCCGCCCGATGGGCGTCCTTTGGTGGCTGTTCCTGCAGCGATTCTGCTATCGGCAGATCATGTACGGGGTCATCTGCAAGTCGGTAACACGAGCTCTGCACGGGAACAAGCAGTCGTGGGGCAAGCTCGAGCGTACGGGCGCCGTGGCGCTCCCGCCGGACCCGAATACCAAGCTGGGCGAGCACCCGCGAGAGGTTGGCGCGGGTTCGGACAAGCGCTCGCGCTAAACGAGAGCGTGGCCGCTTCCGTCCTTGACGTCCCCTGCCAAGATGCGCGCGGCATCTATCAGCGAGATCACTACGCAAATCGCGTATGTCATATCGAGCTGATAGTAGATAAGGTACGTGCTGAGGAGGAAGAGCAGCCCGGAGCCCCACCTTCCAATGTAGAACCGATGGACCCCCAGCGGCCCGGCCACGACCGCAAGGAGCGCGGCGACCATCTTGCTCTTCGTGGGCGCTGTGAATGTCGGCAAACCGATCGGCATAGCGTGCGGCGGCGTCGCATGATGGCCGAACCCCTGTAGAATCGCCCGAAGGTCGGGCATATCCGCGGCGCGCATGGCCGATCCCGATGATGTCTCGTAGATCGTAGTGTCGGGCCGGATACGGCCTTCCAGACACCATTGCCGCAGACCGGCAGCATCGATCGGCCCGTAAACCTGCCCGTCCGCGCCCACCACCGAATACATGCGGCCTATGCCAGCGACCGGCCGCTCGGCTCGCGAAGGCTCCCTGTTGCGATTAATATGATGTCGACGATCGCCCAGACGCCGGTGATGATGGCGCCGTAGCCGCATGTCAAGATGGTGATCAGGGCCATCGCCAACCCCGTCCCGGTATGCCCCAGATAGAATCGGTGGATGCCAAACGCGCCGAGAAAGAGCGCCAGCACAATCGCGAGCGCCATGTTTTTCCGAGGCGTATCCGTGGGGAAGGATCCGGGGCGCGCGTACATCGAGGGAGCGTAGGGGTCGCGCTGCAGGTTCGAATGCATTGAGCTAGCACCGAACTGAGGCGGAGCCGTTGCTGCCTGCGCCGGAAAAAGGTCGTCCAACAGCCTGATATCGCCTGCGCGCATAACGCGGCCGTCAAGCGGGTCGATCATCTTGGAGTCCCGCGAAATGCGTCCTTCGGCGATCCACAGCCGTAGGGTGTCCATATCAACGGGCCCATAAACTTGCCCGTCTACTCCGATCACCGAGTACATCGCCTATATCTTCGCTCATTCCTGGCTGAGTCGTTCGAGTTACTGAGGCGGTCGGCCAAAATAATCTCCATGCCTTTCCAGGCTCCCCGAGGCACCGAAGACGTCCTGCCGTCCGATTCGCACCGTTGGTCGCGGCTCGAAAGCATATTCCGAGAGCTCTCTTCGCGGTATGGATACCACGAGGTGCGCACCCCTACGTTCGAGGACACTTCGCTTTTCGTTCGGACCAGTGGCGACACGAGCGACATCGTCAGCAAGGAAATGTACACGTTCTCGGACAAGGGAGGGCGCGACCTCACGCTGAAGCCCGAAGGAACCGCGCCGATAATGCGCGCGGTCATCGAGCATAATCTCTGCCCGCCGGGCGCCGTGCTGCGCATGAGCTACATCATGCCGATATTCCGCTATGGAAGGCCCCAAAAGGGCAGGTATCGCGAAGCGCACCAGGTCGGCTTGGAGATTTTGGGCTCCCCTTCGCCCGCAGCGGATGCCGAGATCATCGAAATGACCGTCAAGTTCTATGATCTGATCGGCATCGAAGGGGCTGAGGTCAAGCTGAGCACGCTGGGCCGCGAAGAGTGCCGAGTTCGGTTCCGCGAAGCGATCTTGGAGCATACGAGGTCTTTCCTCGCAGATCAGCCCGAAGAAGCTAGGTCGAAGGTCGAGCGCAACCCGCTCAGGATGCTGGACAGCAAAGATCCGGACACCCAAGCAGCATTGCAAGGTTTGCGGCCGATCCTCGATTTTCTCGAGCCGGAATCGCGGGCAAATTTCGACACTCTCCAAGAGCTGTTGCAAGAGGCGGACATCCGGTACCAGGTCGATCCTTCGATCGTGCGGGGCTTGGACTACTACACCGAGACGGTGTTCGAGGTTCAATCGAGCAAGCTCGGAGCCCAAAGTTCCCTTTGCGGGGGAGGCCGATACGATTGCCTGTCCGAGGAACTCGGCGGGCGCCCACTTCCGGCCGTGGGAGTTGCGATGGGAATCGAGCGGGCGTTGCTCGTGCTCGACGAGCTTGGCAAGGCCGGCGAGAGCGACCGCCCGGATCTCTTCGTGGTAACCGCGGGGAACCAAGCTGCCGGCGCCGCTCGCGAGCTGGCAAGAAAGCTGCGCTCGTCCGGCTATTCTGTTCTGCTCGACATCGACCAAAAAAGCCTCAAGTCGCAGCTTCGCCAGGCGGACAAGAGCGGCGCGCGGTACGCCGCAATCATCGGGGAGGACGAGCTCGGACGAGGCACAGCGCAGCTGCGGGACCTCGCCACGAGCGAACAATCTGAGATTCCGCTCGAGGAGATCGCTCGGCATTTGGGCGGGAAAGCCTGATGGGGAAGTTTGTGCTGGCTGTCGCGCTGCTGGTCGGAGCGGGGCGATTAGCGCACGGTCAGGTGCCAGACGTGCGGATCAAGCTGGACGCCACAGTAAGCTACAGTTCGGTGGCGCATGGCGTGAACTCGTTCCGCCTGTACAACCCCCTGGGGAGGCTCAGCACGGCAGGCCTCGTCTTCTTTCTCGAGCCCGGGCTGCGAGCCTACATTTCGGAAAAGCTCGACCGCCCGTCGGCGGACGCCGACAAGTCGCTTCTCGATGAATACTACATCGAGGACGAGGGGATCTGGAGACTTGGAAAGCAGTATCTTCCGTTCGGGTCGGGCCAGATTCTTCGCGAGAGCGTGCAAGCGGCGCGCGGCGACACGAACTTGATCGTGGAAGGCTTGCCGGTCTCGGTAGCCTATTGCGACAGCGGCAGGGGGCTGCAGCGGGGCATCGTCGGGCGGATCGGAAGCTGGCTCGGAGCGAGCTTTGCGATCGGGCGGCATTTTGGTATCAATTCAACGGCTCTCGACCTCGTTCGACGTCCTGAGGATGCGCCAGGAGAGGGAAGGGGCTATGGTCAGGCTTTCGGCGCCGACATCACCAGGCACTCCGGGATCTTCACGACACGAGGGGAATTCGTCATGCTCCGAGAGGGCGCCACGAACCTGGACCCTGACATGCGGATCTACGACGTGAGCCTCACGTCCGACCCATCGAGGTATCAGTCGGTCACAGCCGGATGGACTCTAAGAGCGCCGGATCGCGCAGAGTTTCTGAGGGTCATGGGTTCGTTCTTCGTCTACACCGGCGTCCGGGTCGAGCCGATGGTTCGCTACCGAGACGGCAAGTTTTACGACCTGACCCTATCGGTGCGGCTAAAGTTCTAAATATGGACGCCGTCCTAAAGCCTGTCCCAATGATTGCGCTCCTGGCCGCGATCGCGCTCGTGGCTTTGGGACATCTCGCGATTGGCATTATCGTGTTCATTGCATGGATCGGAGTACTGGCAATCTCCTCTATGCGCGCAGGCGCCGCGTCGAGGCTCGAAGACCCTACGGAGCTGATGGATGCCGAAAGCCGTTCGAAATTCGTACCGATCCGAAGGCTGGTCGAGGAAATCGACTCGGTCGTGCGCGACCACCAAGGCTCCCCTTCCATCAAGGTGGTCGGAGGCGAGGCGCGAAACGAGGCTGAACGGATCAAGAGCCAGACCGCCGAAGCGCTTGCTACGCGTACCGAGCTGAGAAAATCTCTGAGGGGGAGGACCGCCGCGGAAACAGAGCTGAACGACCTGCAAAGCAAACTCCATGCGGCCCAATCCGACGACGAGCGTGACGCTTTGCAGGGCGCGATTGCCGCCCGGACCGAGGAAATCGCGCATTACGATTCGATCAGCGACTCGGTGGCGCGCATCGATGCAGCGGTCAAACAAGCTCAGGCCGCTCTTTCCGAAATGAAGGCCAAGCTCGCCACCGGCGCTTCGGGCGAGCGAGCGGAGGCGACCGATACCGAGGGCCTGCGAGAAACCGTGAGCCGGCTGAAGGCCCTGAGCGTGAGCTACGACGAAGCCGAGCAGACGCTCCGACAGTAAAGAAGCGACGGTAATATCGCGGCGTGGAGGCAGACTGGCCGCGATCAACTCCCAGGCTTGAGGTCAGTTTGGACACGATCCGCGGCCTCTTGGAGCCGCTTGGCATGTCGCCGATTCGCGCGGTTCCTCTGCTAGAAGGGCATGCGAACACCAATATCCGCGTCGAGCTCTCGGACGGCTCATCCGTTACGCTCAAACTGACGCAAAACCAGTCCGGATCCCCCGCGCTGGAGCGGGCGATTCGGAGCCGCTTGGAAGGGAAGGTATCGATGCCCGAGCGGCTTCACGATGGGCCCGGGTTTTCGGTGGCCTCTTGGATCGAAGGCCGGTCCCTCCAAGCCCTCTTGGCCGAAGGACGCCATGGCGAAGTGTTGGAATCGGCTCGAGATATCGGCCGCGCTCTAGCTGCCATTTCGAGCGTTACCTTCGATCAGGCAGGATTCTTGGATGCGGATATGGCGGTGAGGGAGCCGTGGTCGAGCAGCATCGACGGACTCATCGGGTACTTGGATTTGTGCCTCGCCTGCCCTGCGCTTCTCCGGCGGATCGGCTCGCATGCCGCAAGAGACATACGGACCGCCTTCGAGCGATTTCGGCGCCTCTTGGACCGCTGTGCCGGGCCCGCGTGTCTTTGCCATGGGGACTTCAAAGCCTCCAATCTCATCGTAAACGCTGGTCGGCTAACTGGCGTCGTGGACTGGGAATATGCCCACTCGGGAACATGGCTCCTCAGCGCCGGTCAGGTGCTACGCGACGATGAGCGCTTGCCCGAAAGCTTCCAAGCCGAATTCGCTCGAGGACTAGAAGAAGCCGGCCAAAGCTTGCCGGCCGATTGGGAGCACGCCGCGAGGATTCTGGATGTCGTGAACTTGGTGGATTTCCTGGGCCGAGAAGGTATGGACGCGGCCACCCTATCGACCATTCGCTCGAAGGTCGACAGGGTTTTGGGCCGCACCATGAAACCAGGACGACTGCGCGATCGTCCCGGCTAGACATTGCTTCTCGCCGCCCTTGCGGCCGGCCCCGACGCGGTCCTAGTGGCTTCCGCCTCTGTTGCTCGAACTGCTCCCGCCAGAGGAGTTCTTGTCCCGGGCCTTGCCGCCTTTCTTGCCGATTGCGGCCATGTGCTCACGGTCTTTGCTGACCGCTTCGCCACCTTTCTTGCCGATTTCGGCCATGTGCTTCCGATCTTCGCTAACGGCCTCACCGCCGGCTTTTCCCGCTCGGACGTGATCCTCGTGAGATCCGCCGCGATTGTCTGAATTGTTCTGGTTTTTCGAAGCCATAACTCGACTCTCCTTGTACGTTATCGACTCTTTGCCAAGAGTGTAGTGTTAGGAAGCCCCCCGTGGTCCGGGGGTTTCAGGTCATTTTGTCGCTTGGTGAGAAGTGCCGCTCGCTACGAAACAGCGGCAGTCCGCTTCGGGTTTGCCCGCCGCTCGGTTCCCGAAGGTAAAATCCTTCCGCCGCCATGCCGAAGAAACACGTGCCCGAGCCTTCGCTGATTTTTGAAAATTCTAGGCCAGGGAGAGTGGGATGCAACCTCCCAGTGGCCGATACACCCGAAGTTGACCTCGCGGCCCTGTTGGGCGATCTCCGTCCGGAGCTCGATTTGCCGGAAGTCGGCGAGCTCGACTTGATGCGGCATTTCGTCAATCTGAGCCACATCAACTACGGAATCGAGACCGGTTTCTACCCGCTCGGCTCCTGCACGATGAAGTACAACCCGCGCGTAAACGAGGCCGCTGCAGCGTTCACCGGGTTCTCGAAGCTCCATCCTATGCAGCCTACAGAAACGATTCCTGGCGCGCTGGAGATCCTGATAGGCGTTCAGGAGATGCTTCAGGAGATCACCGCCTTCGATCACATCACGCTGCAGCCGGTCGCAGGAGCCCACGGCGAAATGACGTGCCTGATGCTGATCAAGGCTTACCACGAGAGCAGAGGAGAGACTGCGAGAGACCTCGTTCTCGTGCCCGATTCCGCGCACGGGACCAACCCGGCTTCTGCAGCGCGCTGCGGCTACGACGTGCGGTCGATTCCCACCGACGCTGAGGGAAATACCGACCTTGCCTCGCTCGAAAAAGTGCTAAGTGGCGATGTCGGGTCGCGGGTCGCGGCGCTGATGCTGACGAACCCTTCTACGCTCGGCCTCTTCGAACCCCATGTTCAGAAGGTTTGCGAGATGATCCACCGAGCCGGCGGGCAGGTCTTCTGCGATGGGGCAAACATGAATGCCATGGTGGGAACGACGCGCCCCGCCGAGCACGGCTTCGATTGCATGCATCTCAACCTGCACAAAACCTTCTCGACTCCGCACGGCGGCGGCGGCCCCGGATGCGGCGCGATCGGGCTTGGGGAGCACCTGGCGGCTTTCATGCCGTCCCCTGTCGTCCGGCGCGAGAATGGCAAGATCATTGTCGACGAAGACCGTCCTCGATCAATCGGCCGGGTCAGCCCGTACTTCGGTCAGTTTCTCATGGAGGTCCGCGCCTACACTTATCTGCGGGCCTTCGGCAAGGAGCACATAGCGGACATCAGCCGACATGCCGTGCTAAATGCCAACTACGTGCAGGCGCGGCTCAAAGACGTCTTGCCACCGGCCCACGACCGCACCTGCATGCACGAGTGCATTCTGACGGCGGAGAAATATAAGCGGGAGCACGGAGTGCGAGCGCTCGATATCAGCAAGCGCCTTATCGATTACGGGTTCCATCCGCCGACAAACTATTTCCCGCTTATCGTGCCCGAATGCATGATGATCGAGCCGACCGAAACCGAGTCGAAGGAGACACTGGATGCGTTTTGTGATGCCATGCGGTCGATACTCCGCGAGGCAGTCGAGCAGCCGGATCTGCTTCACAATGCGCCTAGCACTCAAATCGTCGGCCGGCTGGATGAGACTGCGGCGGTGAAGAACCTGGATGTGCGCTGGCGCAAGCCGAAACACGTGGAAGCGGCCGCAGCCGACGGGGCCGGCGGGAGAGGATTCGCGGTCGCCGAGGGGATCGAGGACATGCGAGCCGACTCCCTTCCTTCGGCGAGGTGAAGGTTCGCCAAGAGCTTCTGGTCGATGGCCATACGAACATGGCGCGCGACCTCGAGCTTCTGAGCGCAGCCGAGCAAGGCGTCCCCGGCTGCCGAGTCTACACGTGGGATGGCCTGTGGGTCAGCCTAGGGCGCTTTCAGTCGGCGGAGCGCGCCTTGGTCGATGCCGCCTCCATACGCTGGGTCTCGCGACCGACCGGTGGAAAGGCGGTCATCCATGGCCACGACGTAACTGTCGCGCTTGCTTTTCCGATCGAGCCCCGTGCTGCGCGAGGTCTGAAGGCTGCCTATCGGCTTGTGGCTGCGCCCCTGATCCAAGCGCTTCGGCATTCGGGAGTGGAGGTCGGTCTCGCCGAGGATTTGATCGAGCCCGTGCGCAACGCGCCAACGGCGGATTGCTTCGCCCATAGCTCGGCTTGCGACATCGTGCATCCAACAACTCATCGCAAGGTTTGCGGGTGCGCGCTCAAACTGACGGAAAGCGCCGTGCTGGCTCAGGCCAGCATCCCGAACGGAAGGCCGCTTTCCGACCCGAGGCTGGTAATACGCGATGCGACTTCAGAGCCTTCGGAGAACTGGGATGCTTCGAGCTTCGCCGACAACCTCGGGCATGCGCTCAGCCGAATGTAAAAACAAACCACCCGGGCGAGCGAAACCTCGCCCGGGTGGAATGAATAATCAGCCCTTGACGACGACTTGCGCGTCGAGAACCTTCTTGATACGGCTTGCGACCTCGTCGAGGTGCGCACGGCCATAAGGGCCCTTGGCCTTCGGAGCGGCAGTGAGCGCCTTTGACCGGATCTCCTTCAGCTCTTCCAAGGCCAGAGTGGAAGCGTCATCCGGTGCGTTAGCAGGCTTGTCCGTGACCAGCTCGATCAGCATGTTGAGATGATCTCGCTGAAGCTGGCGGCGAAGTTGCCCGATCTCCTGGCCGGTGCTCAGCTCCGACCAGATCGCGTTCTTTGTCGTTCCGAACAAAGTGGCGAGGTCCAAAGTCTCGCTCGGATCGGCAACGCGGAACTCGTTGTTTGCCACTCGGTTCAGCCTGTCCGGCGCGAACATGATGTTCAGCGTGTTGCGCTGCAGCCGCTCGTAAAGGTCGAGCACGGGAAACTCGCGCGAGTTCGAGTTGCCCTGCGTTCCAAGAGTGTTCGGGTCGGACGTGAGCCGCTCGAAGTACGTCTTCGGAACGTTGAACGCATTCGGCGCGAACACATAGGTATCGATAAGCCGAAGCGCCTGGCGCTGCTCCTTTCCGCTGACAGGGCGAAGAACTGGCTTCTCGCCTGGATCTCCCTTGTAATTGCTGCTGATCTCCATGCCGCCGATGAATCGGGCAGCGCTGGAGGCCGCGTTTGCGTAGCCGTTGGTCAGCACGTTGAACGACCGAGTGAACTCGTAGTAGCTTTGCCCGGACTTGGGCTCACGCTTGCCGAGGTTCAGCAGCAGGTACCGATTCGTACTGAACGACTTCGCGGCCCATTCGAGCGGGTCCTTGCTTAGGTCGAAGCGAATAACATACGGGTCCCACGAATCCGCCACGTCATCGGTCTGGAAGGCGTGACCGGGAAGATTCGTTTCGGATGCGAGCCGTCGGAGGGTGGGCAGCTCTCCCTGGGTCGTGGCGCCGGGCATATCCATGTAGCCGTATTGGATCGCCCACAGGTCGTAGGTCCCCACGCGCGGGCTATAGAAAGGCACGCCCGGATGCTTGATCGCCATGATGTTATAAGGCATATAGTCCATCACGCTTGCGGTCAGGCCATGCTCGGAGATCTTGCCCGGATCGCCGAGCTCGTTTAGGCTGAGATCCGTGCTGCCGATGAAGTTGTGCCTCAGCCCGAGGATGTGGCCCATCTCATGTGCTGCGACTTGCCGGATGTACTGGTAAACCAGCGCGTCTCGGCTGTAGCCGCTGCCGGCTGCCGCCGTGAGCTCGGCGGTGGTTTCCGCGAGCGCGAGATTGGTGGCCGACTCCATGGGATACATGCAGGCGACATCCGTCTTCATCTTCGGCATAGCGGGCTGCTCGGCGCCCGGCCCCAGAATCTCGTCGAAGCTTAGGGCGCCCCCTCTGGCGAATGCCGCGTCGAAGTTGATCGACGCATTGAGGATCTCGCCGTTGAGAGGATTCGCTCGCATAAGGGCGATGGCGAACGGCATGCGGACCGTCCATCGCACGACGTTGTATCGCACGTCGGCGATGTCCCAATCGGCGTCGTCCGGCATCTGCTTCACGACGATCGCATCCTTGATGCCGACCTTCTCGAACGCCTTGTTCCACATCAACAGTCCCTCGGTTGCCGCCGGCCTGTAAGCCTTCGGCATGGCGTTGTCGATGTAGAACACGATCGGCTTGACCGGCTCGGAAAGCGCGGCCGACGGGTCCTTCTTCTTCAGGTTCCATCGCTCGATGTAATTGACGTTAGGATCGTAGTTCGAAGCCTCGCTGAGGTCCTGATAACTCGTCGTGAAATAGCCCACTCGCGTATCCGCGATCCGCGGCTGATAGCCATCATCCGGCAGCATCGTGATGTTGTAGCTGACTGCAAACGGGATGCTGTGCGGCGCCTCCACCCTACCACTCGGGCCGTGCCAATTCAACCGGTACATCGTGCGGACGACGATGTTGTCGGGGAATGCTTTGATCGAGTCGACGTATGTGTCCGCCTGGTCCATCGCGTAACCCATCTGCGGCGAGCCGAGGTTCGGGCCGATCTCGGCGAAGTCCGATTTGAACAGGCTGCTCACGTCGATCAGCACGGACTTGGTGTCCTTCTGTCGAGCCTTAACGTCGAAAGACGCCAAAACGTTTTGAGTGATCGCTCTCCGCAGGGTGCGGGCGCTTTCCGCATTCGAAGGCGCGCGGTACTCGAGATTCGGCTGGATCATCAAGATCCTATCATCGTCGACCTGCTTGAACCTGAAGACGAGGTCGGCGAGAGGCTGACCGTGGAAAATGACGACCGGCGCATCTGCGGTACCCGTGCTGGCGGTTGCCTGGATGAGCACGTTCTTGTTGAACTGGTCCTGAGGGATCTCGAGGTAGATAGTGTCGGATACGCCCTTCTTCTTGCGCCAGAGCGTTACCGGCCCCTCCAGCTTGGTGCAATCCTTCACGAGGTCTTCGTAACTCTGCTCTTTGGCAGGAGTCTGAGCCTGTGCCTGCTGAGGCTGAGCGTTTCGGGGTGAGGGGGTTCGCGGCGTTTGTTGCGCGAACGATGCCGCCATGGCCATTGCGAGCGGCGGCGTTATAGCGAGCTTTATAAGAGAGGAATTCATGAGCTTTTGTCGCGCACGGCTATGTGTGGACCGTCCGATTATGCGTTATACGAAACGCCGAGATTTGTTCGTTCCGATGTCCGTGTCGTCTGATCCGCATTATAATCGCGGTGTGAAGAAAGGTATCGGGTTGGCGATCGCAATCTTGTTGCTTGGATTGCCTGCAATCCTGTTGGGACAGGAGTCGACGATCAAGTCGCTGGTTCAGGGCGAAGGGGTGCAACGGGCCCTGAAGTTCGCCGACCTAACTTCTGATTACAAGGCAGCTAGAATATCGATGGCTGGTGGCCAAAGCGACGTCGCAGGATGGTTGGGTGCGATGACGTTCGGAATGGGACACGCGGGAACTTCGGATCAAGCTCGAGCGAAGCTGCTCGCTGTTCTCGGGCTGAGCTGGACCAAAGGGGAAACGGTCAAGGTAGGCGGCAACGAATTTCTCGTAACCTTCAAGCCCGAAGTCGGCGTGCTTAAGGATGCGAAGCAACGAGCCTTCGGATTGGGCCTCCGGCTGATGCTTCTTCGCTCGGACATGATCGCGTCGATTGCTCCCCAGCCCGAATTCTCTAAGGCGGATCTCCTTGAGACACTCGACGCCACGGGGCTTCCTTACGACCAGGATATGACCGTGATCGACTTGGGCGATTCGGCCGGGATACTTCTGGATGCGCTGCTGGCGCCGCCTGTCCCATCGGTCGCTCCAGCCCCGGCCGCGCCTCTTGGCGCCTCCGACGATTTCGCCTCGCGCGAGGCAACCGGAATGATGATGTACCTGCAGGACTATGACGGGGTGTTTCCTTACGCGCAGTCGACGGCCACAGCCGAGCGCGTCATCCAGCCCTACGTCCGAAGTAGCCAGCAGTATAACGAGACCTCAAATTCCTCTGCTTCTCGGTTGCTGTTCAATATGTCGCTTGCCGGCGCGAAGCTTTCCTCGGTCAAGAATCCTGCCTCCACTCCGATGTTCTATGAGAGCTCGGCTAGACCGGATGGGACTCGCAGGGTCGCGTTTTGCGATGGGCATTCGGATCTGGTCTCGCCGCCTGAATGGGCCAAGTTGGAGCCTCTGTTACATCAGAAGCTCCCGAAGGCTGCAAAACGGCCATTGCCGCCAGATTAGCTTCCTTGCGCTTTGCGCAAACGGTCCCAAATCGCTGCCCAATCCTGGGAGGTCGGCGGCGCTTCGACGAGGATCTCCGGCGGTTTGCATCGGTCGAGCAGGTGCAATGTGGCATAAAGCTCCGAAGCGTATGCAACTGGCTCGGATGGCAGCCGAATTTGAAGGGGGTTCTGCGGAACCTTCAGCGTTATGCCTGCGTCCCGAGCGCCGAGTGACTCGACGATGCGAAGCGGCGAGCGCGGCGAATAATGCCGAGGATACATCCCCGGGGAGCGCCTGTCCGAGGGCGCGGCAGCCTCTGTCGCAATAGCCGCCATTCCCGGCCGGAGAACCAGCGGACGATCGCCGGTGCAGTCCACGACTGTCGATTCGATGCCGACGCGGCATCGACCCCCGTCCAAAACCATGTGCAGCCTATCTCCGACCGACGGCTCTATGTCCTCGGCGGAGGTGGGTGAGAGCCCCATGAAGCGGTTCGCGCTTGGCGCGGAAATCGGCCTTCCGGAGGCCGCGATCAAACGAAGGGCGACCGGATGGTCTGGCACCCTCACGGCGACCGTTTCCAGCCCAGCGGTTGTTTCCGGCGGAACTTGCGGACCCTTCGGCAGGACGAGCGTCATCGGGCCGGGCCAATACATTTCGGCAAGCGTCAAAGCGTAGGCGGGAAACCCGCTGACGAGACGGCGTGCATCCTCGATGCTCGCCACGTGCACGATGAGGGGATTCTCCGCAGGTCGGCCTTTCGCCTCGAAAGTGGCGAGAACGGCCTCAGGGTTGGTAGCGTCGGCCGCGACGCCGTAAACGGTTTCGGTCGGCATGCCGATTAGCCGCCCGGCCCGAATCGCTGCCGCAGCCTCTTTCAAGGCTTCATCGGTGGGTTGCTCTATTCTCATTCGATCGCTGCCGCCATGGCCTCACGTGGCGCTGACATGCCGAGCCACCACTCGAACGACAGCGCGCCTTGGGCGACCAAGAGAGTCCGGCCATCGACGGTGCGAAGCCCTCGTCGCTGGGCGCTTTGCAAGAATGCCGTCGGCTGAGCAGCGTACATAAGGTCGACCGCGGCGGCGTCCCGCAAGACTTGGTCCCACTCGAGCGGCAGGTCACCTCCGCCGGCCAGCGATACGGACGTACAGTTAACAACGAGGTCGGCGTCGCCCGGGGCGGGATGTTCCAATGCGACCGCTCCCGCTTCCTTGGCCAGTTCCACAGCCCGCTGATGCGTCCGGTTCCAAATGCGAACGTCGAATCCGCTTCCTGCCAGGGCCAGCACAATGGCCCGTGCGGAGCCGCCCGCGCCCAGGATAAGCGCCGATTTCCTTGTCAACTTGAGCTCGGACAAAGTGTCGAGAAACCCCGGAGCATCCGTGTTGATAGCCGTGCGGTCGCTGAGGTTTAACGTGTTCGCCGCTTGGGCCCGAATAGAAATGTCATCGGCCGACTGGGCCCACTCGAGAGCCTCACGCTTCAGAGGGACGGTGACGTTCACGCCCCGATAGCCTTTGCCTCCGAGGTGGTCCATCGCATCGGAGAACTCGACCGGAGGCACCCGCACCGCTACATATCGCAGAGCAAGCCCGAGGGCATCATATGCGGCGGTGTGCATACGAGGAGACAGCGAGTGTGAAACCGGGTCGCCAACGACGGCGAAGTCGGCTTTGGGAGCCTCGCGCCATTCCCAGAATTCGGCCATGTCAATGCCTGAACGCGTAGAATCGTTGCCCAATAAAGTTCCAAACAGCGACGACGAAGGCCGCGACGAATTTGCCCAGCAGAAGCGCGTTCTTCATATGACGAAATCGGTTATAGATTCCGCTCGTTATGAGGTCGTTCATCACGAACCCGATGATCGAAACGGCGTAAAAGCGGCGTAGCTGGCCGAGTTGCTCTTCCTTGCCTCGCACTTCGAAAGTCCATGAGCGGTTCCAGACGAAGCTGTTGAACATCGCGACGAGCGCGGCGGCGCCGGTCAGAATCGGTGTGGCGGCCGCGTCCGGAGTCTTCGCGTACTTGAAGATGCCGGGCGCCGCCCCGCGAAGCCAGTTGCCAAGCGTGTCGCTCAGAAGCCCGCCGTGCCAGGGCAAGACCTTCACGAAGAGGTAAGTTAGCCCCGCGTCGATGACGAACGATGTTGCCCCGACGACGCAGAATTTGACTATCTGGTGGATGATCGTCCGTTCGGCCAGCGGCTTGGCTCGCTCCAGGTCCGGCGCAGCCGGAGTTTCGTCCACGGGAGTAACCAGCGCTTGGTAGATTGGGCCGCGGAGCAGGTTCTCCATCATCCGGTTGATTCGGGTGCCGCCAAATTCGTGCGCGTCCATCTTGCGAACCCAGATCGCCTCGATGCCCGCGCGATTGGCGCCAAGCACGTCTGTGAGAAGCTGATCGCCGATCATGATCGCTTCCTGTGGCCCCCGGTCGAACAGGTCGAGCGCTTTCGCGAACATCTGTCGGCTCGGCTTGAACCTTCCTCGTACGGTAGAAACGCCCAGCGTGGCTGCAATGCGGGTCAGCCGCTCGACCCGCCTCGTGTTGCTTACGATGCAAATCTGGAACCCGAGGGCTTTGGCTTGCTCGAGCCAGCTTAGAATCTCGCCTGGGAAGTCTTCCTTTCTCCACTGCACCAGCGTGTTGTCGACGTCCAGCAGCAGCAGACGCTTTCCCCGGTCCCACAGCTTCTGAAGGTCCACTTCATGCAGTGAGTCCGCAGCGTGCGCGGGTACGAACGGGTGAAAGACGCTCGAAATCTGCGCCCGATTGAAGTCGCCCGAGCGCCAGCTCACTGCGGCGTCACCAAGCGTCCTTGAGCCTGAAGCCTCAGCAGGTGCTTGCGCTTCTCTATGTTCTTCAGGTGCCCCGCGATGTCATGACTAAAGACGGTCGTGCCATCGGGGAGCGCCACGTAATACAGGGCGTCCGTGGTAGCCGGATGCAGCGCCGCCTCGATGCTCTTCACGGTGGGCGAGCAGATTGGGGTCGGCGGCAGGCCAGTGTGAGTGTAAAGATTGTAAGGCGAGTCGACGGTCTTGTACTCGGAAGCTTTCAGGGGCCGCCACTTTCCCAGGCCGTAATTGATCGCGGCGTCGATCTGCAACGGCATGTTCTTCTTGAGACGGTTGTAAATTACCGAGGCCACCTTTGGACGCTCGTCGTCGTACTTCACTTCCATCTCGATGAGTGACGCGATAATGAGGATCCGATGCAAGTTGGGCGGGTTGCTCAGCCCGACCACAACCCTTCGTTCGAAATTCTTGAGCTGGCGCTCGATGACTTGACGCGCCCCGAGCAGCGGAGGGAAGTCGTAAGTGTCAGGATACAGATACCCCTCGAGCGTATCCTTGGGAAGCGGAAAGATGACTTCGCTCTGATAAGCCTGGGGGTTTCTTACTTCCGCGAGGTAGTCCGATGCCTGGGTGACGAAGTGCCCCTGCAGAACGTTGGCCGTCCGTCTTGCCCAGTTTGTTTCCGGGATTCGGACCATCTGCTTGATCGGTTCGCGCAGCGCGCGAAGGATCTCCTGGGCGTCCATACCGGGCCGCACGAGGTAGGTGCCCGTCGTGATGGTGCTCTCTTTACGTTGCAGCCACGCGTACATTCGCATCGCGTTTGGGTCTCGGACGACTCCTCGACGGTACAAGTCTCCGAGAATCGGCCCCAGCCGCATCGGCCCGATGTAGCGCACATACACCGACGGTCCGGGCGGAGTTGGTGCGATACCCTCGCGGAGCCAGTAGAAGAACCCCACAACGGCGCCGGCGACCACGCCCACGGTGATGAGCAGGCTAATGCGGCGCTTCTTCATCCATGTACCTTTCTAATATGAGGCAGGCGGCTTCTGAGTCCCGGAGCTTTTTGCGACGGCTGGCCTTCAGCCCTTGGCCTTGCAGCGAGCGCTCTGCTTCTACGCTGGTCATGCTCTCGTCTATCAGGCGCACTTCGAGACCGAGCTCTGACAAATATCCTGCAAGCTGTCTGCAGATTCTGGCCATCCGGCCCTCATTGCCATCGCTTTCCAATGGCAGCCCAACTACTACCAGCGAGACATCTTCGCTTGCGGCGATAGTTCCGATGACGCCGGCGTCGCGCTTGAGCGCGCCGGAGGCGACGATTTGCGGCCGGGGAGTCGCCAGCTTTACGTCCGTCTCCGCCGTTGCCAGGCCGATCCTCCTGAATCCGAAATCGACGCCCAGAACTCTCATCCGGCGAAAGCCCTCAGCAGCTCCTCGTGGACGAGCGCGTTCGAGCTGATCGCCTCGGAGCTCAATGTCTCGGAACCTGAGAAATCGGTAAATCGCCCGCCTGCTTCGCGCACGATTAAGCTCACCGCGGAAATGTCCCAATGCTTTACCACCGGATCGACCATCGCGGCGATGCGTCCCGTCGCTACGAGCATGTGGCCGTACGCGTCGCCCCAAGTTCGTGTGGCCAGCGCGCGATCGGCAAGCGTTTGGAACCCGGCTCCCCGGTTCTCTCGAACCATCGACTTATGCGAACCGACTGCGAGCACGCTTCCCTCGACGAGTCGATCTTCGGAAACGCGGCATGGCCGGCCGTTGAACCAGGCGCCGCCGCCTAGCTCCGCCTGCAGCATCTCGTCCAAAGCGGGGAAGTAGCACACTGCGACCTCGGGCTTCCGATCGACTTCGTAGCTGAGAAGCGTGGCGTAGAGCGGCACACCGCAGATAAATGACTTCGTCCCGTCGATCGGGTCGACGACCCAGCGATCGGGAACATCTTCGCCCCCTTCCTCCTCTCCGAGAATTGCTTCCCCTGGGAAGTGCTCGGCGATCATCCTGCGGATGATTCGCTCAGCCTGCCTGTCCGCTTCGGTGACCGGCGAGCTGTCCGCCTTCGCGCGGACTTCCGTGTTGGTTTGAAACAGACCGAGGGTGCTTCTGCCGGCCAGGTAAGCGGCCTCGAGCGCAAACGCCAGCCTCGGAGACATAGGCCCCAGTTTACTCTTTGGCAGGTTGGCCGCCGGTATAATCGTCTGGCCGTGGGGGCATAGCTCAGTTGGGAGAGCATCTGCTTTGCAAGCAGAGGGTCGTCGGTTCGAGTCCGATTGCCTCCACCAACCGGCATTCGCCAAAGGCGCGAGATTGGTGCGCGCTCGGCGTTCTGCTCAAGATTTCCTGTGCGCCCGTTTCTTTGCCGGCTTCTTTTGGGGCTTCTTCGCCGACACGTGGTGTACCGTCGCCTTGGACTTGGTCGTCGGGGCGACCGCTGCGGAAACGTGAGATGGCAGCCTCGGAAGGTCGGTCGGGCCGAGAAGGTCTTCGTATTTATCCCTCGCTTCCTCGGGCAAGGTGTCCAACCCTCGCATCAGCAAGAGCTGCAAATCGATCGCTTCGACGGCGAAATTCAGCTCCTGCGAATTCTCGTAGGAGCCCTGAACCACTCCCATCACATACCCTTCGGAATTCAGCACAGGTGAGCCGCTGCTCCCCGGCGATATCGGAACCTGGATCTGGAGCGACGCGCCCGAATTCCGCTCCATCTCCGATGGCCTCACGCCGGAAAGAATTCCGGTTGCCAGGGTCAGATTGAGCCCGCGCGGCGAGCCGATCACGAAGACCGGCTGCCCCACGCGAAGAGTGCTGCTGCGAAGGTCGATCAGCAGTGGCCTGACCTTGATTGGTTGGTCCGGGCGCAGCAGTGCCAAGTCGGCGCTCCGGGACCTCATGAGCACCGTCGCATGCATCGATGAGCCGTCGGAAAACCGCACTGTAGCCGTTCCGGACGAGTCGACCACGTGGCGACAGGTGGCGATGATTTGGCTGGCGACGACGAAGCCCGTTCCCTGAGAATAGGGCGTCTCCACGGTAACCACGCTAGGCGATGCTTTCGCGAAGACTTGCTCGGGCACGGAAGGCGATTGCCATGCGGGGGCGGGCAACAGCACCATGCCTGAATTGTACGAACGATTGAGCCGAGTCAGAGTAAGTTTTGTCGCTTCCGTGCTCAAATTCACGGGCTGTCGCGCAGCCGCAGATAGGTGTCGTAGCGCGCCCGGTCGATCTCGCCGCGCTCGACTGCGCTTCTAACCCCGCACGACGGCTCGTGGGTATGTCCGCAGTCGCGGAACTTGCAGCGAAGCCCCGGCTCCGCGAATTCCGGAAAATACCATTCGAGCGTCGATGCATCCACCTCCCACAAGCCGAATGCTCGCACGCCCGGGGTGTCGATCACCCTGGTGCCGTCGTGCAGCGTGTGAAGAGTCGAAGCGGTCGTGGTATGCGTGCCTCTGCCGTATCCTTCGCTGACTTCGCCGCACAGGATGCCGAGTCCCGGCTCGATCGCATTGGCGATGGAAGACTTTCCAACGCCGGAATGCCCGACCAGCACGACGGTGCTGCCTCGGATGAAGCTTTCGAGCTCGGATACCCCCTCGCCGCCAAGCGTGGAAACTTCGATCACAGGCATCAGCGAGCGATACGGCTGGAGCTTCGCCCGCTCGAAGGAGGCGTTGGCCTCGGTGAGCAGGTCCCGCTTGTTCACGCATAGAATTGGTCGCGCTCCCCCTCGGGACACCGCGATGAAGTAGCGGTCGATGATTCTCGGGTGCAGGGGTGGCGTCACGAACGAAACCACAATCAGAACGAAGTCGACGTTTGCGGCGATGACCCGCTCGCGATGCGAATCGAACGAATCCGGCTTCGAGAGAACACTGGTACGTGGCAAAACCCCTGCGACTTTCCAGCCATCACCGAAACGGGCATAGCTGGCCCGGTCGCCGACCGCGACCGGAGCGGCAGGGTTGAGGGCGCATTCGATCAGCGTCTCGGCTTGGAGCCTGCAGCTCGTCCGACCCAGCCAAACGACTTGGCCGACGCCTGCTGCCGCGGACGTGTCGACGTCGGACTCGGCCGCGAGTATATCGAGCACGAAGTCTTCCAGAGACTTGGCTCTCCTGGGACATTCGTCTTCGGCCCGCAACCTCCGCGAAACCTTCTGAGACTGAATCTTCCGCAGAGTCGATGCGCGCTTGTACAGTTTGTTCCGCTCGTTCGAGTCGAGAGTGGACAGAGTTTGAAGCAGTTGCTTTCGGGTTTGTTTTTCCATCGGTATCGGTGCCGGTAGGGCGCCGAAGACGCGATGAAACGTGCCGGCGGCGCGGAAGGGCGATGCGCCGCCGAGGGAAAAGCTAGGCTTGGTCCGCGGAGGCGCGACAGATGGTTGCCGTGTGTGTTCTATTCATGGTTCGCCTCCTCGTAGAAATTGGCCCGTGCAAGGGCGCTGATCGATTGTACAACGACCGGCGTCCTAATGCAACAACCCTGGGCCTCAAGGCCATCCGTACCAAATCGGCGCTCCGAGCGATCCGCGCAGGATCAGCACCGAATTTCCGTAGCCGATCGAATTCGCGACAATCAGGTTGCCGTAGCGCACCGGCGGACTTGTGCTATACACCGTGATGCTCTGGCCCACCCGGAATGGCATCTCCTGTTGGCGCAGATACCAGCCCGGCGCTATCGCCACATTCTGGGGCCCGTTCGGCGTATCGACGACCACGCCTTGCATGGGAGTGTTGTCTACCGTGAAAGTATTCTCGCTCTCGATAGTGCCGGTCACCGGCTGCGAGGCCGAGGAGACGACGAATCGCTCCGGCCGAAGCGCGTCCCAATACGGCATCCCCGCAGAATCGCGAAGCGCCAGCACCGACTTGCCCCGTGACACCCGTGAGGCCAGGATGACGTCTTCATTGTTCACCCGGACCCTAGACCCGGCGACCCTCACTTTGTCGCCGAGCCGGATTCGAACGACCTGATGGTCCACGAACCAAGCGGGGCCAAGCTCGACTTGCGCGGTCTTTCGCTTGGACTGGCGCACCAGCAGCGTCACCCCGACGGCCATGCCGTTCATCGGAGGCATTTCCTGGATGCCGACTACGCGGCCAGTGACGGTCGTCAGAGCCGAGCGCTTATAGAGACGGTTGTAGCGCGAATTCGCTGAGTAGCCACCTCTGGGAAGTTTCGCCTGACCGAATGCCGCTGCAGCCGCCGAGACGCCCAAGACGCCTATGAGAATCCGGTTCATGTTTTCACCCGCTGTTAGACCGCGAGGCCGGCGAACGTGTTGCCCGAAGCGTTATTGCTGACGGTGGAGGTTCATTTTGGCGGGCGCGGAAGGCCGCGGAACGAACGTCAGAGCCATCTTGTTGGGGGCGAGAGTGAACTCGAATCCAGGCGCCTTCTTAGGGTCACTGAAGCGTCGCTTCTTATAAGTTGCCACTGCCACGTTGCCCCGGATCACATACGTTCCGCTGGCGGCCACCTGCGGTCCGGATAGGTCGATAGTTCCGTCCGAATCCAACTTCACACGGTAGGTGCCCATCTTCTGGCCCGGGTCGCTGATCCACGTGCCGACGAACGAGTTTCCCGCCACCGCGCTCGTATCCATCGGCTGGGGCTTGGCCTGGCTGGTTGGCCCGCCCGCGGGAGGTGTGTCTTGATTCGCAACCACCGAACACCCGGCAGCCAGCCCGGCGCAAAGGAAACCTGACGCAACAATCCATGGATATGCCCGCAATACCACGCCTACTTAGAACTGCGATGTTGCCGGCGGGTTCCTGGCCGCTACTTTCCACCCGTCATCACGATGCCACGCACGAAATATCGCTGCCCTGCAATGAACAGCACGATGAGTGGAATCATGACGAGCACGGATCCGGCCATAAGCAGGTTCCATTGCTCGTCGTTCAGCGTTCGATAAGTCTGCAAGCCGATCTCGAGCGTCTGCTTCTCCGGAGAGTTGAGATAGATCAGCGGGCCCATGAAGTCGCGCCAGTTGTAAATGAACGCGAAAATCCCCACGGTAGCGAGCGCGGGCCCCGAAAGCGGCATGATGACTCGCCAGAAGATCGTGGCGTACGACGCCCCATCTAGCAGTGCTGCCTCGTCCAGCTCCCTCGGGATACCCATGAAGAACTGCCGCAGCAGGAAAATGTTGAAAGCGCCGCCGCCGAACCAGGCCGGCACCCACAGTGGATAGAACGTATCGACCCAGTGAAGGTATTTGTACAGCAGATAGGTGGGAATCATCGTGATGATGCCGGGGAGCATCATCGTCGCGAGGAGCAAAATGAAAAGCCGGTCCCTGCCCCTGAACCTGAGGCGCGCAAACGGATAGGCGACGAGCGCGGAGGAGATCAGCACCCCCGTCGTGCTTAGCACCGCGATCGTGAGGCTGTTCTTAAAGAAGAGGAAGAAGCTGACGTTTGGGTTCGTCAAGACCAACTTGAAGTTGTCCCAGGTCACTTGCGTCGGCCACGACCAGGCTGAGCTCGTGGCGATCTCCCCCGGGCTCTTCAGCGACATCGCCACCATCAGGTAAAGCGGCGTGATGAACGCTGCCGCCCCGACCAGAAGCACGATCCATAGCAAGACCTTCATCGCCGAAGCCGTGATCTCGGCCCGCCTCGTGGCGCTGCGGTATCGGCTCAAATCGGCAGAGTCGAGACCGGCCCTGTCCCGCGGAGGCAGCGGATCCCGAGAGCTGCGATTCGGTCGCTCTTCCTTGACGCTCATTTCGCCTCCGATTCGTAGTAGACCCACTTGCTCAGCCCCATCTGAAGGAGCGTAAACATCAGCACGACGACGAAAAGAACCCACGCCAGAGCCGCCGCGTACCCCATCCGAAGCGTGGTGAACGCCGCCGAGAAGACGCTGATCATG
>JAICWL010000027.1 GCA_025934835.1 Fimbriimonadaceae bacterium
CCCCCCCCCCCCGCCCCGCGTGTGGTTGAGCAGGGAAGCGGAAGCTAGCCTCCGTTATCCTTTCGGACGAACGGCTTTCCACCGAGCGTCTTCAGCTTGTCCTTCTGGTCCGCCGTGAGCACGTTGCCGATGGCGTCGTCTAGCGTCTTTCGATTCTTCTCTTGAAGGGCGCGAATTTCGGAGCGATCAATCTCGCCGCTCTGAACCTTGTCGCGAATCGACTGGTTGGCCTTCTGCTGCTCGTCCATCAGGCCCTGAATCTTGGTCTTCTGGTCGTCGGTCAGTCCGACCTGGGTGGCGACGTCCTTCTGCATGACGGCGGAGTTACCGGCGAATTGAATGCCGATCTCCTTGAGCCGCTTCTGCTGATCCGCGTTGAGAATGGCGTTAACGGCCTTGTTGGCGTCGTCGCCGAGCTTCTCCATCATCTTCTGCCGATCCTCCGGCGAAGAGCTTTGGGCGTTCTGGAAAGCATCGCGGAACTTGGACTGTAGGTCCTGCTGCAGGTCTTCCAGCTTGCTCTTCTGATCTGCAGACAAGGCCAGATCGTCCTGCACGTCTGCTCGGCGGAGCAGGAAGGCATTCATTTGCTGGCCCGCGCCCATGCGCATGAATCCGCGTCTGCCCTGTGCCGGCGAGACTGCGACGAGAACCGCCATCGCCGCGATGGCAATGATAATGCGTAGCTTCATAAAATTACTAACCTCCGTTTCCTTTCCCCGCGCCCGTCTTGAACGGTGGGTTCACTGGGGCGCCGCTGAGTGATTTCTGAGTTTCGGGACTGAGCTGCTTGATGCTCGTGTCTCGGACGTCCTTGGCATCGCCCGCGTCGCGAACGATGTGGGGCGTCAAGAAGACCATCAGCTCGGTCTTCTGCTTCGTTTTATCCGTGCTTCGGAACAGAGTGCCGAGAATCGGCAGATCTCCCAGAAGCGGAATCTTGTTGGTAGTCGTGCTTACCGTCGAGCGGATGATGCCACCAAGGATGATGGTTTCCCCGTCCTTCACCGAGACGGTGGTGTTGGCCTGTCTCTGGTTCACGATCGGCGCGTTGAACGTGGTGAACCCTTGAAGGTCGTTCGCCGTCTGCGTGACGTCCATCGTCACGTAGCCGTTCGCGGTGATACGCGGGGTGACCTGAAGCACGATGCCGACATCTTGGAACGCATAGTTGAACGTCAGGTTGCCGTTGGCATCCTCACGGCTGCTGAGCACGTAAGGCACGCTCTGGCTGATGTTGATTTCAGCCGGCGAGTTGTTCGAAGTGAAAATCCTCGGAGTCGAGAGCACTTGGAACTTCGAGTCGGTCTTCAGCGCATTCAGGAAGGCGTTCAAGCTTGCCCCTGCCAACGTGTAGCGGAAGCCTTGGAGCGCCGGGTTTGCGCTCTGCAGTCCGAAGTCGCTCGCGGCGGTGCCCGTGCTTCCAGGCGTCTTGAACGGGCTCGACTGGATGAATTTCCATTCCACACCGAGCTTGTCCTCGGCCGATAGCGTTGCCTCGGCGATGACCGTCTCGATCATCACTTGTTCCGGGATCTTGTCGAGCTGGGAGAGAATATTTCGAATGAGGTCCGCGTCTTCGGGGCTCGCCACCACGATAATCGAGTTCGTGTTGAGGTCGGGAACGGCTGTGACTTGGCCGGTCAGGTCGCGAACGTTGATAAGACGGCCCTGGGAGTCTCGGCCCGTCGAGCTCTGCTGACTATTGTTCGCTCCTCCCCTCTGCCCGCCGAAGAATCCTCCGAACGGGAAGCCTTGCGTAACGCCGATGCTGGTAAGCAGGTCGCCGGCGCTCGCGTTCGGGTCCTGAAGCGCGACCTCGAGGTCCTTGTCCTTCTGGTCTTGGCTGGAAGGCTGGTCGGTGGGCGAAGCGGCGCCGTTCGGCACACTGAAACCTGTATTTCCTCCGAGACCGCCGGGCCGGCCGTTGTTGCGGTTGTTCGAGTTGCGGGTATTCGTGTTATTCCGGTTCGCGGTGCTCGCATTGCCACGGTTGAAGTTCGAGTTGATACCCGTGCCTTGTCGTGAGCCAAACGCCTGATTCAGAAGAGTGGCGATCTCATCGGCTTTCGCGTTGTTGAGCGGGAAGACGAACGTCGAGGATTGATAAGCAACCGGCTGATCGAGCTCCTGGATGACCTTGCCGATCGTGTCCAGGTTCTCGGGCGTCGCCGTCACCACCAGAGAGTTCGTTCTTTGATCCGCCACGACTTGCCCGAAGGCGGCCTGAGACGAGCCGAAGCGCAATGCCTGCTGGAAGCGCTGGTCGACCGGAACGTTTTGGGCTCCAATGCCGCCGCGTCCCCGCGGGGCATTCGACACGAGCACGTTCTGTACTACAGGCGCAATGTCGGACGCAGCCGCGTATTCCAGATGGAAGACCTTCGACTTTTCGGGCTCGTCCGTCTGCTTGTCGAGCTCCTTGATAAGGGTAGCGACTTGCTCCTGGTCGCGATCCGGCGCGTTAACAATCACCGAGTTGCTGAAGTCGTCCGATGACGCGCGCACGTTCGACTGGCTCTGCTGGCTGCTCAGCGCACGAAGGAAATTGGCTGCGCCGCCTCCACCTTGGAATTGGTTGCCGCCACCGCGTCCTCTACCACCCCTGAACTGGATATTGGCTCCGCCGAAGCGAGCGAACGGATTGGATTGGTCCGCGACGTTCTGGAACACCTCGTTGATCACCCTTGCGACCTGGCTGGCGTTCGCGTACTGGATCGGATAGACCTTGAGCTTGGGTTGATCGGCGCTCCGGTCTCCGCCGCCGGTGAACGGATTGCTGTCCGGGGTGAATCCTGTCGCGGCGATGTTCGGCGCACCTCCGGCCGGCGCGGCTTTGCGCTGCTTGATCACGAGCAGCGAGCCATCCTTCTCCATGTCGAAGCCTTTGAGCTTCAGGGTGGTACTGAGGATATTGAACGCATCCTTCAGAGGCACCGACTTGGCACTCGTGATCGTAATTTGGCCCGTGAGTGCCGGATCTTTTACTATGGTCACGCCGGACAGCTTTTGATAAAGTGCCAGGACGTTGTCCACGCCGGCGTTGTGGAAATTGAGCTGGACGGTGGTCTTCGGGAGCTTGAACTCCTCCCACGGCTTATCGGTGGTCTGCCCCCCGCCGAAATCGAATTTTGCCTGGCCCATGGCAGCCATAGGCGCCAAGACCGCAAGACATACAGCGAGAGTTTTAGTTTGCACTTTTAGCACTTCCAGGAGCGTTCGTAGTTATTGTAGGGTCGTTCTGGGCGATTGGGACGTTCGATCTGGTGGGATTCACGGGCAATGGCCGGACCTGAAGAGATCCGATCGGGCCAGTCAGCGCGGGTAGCGGCCGCAGTGGCGCGAAGCTCTTATCCTTTGCAGAAACTGTGTTATCGTCCCCTATCTTCATGGTGTGAAGTGATCCATCCTCTCCGATCAGCACCAAGCTGGTGTCGGTAACCTTGCGGACCGTCGCTCGTTTCCACTTCTCTCCTACCTTGAGGAACACGCCTTCTCCGGTGCCGCTGTTCTCCACAAGGGCGGTCGGTTTTCCGTTAATGACAGCCATTCCCGAATAGGCCCAATTTCCTTCGCCGCCAGCAAGATCGAGTGGAATGCCGTTCGTTCGAAGCGCAATACGTCCTTTCAGTCCCCCCGTGCCGTTGTCTCTGACGATCAAGGGCTTGAACGCATTCTTTGGCGTTTGGTTCAGTACCGCAAATTTAGCCGTGTAGTCTTGGGGAGTGAACTCGTCGGTAGAGCTTGCATGTCGCTTGGTGGCCGCGTGCTTCACCGGCTTTGGCGGCGGCGCATCGCTGTTCATGTACCACCACACGGTTGGGAGAGTGGAGATTATCACGATCCACGTGAGCGGGCTGATTTTAGGTTTGGGAGCAGTCTTAGCCATTCTTTGTCACCGTGGTTTTCGTGGTCGTCGTCGTGGTCGCGGGTTTTTGCGGCGCCGTATATGCCATTACGCCGACTGAGGCCGTAATGGCATCCGTGTTCGAATCGGCCGACGCAACTTGAATCATGTTTATCGCCAGCCTGGAGCCCTTCGCCTCGATCTCTTTGGTGAAGCCAATTAGGTCCGGAAACGTGCCGGCGATATTGATCAGAAACGGCTGCAAGGTCAAATCTCCTGCATTATCCGCACGCTGCGGCCGAAACCCGTTCAGTTTCAAATGATGCGCTTGGGCGAGCGCGCCGATTTTCGTAAGCGCGATCGGCCCGATCTGCTGAGCGGAACCGGTCCACGTCTGGGCGACGATTTGGGTGGTCGCCGCCGCGAGCGACTCCTTGGACTTCTGATTGGCTAGCTCGATCTGGAATACGGCCTTTTGCTTCTTCGAGACGAGCCCCTTCGAGGACGCCTTTGGCAACAGCAGGTACGCGAGCAACGTCACGACCATTACGCCCAACGAAGTTGCCGAAACGATCGTCGATGTTCGGTCGCCGCTGGACAGAGCGATGTGCTTCACTTTCGTGCACCTGCCTTCGTTCCCTGGTCAACGAGCGGAAGATTCCCTACGGGAAACGCGGAAATGCTGAATTGAACGACTGGGGTCACATCAATTAGGGCGTTTGTGGCGAACACAAGTTTGACGTCCCGGAACCGCGGATCCGCGATGAGCTTGCTCTGATAGTCTGCGATCTGGTTGGAGTTTTGGGCTGTACCGCGGATCATGAGAGCCTTCCCGCGCTCGAGGGTCATGCCGGTGAGCCAGATTCCCGGCGGCGTATAGTTCGAAACGACCGTTAGAATGTCCGACATCCGTTGCGCTGGGTCGAAGCCCAGGTCGAGGCTCGCCTGTAGCTTTCGAGCGCTGACCGCCTGGCTCTCGACGACTGACTCAGCGCGCTTTAGCTTATCGACGGCCGCATTGTCCTTCCGCTGCTGGGCAGCGACCAAAGCCGCGGCGTCAGTTCTATCCAATACAACGTAGCCCACCATCAACAGCGCTGAAACGGAAAGGAGCGCGGCAAACCGGCGCTTGCCGCCGAGCTGGGAAGCGTGCCGCGCAATCACGACTTCAGGCAGCTCCAAGTCGAGTCCGAGCGACAGCGGCCAGCCGTGCCCAAGAGCCTGTAGCGTCGTTTCGAGAGTGGTCAAGTCAGCCTCGGGAACGTCCAGACCGCCTGCTGCGATGATGTCGCTGCACGGTATCCCGGCCACTTGGAAGGTTCTGCAGACCTCGGCTTCGATCGGGGATGCGGCCGAGGCGAGCCGCGTATAGCGCAGCATCCCCTCCCATACGATGTCGATCGACAGACCTTCTGCCGTGCGCTGCACAACAGCACCGTTCTTCCTGTTCAAATCGGAGACCAGGAGCGGCGCACCGAATGCGGCCGGAACAACGCCCCGTACTCTGATCGACGCCGACTTGAACTCTTCAAGCATCCGTCGAAGCTCGGCGGCCGGCATCGCGCCGACGATCGCCAGGCGCCCTTCTTCGGTGACGTCATCCGTGAGCACGTAGTCGTATGCGATGTCCTGGGGCGGTACAGGGAACAAGTCGACCATCTTCACTTGAAGCACCGCGCGGATCTCTTCCGGCGTGGCGTTTGGCACGCGCACCGACCGCACGAACGTCGAGCGCCGAGACGGCGCCACCAACGCCTCCCGGGCCCCGAGCGAAGCGGCAAGCTCGGTCGCCGTGTCGAAAGACGCGAGCTGCTTTGTTTTGGCGTCGAATGCGACCAGTCCACGGGGAGACCATTCAACGACGAGATCGACTGCGGTGCGCTGGCGTGTCATTGAGCCTCCTGCAGCGTGATGTCGTTGGTCGCATCGTCCCAGCGCCAGCGAGTCGGCATGTCCGAAAACGGAGCATCAGCCGTTTGAAGAATCTTCGGCTGGCCGTTTTGAATGTCGACGACCGCTTCCTGCGCGACTTTGAACGAGCCGGCTTCCCCCACGACGCGTACAATGAACGTTTGGGAAGCTACGGTGAAGTAGTCCGCAAACTGCCTTAGCCCCTGGGCGCTGTTCAGACCTTGGATGTCCGCCATGTCGCCGAGGCTCGTGAAGCCGCTGCTTTGACGTTGCAGAATGGCCTGCACTGTGTCGGGCGGAAGGTCCGGAATTGTGTCGAGAACGCTCTCAGAAGCGGTGTTAAGGTTGATGCGCCCCTCCTTACGAGGCTGATTGTCGACGGCGAGGTTGTCCAAAATGAGCCTGTAGTCCTGCGGACCGGTACCCGCTTGCGCGCAGATAGCGCCTACCGAAGCGAAGTTTGGAATCTGAATAATCCGCTCGGCAAGGTTGCCGGTGATGCCGGCCTGGGCGAGCCGTTGGAGTTTTGTAATTGTCGAGCCGCCCGCGTTGACGTTGATGAGCGCCTGTCCCGAAGCACGCGTCATCGGAGCGTAGCTTTCCACCGTGCACAAGTCATAGAGCGTGGGCTGCTGGTCGCTCGAGCCTTGCACGATGGTAGCCGTCGAGCCGATATTGGTCTGCGGCGTGTAGATCGTCTGCGCCGTGAAGCCTTTGACTTGCATCAACTCGTCCAGCGTGTCCAACCGGCGAAGAGCGGTGTTGTACGGGTTCTGAAGGTTGTTGTAGTAATCGTCCTTCGCGCCGTCGGGTCGCGGGGTGGTTGAGCTTTCGCGCCAATCGAGCAGGCTATCGATCTGATCCGGAGTCAACGGGAGTTGGTCGAGCTGTGTTTCCGGGGCAGTGTTCAAATCTATCAGCGAGCAGGCATCGACGATCTGGAGTCGAAAGTCGCTGTCGCCGACGATGAACCGGTCGGCGCCGTTGGTGCCCAGTGTGGCCCAGTCATCCTGTGTCGTGGTCGCGTTCGTCGGCTGGGTCGATGTACTCCCGGAGCCCGTGCTTGCTCCACCTTGCTGAGCGGCTGCTTCATTCGCCAACTCGGCGATAGCGCGCTGGATGCCTGCCTGTGCCATAAGCCGCGCGCGCCGCTCGTCGATTCGATTCGTCTCGGCCCGCATTGCCACCCGTTGGCTAGCCGCCGTGGCAGCCAATATCGCAACGAGCGCGGCCAGTACGGCCAAGGCGATAACGAATACGATGCCTCGCTCACTGCGACGCGTTCTCATTGGCCACCTGCCTGCGTCACCGGGTTGTCGGTAGTCACGTCGCTCATGGGTAAACGAACGATGAAGACGTGCTGGGTGTCGTCTCCGTTCAGTGAGTACGTCACGCGCACCGCTGCCGGCAAGCGCTGAGTTCCCATCGTCTGGGTGTTCCAAGACGGCTGCCAATCCGTCCCGTCGAAGAATTCGAACTGGATATCCGAAATGTCGGCGTTGAGAACCGACTCATAGCCGCCCTGGGTGGGGTCGCCGTCTGCCGGGATTTGCTGGCGAATGAACAGCCCGGTCTGGTTATTGGTAGGCTGGCCCACCGGCGTGGTCGAGATCTCGATCTCCTTCATGCCGCCCTGCGGACCGAAATTCTGGTTATTCGTTTCGAAGTCGTCGGTGGAGTTCAGGACCTGACCCGGAACGCGTTGCCCGGAGTTCGTCAAAGTGAGCGTCGTGGCATTGCCGCTCATTGTGGTCGGCTGCTGTTGCTGCTGCGTGCCTTGACCCTGGTCGCCGATGAAAAAGCTTGCGGCATCGTTCGGATCGTTTGAAAGCGTCGCGCGGCGAATGATGTCGGACAGCTTCTCCTCGAAGCTGATGCGGCTGAGTTCCAGGTCGCGCGTCGAGCGCAGGCGGCCGGGATACTGCACCGCGGCCATATAAGCCCGGCTGAACGCCGAAAGCAGCAGAACGAGCATCACGGCGGACACGAGCACCTCGATCAGCGTGATGCCTCGGCGACTCATTGCCCGGCCCCCGTTGTCGCCGGCGGAACGAACTGCAGCCCGTACGCGATCGCCTTGTCCTGCGTCGAGCCGCGACTTGGGGTCACCGTCACGACGACCGAATTCAGGTTATCCACCCCCGATGGCTCGACGTCCAGGCTCCAGGAGTAGCCGTTCTCTCCAATGTCCGAGAAGTCGCCGTTCAGACCGGTCTGGCTCGTCTGCCCCGTGGCTATGAGCTCGTCATATTTGTCCTCGGCCAGCCTCTGCAATTTCTCGGCTGTGCGCATCCGAAGCTCGGTTCGACCGAGGACCGTGAAGCCGTGCAGCACGGAGGAGACTCCGACGACCAAGATCACCACGGCGGCAAGGACTTCGACCAAGGTGAAAGCTCTATTGCCGGTGCTCATAGTCTCCAGCCTGCCATTGGTCTTGTGAGGTGTCGGGGATCGGGCCCGTGGCTATCGTTGCCAGTCCCGAGGCGGCAACGGAAAGGGACTTGGAATCGCCTCCCGTTGAGCCGATTTCGATTCCACCCCCGTCGCTCTTGCCGTCCGGATAGAAGTGAAGCTTCCACTCGGCGGAGGAAGAATCATTACCGGAGAGCTGGAAGGACGACGCGTGGAGCGTCTTGGGCAAGGGAACCGTGACGAACGGAGTGTCCCCGTCCGTGCCGTCGTCGGCAGCTTCGGTCAGTGTCACGGCATTCTGGGAATCGTCGAACGCCATCGTGACCGTCTTGCCGGAGTCGATGGCGTCCTGCCTCGCTGTCGAGGGCGCGTCGAGGAGCCTGCCGTAGAAGACTCTCTCGTCCCGGCCCTTCTTTTCCGCTTCGAGGTTCGGCACGGCCATCGCAGCGAACAGCGCTACGGCCAGAATTACAACCGAGATCTCGATCAGAGTAAAGGCTCTTCGTCTTATTGCTCGCCCTCGGTGATATCCGTGTTGTATCCGTCTCCGCCCGGTACTCCGTCCTTGCCATAGGAGCGCAGGATGAACGACTCGTCGCCGCTCGCTCCGGGATACTCATAGTCGTAAGCGTTGCCCCACGGATCGGCGGGGATGTCCTTTTCGGAATACGGGCCCTTCCAGTTCTTGCAGTCGGCCGGCGGCACCTTCAGCGCGTTTAGGCCCTCCTCCGTAGTGGGGAAGCGGTCGCAGTCGAGACGGAACTGCTGCAACATGCCTCCGAGCTCATTGACGTCGCTGGTAGCCTTCGAGACCTTCGCATCGTCCGCGCGACCGACGATTCTAGGCACGATGAGGGCCGCGAGAATCGCGATGATCAGAATGACGACCATCAACTCGATGAGCGTAAAGCCCCTGCTCTTAGAAAGGTTTCTATCCTTCATTGTTGTTTCGATTTTCATATGCGTGCCCTCGGGGACCGGGGCTAGGCTCCCGTCCCTCTGCCACCAAAATCACTTGACCGTTTCCTGAGCCTCAAAGATGGGCAGGAGCACGGCCAGTACCACAAAACCCACGAACGAGCCCATGACGAGCACGATGATCGGCTCGACCATCGCCGTTAGTCGGCGCATTCCGGTATCGACTTCGAAATCCAAGCTGTCCGACACGCGTCCGAGCATCTTGGGCAGGTCGCCCGTTTCCTCGCCGATCGCGACCATGTGCGTGAGGACCGGTGGAAATGCGCCGGTATCCCGCATCGATTCGGCAATGCTTCGCCCGTCGCGAACGTCGTTCATGACCTGATCGGCGCTCTGCTTAAACACCCTGTTGCCGGTCGAGAGTCCGGCAAGATGCAGCGCCTCGAGGATCGGCACGCCGCCATATACCTGGGTTCCGAGCACTCTGGCGAAGCGGGACACAGTAGCCTTACGGACCACAGATCCGGCGACCGGCGCCCGCAGAAAGAAACCATCGCGAGCCAATTGGCCCGCTTCCGTTTTGGCCCACGCCTTGTAAAGGAAAAACACTGCCACGAGCCCGGCGATTATGAACAGGCCGTTGTTGGTGAGAAAGCCGGTGACAGTCAGAAGGATCTTCGTGGCGGCGGGAAGGTTGTCGCCCATGTCCTTGAAAATGCTCGACAGCCTCGGCACGACAAAGGTGAGCAGAAAAATTACGACGCCTACGGCGGTGGTAGCTAGAACTCCCGGGTAGATGAGCGCTGAAATGATTTGGCTGCGCCGGGTGACCTCCATCTCTTGAAAGTCTGCGAGACGCGTTGCGACTTCCGGAAACTGTCCGCTCGCCTCTCCGGCCCTCAGGGTCTGGGTGTAGATCTCATTGAAGTAACGAGGGTACTGCGACAGCGCTTCTGAGATCGGCGTGCCGCCGCGAACCAGTTCGAGCGCGGATTCCGATATGTCTGCGAGAGTCGAACTTTCCGACTGCTCGGCTATGACTTGCAGCACACGGTCGAGCGGCAGTCCAGCAGCGCTTAGGTCCGCGAGGCGACGACTGAAAAGCGCCAAGTCCGAGCGAGAGACCTTGCCCTTCCGCTTCGTGTCGCCGGATTCGGAACTGCCTTTTCTCGCGGCTTGCTCGCGAATCTCGAGGACGAAGCGCCCTTCGGAAGTGATCGCCGCGATAGCGGCTTCCGCCGTGGGCGCGTCCACGAAGCCGGTCTTGCGCTTGCCGGTCGGCTCCAGAGCAATGTAAGCGAAAGTGCTTCCTGCCATGCGCTAAAGGTTAGAAGTCCTCCCGCTGCGAAACGCGAAGCACCTCATCGGGAGTCGTCTTGCCCGCAAGAACGGCAAGGCGGCCGTCGCCGATCAGGGTTCGCATGCCTTGCGCGTCCATAGCGTAATTCTTCATCGTGTTGGCCGAGGCTCGCTCCACCGTCATTCTGCGGATCGTCTCGTCCACAACTAGCAGTTCGTACAGGCCCTGCCGGCCCTTGTATCCGGAGTTCTGGCACTTCTCGCAACCCCGGCCGCGCCGGAAATTATCATGCTCCGAGTCCGAGATGCCGATCGCACGTAGCGTTTCGGGATTGGGAGTATCGGGCGCCGAACAATTGGGGCAAACGCGCCGGACGAGTCGCTGGGCCACGATTCCTACAAGCGAAGATGCCGCGAGATACGGCTCGACTCCCATGTCCAGCAATCGGGTCACAGCGCCGGGGGCGTCGTTCGTGTGAAGGGTCGAGAAAACCAAGTGACCCGTGAGGGCGGCGTGGATCGCGATTTCAGCGGTCTCATGGTCGCGGATTTCACCAACCATGATGACGTCCGGGTCTTGACGGACGATAGAGCGGAGGCCGGAAGCGAAAGTGAGCCCGATGTTGTTCCGGACCTGGATCTGAGAGATGCCGGGCACCTGGTACTCGACCGGGTCTTCGATGGTGATAATGTTCGTCGTCGGGGACCAGATCTCCTGGAGCGAGGCGTAAAGCGAAGTCGACTTACCGGAACCGGTGGGACCAGTCGCCAGGATGATGCCGTGCGGCACCGAAATCAGCTTCCGGAATTTCACAAGCGCGTCCGGCTGCATGCCCAGCTCTTCGAGGCCCAGCATCGCAGTGGATTTGTCGAGAATTCTCATGACCGCGCGCTCGCCGTACACGGTGGGCACGATCGAAAGTCGGACGTCGATCTGGCGGCCGGCTACATTGAGTTTGATGCGGCCGTCCTGGGGGAGCCTGCGCTCGGCGATATTCAGCTCGGAAAGAATCTTGAGGCGGGATACCAGGGCGGCGTGCATCCTCTTCGGCGGTCGCATTACGTCCGCCAGCATGCCGTCCACGCGGAAGCGCACTTTCATTTCGCGCTCATACGGCTCGATGTGGATGTCGCTTGCTCCATCTCGAACGGCCTGCGCGAAGATGCCGTTCACCATCTTCACGACCTGCGCCTCGCCGGCCATCTTGGTGAGGTCCGCAAGGTCGGTCGGCTCTTCGATGTCGGTCGCGGAAGAATCCTCGCCGGGTAGCCCTTGGAGGATCTTCTCGAGGAAGTACTCCTCGATGCGCTCGCGAATCAGTGCCGGGTCGGCCAGCAAAGGGATCACCGGCTTGCCGAGCAGGATGCCGAGGTCGTCGACTGCGGGTAGCGACTGGAGGGAGCCCATCGCAACGAGCACCGTATCGCCATCCAGAGCCAGCGGCAGCACTTGGTGCTTAAGCGCGAATTCGCCAGGAGCGAGCGCCAGAGCTTCGTGTTCAGGCTTCACGACCGTCAGATCGACGAAGTCATAGCCGGTGTCGGTCGTCGTTAGTTCCACAGCCGCTGTTGGTTCGAAAAAGGTCTTGATGCTCATGACGTGCGCACGATGAGCGCGCCTTGGCCTAGACGCGGGGCGGCGCCGAAAGTTCACTCTCCGGGTGGGCCCCGAAGGCTGCCGGCCGATGGCATTTTGGCGTATCCTGGTTCTCCGCGGCTGGGACCATCCGCCATTGCCGGACGAACAGCAGGAATCGCCGGCTATGCATGACCGACGCGCTTCTTTCTCATTAAGACGGTCGGTGCACCATGATTCGGTCACGGTCGGTAGAATTCGCGATAGTGGGTTACTGGCTGATGAAGTCCGAGCCGGACTGCTACTCGATCGACGATCTCGCCGCCGAGCCCGGCCCCGCCATGTGGGAAGGCTGCCGCAATTACACCGTCAGAAACTTCTTCCGCGACTCGATGGCGCCTGGAGACCTCGCGTTCTTCTATCACTCGAACACTGCGCCGATGGGAATAGTGGGAGTCATGGAGATCGTCGGGCCGGCATATCCGGATCCCACCCAGTTCGATCCCGAAAGCGAGTATTACGACCCAAAGAGCCCGCGCGATAACCCGCGCTGGCTGCTCCGCGACGTGGTGTTCAAGGAGAAATTTAAACGCACGGTCGGGCTCGATGAGCTGCGCGCGACGCCCGGCCTGGAAGAGATGATGGTGATTCGCAAGGGCCAGCGGATCAGCGTCATGCCGGTCACCGAGTCCGAGTGGCGGATCGTGAATTCTTTACCCGGGCTTCGCTAAGAGGTCCCGAAGGGTCACGATCGGCAGCCCGATGGCGCTCGTGAGGTCGAGGATTTCGCGGAGAAACGCCAGCTTCGGATCGAACCGGGCGAGCACTTGAGGCCGGACAGCCACGGTTACGCCTCGATTGCGACTGGCGCCGTCGCGCAAGATGCCTTTGGTGGCATCGGTCCACGACCTGGCGCTCATGCCGAGCCGATAGGCCTCTCGCGCCGGCCGGGTCTCGACTGGAAAGAATCTCAAATCCCTTGGCGCTACCCCTCCGAAGGTGCTGACGAACGCGAGTGTTCCAGGCAGATCGGCGTCGTCGTACTCGGCCATCCAGGCTGCTTTGAGGGCGACGCCCAGCGGCTGGTGGCGAAGCTCGCGAAACAGAGGTTCCGCCAGAAGCCACATCTCCTCGAACCGCTCGGGATGCTTGCAATACCAGTCGAGGTCATGGCCGTCGTTGAGCACAGCCTCGGCGATAGCAGGGAGGGCCCTCAGTACGCGATGCGAGGCAAAGAAGTGAAACTTGTATCCGGTCGTGCGGGCGAGCTCCAGCATCTTGAGCACGATTGCGGGCTCGCCATGCCCAAAATCCTGCGCGTCGGGCGTGTCCCACGGAACGTAATCCAAGTCGACGCGCAGGCAGCAATACATGGCTCATGCATCTTGGAGAGCGGCGATGCCCGGCAGAGTTTTGCCTTCGAGGAATTCCAGGCTGGCGCCCCCTCCCGTGCTTACGTGGGTGACCCGGTCAGCGTAGCCGAACTTGTCGATCGCAGCGGCGGAGTCTCCACCTCCCACGATGGTCATGGCATTGCTCTCGGCGAGCGCCTTGGCGACTGCGCGAGTGCCGGCCTCGAAAGGCGCGAGCTCGAATACGCCCATAGGGCCGTTCCAAAGCACCGTTCCGGCTCGGCCGATGATCTTGGAAAACTCCTCCTCGGTTTGCGGGCCGATGTCCGCGCCGATCATTCCGTCCGGGATATTGTCGGCAGACACAACTTCGGTTTGTGCGTCTGCCGAAAGTTGCCTTGCGACTACGAAATCCGTGGGCAGCACGAGCTTGCCCGGGTTCTCCGAGAGCAGTCGAGCGCAGTATTCGATGCTGCCCTCGTCGAGCAGGGAAGCGCCGATCCCCTTGCCCTGAGCCTTCAGGAAGGTGAACGCCATGCCGCCTCCCACCAAGATGCAGTCGAGCTTGGGGAGCAGATTGTCGATCAGCGCGATCTTGTCCTTGACCTTGCTCCCGCCCATGATCGCCACAAACGGCCGTTTGGGATCCTCGAGAGCCTTTCCAAGGAAGCGGATCTCCTTCTCGATCAGCAGTCCGGCGACTCCCGGCAAGAGATGCGCGACTCCTTCCGTGGACGCGTGCGCCCGGTGGGCTGTGCCGAACGCATCGTTCACATATAGGTCTGCTTCGGCGGCCAGCCGGCGGGCAAACTCCGGATCATTTTTCTCTTCCTCCGGATGAAACCGCACGTTCTCGAGCAGCAGAACTTGTCCTGGCTTCGCGTTTCGCTCCGCTTGCTCGACTTGCGGGCCGACACTGTCCGGCAGGAGCTCCACACGCTGCCCCAAGAGCTCTGAAAGCCGCTCGGCGACGGGCGCGAGGCTGAACTCGGCCGTCCGTCCCTTCGGTCGACCGAGATGGCTCGCCAAAATGACGATGGCGCCCTGCTCGATCAGCAGCAGAATCGTAGGCAGAGCCTCGCGAATTCTGCGGTCGTCGGTGATGTGCCCGTTTTCGAGCGGCACGTTGAAATCGCACCGGACGAGCACGCGCTTGCCCTTCGCGTCGATGTCGCGAACCGTCTTTTTCTGAAGTCCCATCGTTCTCCCCTAGCCTGGGAAGTTTACCGATCTGGCCCGCGAGAGATTCGGGGCCCGCTCGCCGGGGTGGCGAGCGGGAAGGCGCTACATTTTGTCTCGGTGCGCGCCGGCGCCCTTCGGGGGCACGTGGTTCGCATCGGTGACGGTCTCCTTGGGAGGCATCGTCCGAGGCACTATGATGAGCGCAAGCAGAATCACGACGAGCACGATCGCCGCAAGGGCGACTACCTTCTTCTGCTGTTCGTCCATTAGGGATTCGTGCAGCAGTCGGTCGGGTACAGGCTCGGGTTCGTATGCTGATTCGGGGCATCCGGATCCCAAATAACCTTGGCTGCGTTAAAGTTCGTCATGATCACGTAGGTCGGGTCGCCGGTGAAGATGGCCTTTTGGTTCAGCAGCGAGAATGCCGAGTAGTTCTTGGAGTGCCCGTCCAAGAGGTTGACGTTGGTTCTGCCACCGTGCCTGTCGGAGATCCCGAACTCTTTGCCAAGGCCGTACCCCGGGTCGATGTAGGCTGGGCGGCCTTGATTGCCGTTGTTGTCGATGTCATTGAAGGCATCTGCATTGAACACGGTTTCGGCAGGATATTGGAGCGTGTTTTCGCTCACGGGTCTTGGCCGCGGAGGAGGTCCGCCAGGGTCTGGGCAGGTGAACGACGTGCTGTCGTCTGTACAGTCTCCCACCACACACCAGTCATAGTAGTTGAAGTACAGCCCCAGGTAGGAGTTCATCCCCAACCCGACGAACTTTCGGGCGCTGTAATCGAACACGGTCATTTTGTTCGATGCCGCCGGGCAGTTGAAGATGCCGATGCTCTTCACGTACGGGTTCAGGGTTCCCATCCACGTATAGGGTGGGATGTCGCCGGCCTGGTTGGTGCAGCCTCCCGGATACACCTCGTGGATCATTCCATCGAAGTCTCCCATGTACATCAGCTCGGCGAGCACGAGTTGCTTCGTGTTGCTCAGGCAGCTAGTCTTTTTTGCGGCGGCTTTGGCTTGAGCGAACACCGGGAAGAGGATGGCGGCAAGTATTGCGATGATCGCGATAACGACCAGAAGCTCGATCAGCGTAAAACCTGATCGTTTCGGCTTTGAGGCTTTGTTGTGCATGCAGAGGTCCTCGGGCTCCGGCCTTGCGGGCGGGTCCTCGCAGCTATATTACAATAAATTGCTGATTGATGCATCATTGTTGATACAATTACAGGACTCTCCGAAAGGAGGATGCCCATGCGGAGGCTAGGGAACGGCTGCTGGTCGTTGGGCCCGACGTTGGCATGGGCGAGTGTTTGAAATGGGCCCTTCCGGCTGCGTCTCAGGTGGATGCCGGGCGCAGCTCGGCCCGTTGTGACGGGCGGCGGAGGACGGCAAAGTGAGGCTCTAGGGACGGATCGTCTTCGGCTTCGGGAATTTCACCTCAGCCTCCCAGTGTTCGTCGGCCTTGCTGTCGGGAGCCGTCATCAGGACGATCGACCGATGGCCCGGCAGCTTGCAAAGCACGACGTCGTTTTCCTTGCTGACTTACACGACCTGACTCTCTTTGCCTCGCTGCATCTCAAACGTCTGGCCCTCGAACGATATGTTCATCGTTGCGCCCTTGAACGGGCCCACTGAGCTGACCGACCAATGCTCGAAGCCGCCAGTGAACGGGTCCAGCACGTCCATGCTTCTTTTGGGCTGGAGGACCTTGCCGTCCAAGAACATTGGTTGGAACTGGTCGTCTATCGGCTTCATTCCATTCGCGGGAAACACCGTGGTTCGCTTTTCGCTTGCTCCCTTGTCGACGGTGAGGTCGATCGAATCCTTGCGATAGATCGCGTCCGCGTGCTGTTCGCCGCCCGGCCCGATGCGGGATTCCCACTCGCGCAGGATATGGCCGTTCTTGGCTACCCACCAGATGGCAGCCTGTCCAGTCCAGTACGTCAGCGCTCTATGATCGTGCTTCGTAGCTGCGGTTTCCGGGAGGATACGGCACGGAACGTCGCCGAACCTATCGACTTGGACGCTCGAGCGCACGTAACCGATCCGGGCCTCAGACCAATCGGGCCGAACATACTGGTTGCCGAAATCGATGGTGCCCCAGTCGCGACTGTACACGACCGACATAACCGTGTCCGGTTGCTCTATCAGGCCTCAGATGATCTGCCGCTGTCCTGGCGCAACGGTGCCCTCGAGCGTGAATTTCGGCGGATCGATCAGAGTCTGACGGTAGACCAGGGCGGCTGCCATCAGGGTCGCTACCATGAAACACATTCCTTAAAAGGGTCTCATGACATAAACGGAGTAAGAGCTCAAGCCTCGGTCCCGGCGTTGCTAGCCTGCGAGGTCCAAAAGACGCACGGGGTCCGGGCCTATTCGACTCGGACCCCGCAGAGTTGGCGTTGTGCCTACCCGAAGGGAGATTATTTCCCGCCCGAGGCGCCGGTTGGTGTGGCGCTCGAGGGCCCGGCCAGTTGCGCTGCAGAGTCGATTGCTTGCCCGCGCTTCTGTGCCTCCATCTCCTGCTGCTTCATTGGCTTGGTGCCTGGCGGCAGAATGATGGGCTTGAGGTCTTGTCGTTGGTCGCCCATGATGAAGCTCTTCGCTCCAAAACCGGCGAGAACGATCGCAACCACAGCGACCACGATCAGGATTGCCTTCTTTGCGTTTTCACTCATATGCTTACTTGTAAGAAGCGTCGTAGTGGATTAGGTTCTTGGCATGATTCGCCTTGGCCGTCGCCGGGTCTGTGAGCCACAGACGATCCATAAGCGCCGTTCGGTCCATGCTCTTCGCGTGGCTGTCCGCAAAGGAGAAGTTGGACTTGCCGCTGTAGGCGCCGAAGGCAAATCCGTCGCTGGCGCAGCACCATGCGAACGGAATCGGCTGGAACTGCGGCCAACTCGGCATGCCGAGCTCGGTGAACGCATACTGCCGCTGGTCGTTACGATACTGCATAAGACCGGACCAGTACGTCCAACTAACATAGCTGGGAACCATCGCGACGGTCTGCGCGGGGGCCCCGACGGCGGTCGTCGAGAAGGAGCCGGTCGTTCTGTTGTTCGGCGTGCCGTTGGTTGAGGCCCAAGCGTGACCAAAGATTCCAAAGCCATACGGGAAGGCCGTACCGTTTGCGACGTCCCCGACGTCATCTCGGATAATGTTCTGCTGGCCGTTGAACGTGAAGATATAGCTCACGGGACCGCCGGTGAAATCGTCCGTGCATTGGTTGACGTCATCACATCGCTGGAGCGAGTCGTTCGGCGCCTTCCAAATCTGTCGGTTCTTCACGTACGGATCCATGACCGCGTGGCCGCTGTTGACCTGGTGGCAATCGCCGAGTTTGCCGGTCCAGCCGGGGCATCCCCAGTTCGAAGGGCCGTTGCGAATCGTCGGGTACACGTCATCGAAGTCATTCGCGTACATCTGCAGCGCGAGTCCGAGCTGCTTCATGTTGGAAAGATCGGCGGTCTTCTTCGCGGCTTCTTTCGCCTGGGCGAAGACCGGGAACAAGATTGCGGCGAGAATCGCGATGATCGCGATAACGACGAGCAGCTCGATGAGCGTGAACCCATGAGCTTTGCGGATTTGAGTCGAATGCATAAAGATCCTCTTTATCGATGAGAGCTTATTCGTGTCGAGGCGCGCAACCCCTCGGAGGGGATCGACGCCTGTATAGGTCGTCTCGAAAGCCGATCTGCAAAGCCGGAACCCGGATTTGCCTCATGAACCTTCGGATACGAGTCCATTCTACTTATCCTTCGAAGATACGACGGTCCGATCTGCCTTCCAGGTTTGTTATTGCTCCCAGAAGCAAGAATCGAGCCATAAGTCGCATCTATTCCGTGTGTACGTCCCACTTCGTCTTGCCGAACGCCTAGCGCATGCGATCTGCGCGCGCCTCCTCGGCCGAAATGGGTAAATCGTCGGACTGCAGCTGATGCGATGCTGCCGCCATGCGCCGCGCGCGAGCCGGCTTGTGAAGCCGACTGCTCGATTTTCTCTTGGGCGCGAATGGTCATGGTTCAATGCATAAGGCTACTGCTGGCACGCGCACAGCGCAACGCCACGCGCAGCCAGTTTCTACGAAAGGGTATCGATGAATTGCCGGACGCGGTGTATCTCGGGCGGGCGAAGACTTCCGACGCCGCTCGGCGCCGTCGTTTCCGCTCTCTTTCGGATACTCGCCGATCTTCCGACCGACGAAGAGGCACAACTTGTGATCGTCCGAACCCGTAGGGTCCCGACGGACAACATTGTCCAGTGTTGCATCAACTGAGGTCCTTGGGCTCCGGCCTAGAAGTATTCCGCTGGCAGGTCCTCGGAGTAGAGCATACATCAAGTTTGGGCTCTAACCAACATTCGCCGGCGAAAACCTCGCTCTCCGGCGAGCTATCGGGAGGATTCGGCTGCTGCATTCGGCAGATAGACGATTTGGATTCGAGCACTGGCAGATCGGCGAACAATCGAATAGAGCCGGGCGCAATCGTCCAAACAACCGAAAAGCTTGTGTATTCGAGCTCTCCCTATGTGATACATTGCCGCAGTAACTATGGCTCAAACGCAGGCAACGACCAACCCGAGCTTCGAAACTATCGCCGTGCACGGCGGCCAAGAAGTCGACCCGTCTTCAAAGTCGAGGGCCGTACCGATCTACCAGACCACTAGCTACGTCTTCGACGACGCCTCGCATGCTGCCCGGCTGTTCTCGCTCCAAGAGTTCGGGAACATCTACACCCGGATCATGAACCCGACGACCGCAGTGTTCGAAACGCGTGTCGCGCAGCTTGAAGGGGGCACGCACGGTCTCGCCACGGCGAGCGGCCAGGCCGCCGAGACACTCACCATCACCTCGATTGCCGAGCAGGGCGACGAAGTTATCTCGAGCACCTCGCTTTACGGCGGCACTTTCAACCTGTTTCACTACACACTGCCGAAGTTCGGCATCAAGGTGCGGTTCGTCGATCCCTCCGAGCCGGAGAACTTCCGCAAGGCCATCAACGACAAGACGAAGCTGATCTACGGCGAGTCGGTCGGCAATCCCAAGCTGGACACATTCCCGTTCGAGGAAGTGAGCGCGATCGCCAAGGCGAATGGCCTACCGCTCGTGATAGACAACACCATGCCGAGTCCGTACCTACTCAAGCCGCTAGAGCTCGGCGCGAATATCGTCCTCCACTCGGCGACGAAGTTCATCGGCGGGCACGGCACGTCGATCGGCGGCGTCATCGTCGACGGAGGGAATTTCGACTGGGGCAGCGGCAGGTTCAAGAACTTCACCGAGCCCGATCCGAGTTACCACGGCCTCAACGTTTGGGAGGTATTCGGCGACTTCCCTGGACTTGGCAATGTCGCGTTCGGCATCAAGGCTCGAATCATGGGTCTGCGCGATACCGGCGCGGCGCTTTCGCCGTTCAACTCGTTCCTCTTCCTTCAGGGCCTGGAGACGCTGCATCTGCGCATGGAGCGGCATTCCGAGAACACGGCAAAGATCGCCGAGCTATTGGCGAACCATCCACTCGTGACGTGGGTGACTTATCCGGGGCTTCCGTCGCACAAGGATTACGCCAACGCCCGCAAATACCACCACCGGGGGCTGTATGGCGCGATACTCGGCTTTGGGATCAAGGGCGGATACGACGCGGCTATCAAGTTCATCGACAAGCTGCAGCTCTTCTCGCTCCTCGCCAATATCGGGGATGCGAAGAGCCTTGTGATCCACCCGGCGAGCACCACCCATCAGCAGCTCTCGCCTGAAGAGCAGATCGAAGCCGGCGTCACCGCGGACTACGTCCGCCTAAGCGTGGGGCTCGAGAACGTCGAGGACCTCATCGCCGACCTTACGCAGGCTTTGGAGGCGAGCCAGGAGGGGTAATAGGGTTCGTTCTAGTTCTAGTGTCGGGCGCCTCGCCTATTCTAAGACTAAGACTAGGACTAACCCTCCCCCTCACTCCTCGCTTGCGCGGGAGAATTTGACTTCGGCCACGGTCCAGCCGAGCACGTCGCCTATCTTGAACCGGCCGCCGAGGGCCCGCGCGAGGTTGTCGACGATTTTCAATCCGAGGTGGCTCGCCACCGTCGGGTCGAACCCTTCCGGAATCCGGTCGCCGCTATTCGAAACCCAAACAGAGATCTCGCCTTCGGTCTCTTCGACAGTGATGTGAATGTCGCCGCGCTCGGTCTTTTCGAACCCGTGCTCGACGGCGTTTTGAATCAGCTCGCTCAGAACCAGAGCGAGCTGCGTGGCTTGGGTCATGTTCAATCGAACGTCTTGGCCCCGCACCTGAAACTCAATGTGCCGGTCCGGAAGTATCAGGGAGCTCTGTTGATGATGGACCAGCGTTTCGGCTATGGAACGGATTCCGACATGGTCCAGGTCTTCGCGGCTTAACAGGTCGTGCACCGAGGCGATGGCGAGGATTCGCGAAAGAGTGTCGTTCAACGCCTCCTCGAGCGACTTGTATCCGCTGTGTCGCATCTGTAGACGAAGGAGGGAAGCCACTTGCTGCAGGTTGTTCTTAACCCTGTGGTGCATCTCCTGCATGAGCGTATTGCGCACTTGGAGCTTGGCGTGCTCGATGGACACCGCGGCCTGCTTGGCTAGCGTCTCCAGGGCCTTGATCTCGTCCTGAGAAAACTCGCGGACGTCGCTCGTGTAGCAGCTCAGTACGCCGACGGGGCGGTCCTGAAGCGTGAGCGGCACGCAAACCATGGAACGAAGGCCTTGCTCCACGGCGAGGTCGTGCCCGATGTAATCCTCCTCGACCTGCACGTCGCGCACGATAATCGGCCTGTTTTCGGCGATCGCCTTTCCGGCGATGCTTTCGCCGAGCTTAATGGCTCTCTTGCGCTGGTAAGCCTTCGCCGGCGCCTGGGTGGCTCGAAGCACGAGTTCGCGCCGTTGCTCGTCCAGAAGCCGCACGGTGCAAACCCGGTAATCAAATTGCTGCGCGGTCAGGTTCACCAGAAGCTGCAGAATCTCTTCGACGTACGGGCTGCTCGAAATCGTTTTCGTGACCTCGCTGAGCGCGCCCAGTCGGTTCGTTTGCGTCCCAGCCTGATACGACCTGCTAAAGCCGCGAATGATCGACTCGGTTGCCGTTGCCAGGGATTGGAGCGTTCGTCGCTCGGCCGGAGTGAACTTCCACGGAACCGAGCATCGAATTTGAAGCACGCCAAAGCTCGAGCCCGACCCGCTGAACAGCGGGAATACTGCGACCGATTGGCACTCGATATCATCCATCGCGGGATATTTGGCAAACCGTGCGTCTTGCATGGCGTTCTCCGCGATGAACAGCGGTTTGCCGGTGAGCAGCGCATGGCCGGTCACTCCGACGCCCTTGCCGAGCTTGAGCCTATTGTTCAGCTCTGGCATGTGCGTGCTGGCCTTGAGCACCAGCCCGTCGCCGAGGTCGCGAAATAGGATGTCGCAGGTGTCGGCGCCGGTGATCTTCGTCCATTGGATCGCGAGCTCGCCCAGCAGGTCGTCCATGGTCGTGGCGCGCGTCATGCACGACGTCAGTGCGAGATAGGATTCCTTACCGGAAGAAGTCAATCCGTGGCCTCGGCCATTGGGCCGATGACGGTTGTGGAAACCAGCTTTGGCGAGAGAATGCTGCTCGCGAGCGCGACGATCTTCTCGTTGGTCACCGCGTTGATCTTGCCGAGCGTCTCTTCGATCGGTATTTCACGCTGGAAATTGATCTCGTTACGGCTCATTCGCATCATCCGCCCGCTCATCCCTTCGAGCGCAAGCACGATATTTCCGCAGATGTTTCGCTTGGTCCGTTCGAGCTCGCCCTGGGCCAGCCCTGCCCGCGAGACTTTGTCGAACTCAGCTCTGGTCAGCTCCTGTACCTGCGGCCATGTAGTAGGGCTGGTACCGCCGTAAACCGTGAAGGCGCCTCCAGCGCCGTAAGTCAGCGAGTAGCTGCCGATGGCGTAGACCAGCCCTCGCTTCTCCCGGATCTCTTGAAACAGCCTGCTTGACATGCTGCCACCGAGCGCCGCATCGAGCACGGCCATGGTGTACAGGTCGTCGTCGTAATAGGAGACGCCATCGGAACCGATGCAGAAATGGACCTGCTCGACGTCCTTGGCAACGCCGGTGTATTGAGCTATTCCGTGCGGTCGCTCCGGCTGCGAGTTCGTGGTGGTGTGCGGGAGCTTTCCTAGCGAATCTTCGGCGGCCCGGCGGATCGTTTCCGGATCGACGTTCCCGGCTACGGCGAGCAGCACGTTCTCGGCTCGGTACCTGCGGTCCATGTACTTGCGGATGTCTTCGCGCGTGAACCCGCTGACGGACTCGGGGGTCCCGGCGATCGGCTTGCCGAGAGGGTGGTCCCCCCAGCGCTTCTGCAGGTGGAGTTCGTGCACATGATCACTCGGCTCATCCTCGCTGCGCTTGATCTCCTCGAGAACGACTCGCTCCTCGCGTTGGAGCTCCTCGGGGTCCATCAGCGAGTCCAACATCATGTCGGTTAGGACATCGATGCCATTCACAGCGTCGTCGGCCAGGACGCGGCAATAGTAGCAGGTGCTCTCCTTGTCGGTGAACGCGTTCAGGGACCCACCTCGCCCTTCTATCGACTCTGCGATCTCCTTCGCGGTGCGCCGGCTTGTGCCCTTGAACAGCATGTGTTCGATAAGGTGCGTGATGCCTGCCTCGTTCTGATGTTCATGACGGCTTCCGGTTGCGCACCAGAGGCCGATGGCTGCCGACTGCACGTATCCCACCGGTTCGACGAGAACGCGGACGCCGTTGTCGAGAACGAATTTATGAATGCTCATGAGTTGGATAGTGAAAGTTTCAGGGAAAGCGAACCCAAAATGCTTGCTGCAGTCTGGACCTCGTCGCCTGGCTCGAGGTGTTCGCCGGATGCGATCGGGCCGAGTGCGATGATATCGCTTTCATGCAGCGTGCACGATTGGGCAGCCGCAGCGATCGCCTGGGCGAAAGTGATCGGGAGATCCTGCGTATTGCCTTTCGATCGCTCGACGCCGTTGACCCTCGACACGACTTCGAGCGAGTAGCGCCTGCCGAACTCGGCGTCCGTCACGAGATCGTCCAACTCGTCCGGCGTGGTGATTACCGGCCCGAACGCCCCTGCGACATCGTACGCCCTCCCAAAGCCGCCACCTGCTCGGCGCTCGGCCTCTCGGACGTCGACCGGCACCAGCATGGTGAGGATGGTGACTCCGAGGATCGCGTCGTCGGCGTCTTGCAGGTCTATCTTGTACGCGTTGCCGAGCACGATGGCCGCAACGTAGCTTTCGAACCCCAGATTGGACGACAGCTCGGGGTCGTTCACGAGTTGGCTGGCGCCCACGAGGCAGGCAGGGTTCCCATAGAAGTACCGAGGCTCATCTTCGCCGGAATCGGCGCCTTGCGGTTGGAATTCCGAATGGAAGAATCGCACGGTTTGGGGCTGCCCGACCGGTGCAAGCGGCCGCACCGCCTCCGACTCGTGCATTCCGATGGCTGTCGCGCCGTCGGTTTCGTAAATTCGACCGCTGAAGACCATTCCCGAGCGGACCACTCCGGGATTGTTTTTCAGCTCGAAGCGCAGCAGCTTCACCCATAGAGGGTACCCCCTGAGCGCAAGTTCGTTTCAGCTTGAAAGAGTTCTAGATATCGTAGCGCTTCGGGCCGCCGGGGTCGTCGTTGCCTTTGCCAATTCTCTTGACGAATGCGACGAGCTCCATGGGGTTGAACGGCTTGGTGAGGTACATGTCCGCGCCGTAGTGGTACCCCTCGAAAACGTCTTTATCCTGGGCTTTGGCGGTAAGCATGATGACCGGCAGATTCTCGGTTTCCGGCTCGCGCCGAATGGTCTTGAGGACCTCGAAGCCGTCCATATACGGCATCATGACGTCCAAAACAACCATGTCCGGCTTCTCCGACCGGATCTTCTCGAGACCTTCCTTGCCGTCGAACGCGGTCACCACGGTATATCCCTGTCGCTCCAGATTGACTTGAATCAACCGAACGATGTGGCGCTCGTCGTCGCAGACCAGAACTTTGAGGGGCATTCGTTTCTCCTAGGCTCCTTTTGATCCCGAGGGTTTGAAGGCATCCTACCTGATGCTGTGCATCGTGTCAAATGGCCCCTCTGCGCGGCCGGGCGCTTCGTCCCGATACCGCGTTGGGGCGATTGACGCGATTTCCAACAAACTTACATTCGAAGATGTTGAGAATACGAATTCCTGTGTTATATTGCCCTAGAGAATTCGTATTCTCAGAACCAAGAACTTGGGGCCCGGCGAGAGAAGAGCCCCAGCTGAACCAATGAGGGTTACGCAGCAGGATATCGCCCGAATAGCGAAAGTCTCCCAGGCGACCGTCTCCCGCGTGCTTGCAGGAGACGAGCGTGTGGAGCCTTCCATTCGCGAGCGGGTGTCCGAGACGATGCGCCGCCACAACTACCAGCCGGACGTGCGGGCGAGATCGCTGCGGAGCCGCCGCACCGGCTTGATCGGTCTCGTAGTCCATCGTCCGGTGGGCGGATTGACCAACGATCCGTTCTTTTCCAGCCTGACAGCTGAGATCATCGACTACCTTTCGGGCAAGCCGTACCACCTGTGCCTGGATATGGTCACCACGGATTCCAGCCAGGCCGCCATCTACGACGAGATGCTGCGCACGCGGCGAGTTGACGGCTTGATCCTCGTCGAGTCTTTGGCCAGAGACGAGCGGCTGCGGCTTCTGCAGGAAGACAGCTTTCCTTTTATCCTGATCGGCAACCCGCTCAGCGGAGATGCGATTCCCTCGGTAGACAACGACAACGTACTTGCCGCCGAAACCGCCACGCAGCACTTGCTCGACGCCGGATATGAGCGCGTGGGATTTCTCGCCGGCCCGAGCGGCGTGACCGTGAGCGATGATCGCATCATCGGCTACCAGCGCGCCATCCGCAACCGGCAGAACGAGCATCTGATTTGGCACTCGACGTTTGGCGCCGACGCCGCCCGAGAGCGGGCGCTCAGCGTTTTGGCCGGCGAGAACGCTCCCGACGCTTTGGTCGTTTTGGACGACTTCATGGCTATGGGAGTCGTGCTCGCGGCGCGTCAGCTAGGAAGGCGGATCCCGGATCAGCTCGGCCTCGTGAGCTTCAACGACACGAGCGTTTGCGACCTTCTGGAGTGTGGGCTGACGTCCGTCAGCTTGAACATCTCCACGATCGTGCGAACAGCATGTGACCGCTTGGTGAACCTCATCGAGGTTCGCGATAGCCAGTCGGGCGGCCGCATCATCGTGCCGTGCGAGCTGAAGGTTCGAGGGTCGTCGCGGAGGAGCATGGGGGTGCGCGGTTGATTCCCGTGGGAACTGCCCCCCATATGTTCGTGTACCGCCCGGACAAGCCGGTGCGATCGGTGTCGGTCGCCGGGGCGTTCAACAGTTGGAATCGTGCAGCGAGCCCTATGAGGCTCGGGCCCGACGGCAAGACGTGGAGTCTGTCGGTCGACCTCGCGTACGGAAAGCAGATGTACAAGTTCGTGGTGGACGGGGACCATTGGGTGCTCGACCCGAACGCCCCGTCCCAGGACGACGGCGGCAACCGGAATTCCGTGCTTATGGTGGTCCCGGCGGACTATAGCGTCCCGGCCAGCGCCAGAGACGGCATCATCGCCAGGAGCGGTCTGTGGCACGACCAAACCCCGAGCGGGCTGAATTACGACCGCGGGCGGCTGACGTTCACGCTGCGGGCGCGGCGAGGCGACTTGGCCTCGGTCGCATTGCAGCTTGGCCGCCGGTCGCTTCCGATGAGCCTCGTATCGAGCGGCGATCTTTATAGTTTTTACAGAGCCGAAATACCCTGGAATCGCAAGTCGCGGCTCGCATACAGCTTCCGTTTGACCGATGGGACGCGACGGGCCACGTATGGCGCGCGGGGGCTCGGGTCGGGACCGTTCACCCTCGATCCCAAGTCGTTCAGGCCGTTTGAGGTTCCATCGTGGGTCGAGCGGTCGGTGATCTATCAGATCTTCCCGGATCGCTTCGCCGACGGCGACCGATCGAACGACCCTAAGGGCGTGATGGCCTGGGACGCAAAGCCCACGTTCTACAACCGGTTCGGCGGCGATGCTGCCGGAGTGCTGGAGCACCTGGGATATCTCAAGGGCCTGGGAGTCTCGGCAATTTACTTCAACCCGGTTTTCAAATCACCATCCAACCATCGATATGACGCTGCGGACTATCGCCAGATCGACCCCGAATTTGGGACGAACGCGGAGTTTGGGACGCTGACGCAGCGAGCCCGCGCGATGGGCATGCGCACCGTGATGGACTTTGCGTTCAACCATTCCGCGGTGACCTTCCCGCCCTTCCTCGACATTCGCGAGCATGGCCCGGCCTCCAAGTACACGAACTGGTACTTCATCACCGGCTACCCGGTCGAGGTGAAGGCCAACCCGAATTACGTCGGCTGGTGGGGCTCGCCATATATGCCTAAGTTGAATGTCATGAACCCAGCGACGAACCGGTATTTACTGGGAACGGTCGACTTTTGGAGTCGGCAGGCGTCGGGATTCGAGGGGATGCGCCTGGACGCGGCAAACGAGGTGGACGATCGATTTTGGAAGCAGCTTCGGCCGCTTGCGAAGTCGCTCGACCCGGACATGTGGATCGTGGGGGAGTATTGGGGAGACGCCTCGCACTGGCTGCAAGGCGACATGTGGGACTCCACGATGAACTACCGGTTTCGGGACGCTGTGCTGCGCTTCGTCGCCGACGGTTCGAGCACCCCTTCGCAGTTCGGCTCGAGCTTGATGGGTATTTACGCGGACTACGCGCCTCAGGTCTCCCGCAATCTCATGAACTTGCTCGGAAGCCACGATACGGCGAGGTTCCTGACGCTTTGTAAAGGCAGCCGGGACCTCGCGGAGCTGGGAGCAGCACTTCAATTCACTTGGGTGGGCGCGCCATCGATCTATTACGGAGACGAGTTGGGCATGGAAGGTGGTCCCGATCCGGATTGTCGGCGAGGGATGCGATGGGATCGGGCGAACGCCAAGAACCCCGTTCTTGGGTTTTACCGGCGCTTGATCGCGATTCGAAACGGCAGTCGAGCGCTGCAATCGGGCGACCCCGAGCTACTGTTGACAGACGACAAGGACCATACCTTTGCATTTTCGCGCGTTTTAGGTGATGATGAGGCCGTTGTCGCCGTGAACAGATCTTCGCGCTCTCAATCGATTTCTATTCCACTCTCGAAGCTTCGGGGAAGCAGCTTTACCCGGCGCTCGGGGTTTATCGACATGATTTCCGGGCTTCGAATACGGCCCGGCAGAGCTCTTCATCTCGCTCTGAGTCCGCTTCGAGCAGCGATTTTGCTGCCGGCGACCAGAACATATCTTCATCTCGCCGCTGCGCTTGGCACTGCCGGTGCAGCGAGCCGCACTTAAATTATCCAAGCATCGAGCAACTTCCAGGAGCACCGTAAATGAAGCGTCAACGCAGACAGGGATTTACCCTCATCGAACTACTCGTCGTGATCGCGATCATCGCGATCCTCGCCGCCATATTGTTCCCGGTCTTCGCGCAGGCCAAAGCCGCAGCCAAGAAGACTGTCGACCTCAGCAACCTCAAGCAGAACATGCTTGCGACGCTGATGTACGCTAACGACTCCGACGACTTTCTGCCGCACACCAACTTTCAAGAGGACTACGTCTTCGCGGCGCGCGTTCTGCCCTACACGAAGAACAAGGATATCTTCAGGAATCCTTCAGTGGCCCTAAAGCAGGGCATGGTGCAGCATCAGAAGGCCGACAATCCGGACTTTTCCCAGCCTCCCGGATACATGCTGCCTCCGAACGACCCCTGCGTCGGGCTCGGCACATCGGTCTCCGGTGGCATTAACTATTACAACGACATCTATCCGGCGATGGACTACCGCTTGAACCAAAATCTGTTCGGGTACGAGCTGGCGGCCAACGGCACGGATTGCCGAACGAGTGGCCGATACGGCTACTACGCACCTGCAGGCAACACGACCAGCAACGGCGGCTCCGGAACTGGCGTCGGAGGCAATGGCGGTGTCGAGGGCATCGGCGTCGGCACCACGACTTACACCAGTATTTCGAAAGTCGTTCTTTGGATCGACTTTCCCCCGGCCGGGGTCTTCTGGCCCGGAAACGTGATCCCTGGGTTCTGGGGTGACAAGACCGGCTACTGGCAGGATGGCGACAATGTTGCGCATCTGGATGGCCACGCAAAGTACTACAAGGCCACGAAGTTGCTTCCGAACATGAACGGCAACGGGTCGCTGATCTACACCGACACCTGGTGCGGCGGCGAAGGGCAGAGCTGCCCGGCCAACGCCTCTTGGTCCGGTGGCGCTCCTCACTCGGAGCAGAACGGCAAATCGTACAATTGGTGGGGCACCAACTGGGCATCCCCAGACAACCAATAGATATCCCAGGGTGCGCGGGTCATCCCGCGCACCCGATTCATCAAAGGAAAACGGAATGAAGCGATTCAACTACCTTTTAGCTGCAGCCCTCGCCCTGGTACCGATCCTTTGTTCGATCGGATGCAGTATGGGAATGTCGCCTGCGCCGATGACGAGGGAAGACGCGAAGTCCGCGCTCGAAAAGCTCAGCCCGCAGGACAAAATCCGCTACTACGCGAGTAGTCCGATGCCCCAGGCTGAAAAGGAAAAGCACTTCCAGGAGATCGAGCAGAAATACGGCGTTAAGGCCTCCGATGTTCTAGGGAATCGACCCGGTCCGCGAGGCGGCGGGGGATAGCCCCGTCACCCCGGTCGTTCTTCTTGGGAACCGCATTGCCGTGGTCCTGTAGGTCCTAACGCAATGGTCGTGGGCCCCCACGAGTCGGCTTGGACCCGCTCCCGAAATGCCGGGAGGCGACCGATCGGTCGGTCCCAACCGCCTCTCTACAGATTGGCAATCAATTTCCTTCATTGAAAGCTGCCAGTCCTCGTCGAGTTTCGCATCGGCGAGCCCGGTGACGCCTCAGCTCGACTGAAAGGGAGCTGTCAAGTCGCATGCGTCGCGTGGTGTCCAAGTGATCGTCGTCTGCTCACGAACGCCCCGAACCAAGGCCGTGGCACCTCCTACCCGCTACACGCGCTTTGTGTTGGACGAGGCTCGGCCGGCCTGCCTCATAAAGCCGAGCAGCTTTTGCTCTTTCACCGGCGACCTCACCATGTATTGCGCGCTCGAGCCCGTCGCCCGAGGAGCCATCGGATCTTGCCGGGTAAACTCAACCTCCGTAAGCGACTCCCATGGCGACTTCGACTCAGGCTAAACCCAGCACCCAGATCCTCACCTACCGAGACGCGCTCCAGAAGAGCATGATCGAGGAGATGGATCGCAACGCGGACGTGTTCCTGATGGGTGAGGACATCGGCCGCTACGAAGGCACTTTCAAGGTCACGAAGGGGCTCTTTCCCAAGTACGGCCATCGGAGGGTGCTCGATACGCCGATCACAGAGGCGGGCTTCACCGGCCTCGCCATAGGAGCCGCGATGGCCGGCCTAAGGCCGATCGTCGAGATGATGACGATGTCCTTCTCGATCCTCGCGCTGGACCAAATCGTCAATCACGCCGCGAAGATCCACTATATGACTGCAGGCCAGTTCACGGTGCCGATGGTCATCCGCGGCCCAGGCGGCGCAGCCAAACAGCTGTCCGCGCAGCACTCGCACTCGCTGGAAGGGTGGTTCGCGCACGTGCCCGGACTGAAAGTGGTCGCGCCCGCTACTCCGGCCGATGTCTACGGCATGTTGAAGACCGCCATCCGAGATGATAACCCGGTGATTTTCAACGAGAACCCCGGTCTGTACGGCATTAAGGGGGAGGTACCGGAGGATCCGGAGTTCACGGTGCCGTTCGGCAAGGCTGCCGTGGTACGCGAAGGCACGGACGTTTCGCTCATCGGTTACTCGCGGATGACGCATCTGAACATTTCTGCGGCAGAAGCACTCGAGAAGGACGGCATAAGCGCTGAAGTGGTCGACGTTCGGTCGCTTCTACCGCTCGACACCGAAACTATCTTTGCGTCGACTCGGAAGACGCATCGCGTGGTCGTCGTGTATGAGGATTGGAAGTTCGGTGGGTTCGGGGCGGAGATCGCCGCGAAGATCGGATACGACTGCTTCGACGATCTCGACGCCCCTGTAGCGCGGGTTGGGGGTCTAAACGTGCCGATGCCATATTCGCGCGTCCTCGAGCTTCAGTGCATTCCGAGCGAGGCCGACGTGGTGGCCGCAGTACACAAAATCCTCGGTTAGCCTGCAATCTCTTTCGCACGACGCAATCGGGCGACTATTCGGGAGCGGCCGAGCAGTTCCATCAGCTCGAATAGCCCCGGTCCGGCCGTTGTGCCTGTGAGCGCGACGCGCACCGGATGTACCGCCGGCCCGAGCTTTTCCAGCCCGTGCTTTTCTGCATAGCCCCGAATCAGCGCCTCACAGTCTTCCTTTGTCGGTTGTGCGATCGGGTCCAAGCCTTGGACGATCGAGTCGAAAAGCTGCGGAACGTGCGGCTGAGTGAGCCACTTTTCGACGGCTTTGGGGTCCATCTCTGGCATGTCGACGAAGAAGAACCGGGCGCCTGGGCCAAAGTCCGCCAGAGTCTGCACGCGCTCGCGTAGCAGCACGACAACGCCGCGAGCGTACTCCGGATCCTTGGCGATCGCGTCGCGCAGCAGCGTGAGAGATGCCGCGATCTCATGGCCCGAGGGCTTACCTGGCTCCGCCTCGCGCGAATCCCAGAATTCGATAGTACGGGGGTCCTCGAGGTAGCTCTTTACGGCATCGAAGAGCGCATCAGCGGCAAGCAGACGTATGTGAGCGCCGCTCATCCATTTCAGCTTGTCCAAGTCGAAGTGGCCCGGTGATGGCTGCACCCCTTCGAGTGAGAACGCGTCGATCATTTCCTGCTCAGTCAGGAGTTCACGCTCGTCTCCGGGCGACCAGCCGATCAGGACGATAAAGTTGTTCAACGCCGAAGCGAGGTACCCCTCCCAGCGGTATTCGAGCACACTCGTGGCGCCATGCCGCTTGGAAAGCTTCTTGCCGTCCTTGCCCAGGATGACGGGGCAGTGGGCTATCACCGGAATTTCCCATCCGAGCATTCGATAGAGAAGCACATGCTTGGCTGCCGAGGGCAACCACTCCTCGCCGCGGATCACGTGCGTTATTCCCATCAGATGGTCGTCGACGATGGCTGCAAGATGGTACGTCGGCATCCCGTCGGCTTTGAGCAGTACTGGGTCGTCGAGCGTGTCCGAGCTCCACTCGACATGTCCGCGAATCGGGTCATCGATCGCGATCACCTTGCCTCGCGGAATGCGTTGCCGCACGACGTATTTGTGGCCGGCGGCCTCGGCGCGCGCCACCTCGCTCGGGTCGGCATCGCGCCAGGCGCCACCGAAGTATCCGACCGGCTCCTTCGCATCTTCCTGTGCCTTGCGCATTGCGGCCAGCTCATCGGTTGTGTCGAACGCTTTGTAGGCATCGCCGGATTCCAAGAGTTTCGAGACGGGGCCGACGTACACGCCGGAGGTCGCCCGCTCGCTTTGTCGATAGGGAACATGGGGTCCTCCTACATGCGGGCCCTCGTCGAACGTTATTCCGGCCCAGCGAAGCGACTCGATGAACTCATGCTCGGAATCCTCGCTGTAGCGTGAGCGGTCCGTATCTTCGATTCGAAGAATGTTTTGCCCGCCCTGATGGCGGGCCAACAGAAAATCGAAAAGCGCGGTTCGAAGAGCGCCAACATGCAGCAAACCTGTCGGGCTCGGAGCGAATCGGACGCGAACGGCCATATTTGAAAGGGTACCGGCCCACGGGCAAGCTGGAATGGGTATACGGACGTATAGATAAGAGCGCCCGACGAAGCCCCCGCAAATGCCTAAGAGGACGATCAACGAAAACGTAGCAGGGAAGCTGAAGAAGCTTCCCGCCAAGCCCGGCTGCTACATTTACAAGGACGAGCAGGACGCCGTGCTCTATGTGGGCAAAGCCGTGTCGTTGCGGAGCCGCGTGCGGAGCTATTTTCAGCCATCCACAAGGCACAGCACGCGTATCGCCCGGTTGGTGTCGAAAGTCCGCGACATCGAGTGGATGGTCGTTGACTCAGAGCTCGAAGCCCTCGTGCTCGAGTGCAACCTTATCAAGCAGCACAGGCCGCCGTACAACGTGCGCTTGCGCGACGACAAAAGCTACCCGTACATCACGATCACGAACGAGAAGTACCCGCGGGTGATGTTCACGAGGCGCGTCCGCAAGGATGGCTCGCGCTACTTCGGGCCGTACACCTCGGCGTATGCGGTGCGGGACACCCTTCAGTTCCTTCATAAAATCTTTCCGCTGATTCCTTGTGGAAAGAGCTGGAGCGGCCAGCCGGAACAGAAACCGTGCCTGTATTATCACCTCGGAAGGTGCCTGGGGCCATGCGCCGGGCTCAGCGACAAGACCGAGTATGCCGGCGTGATCGACAAGGTCGCGCGGTTCTTGGACGGCAAGGAGGAAGCGATCCTGCTGGACATGAAGGCCGAAATCGAGACGGCCGTCGAGGATCTCGAATTCGAGCGTGCGGCCAAGATACGCGACCAGATGCTCGCGATCAACCAGATCATGGAGCGCCAAAAAGTTTTAAACAGCGATGGCCAGGACCAAGACGTGATCGCGGTGGTCAAGGACGATCGGGGCGCGGCCATCCAAATGCTCTACATTCGAAGCGGCAAGCTGATCGGGCAGAGGCAATTCTTGCTCGACGGATCCAGCGAGGCGCCACCTTCGGAAGCGGTACAGGAATTCGTCAAGCAGTATTACTCGGATGCGCCGGACATTCCCCGCGAAGTTCTTCTGCCAGTCGAGATCGAGGAGCGCAATATCGTGCAGTCATGGCTCCGTCAGAGGCGTGGAAGCGCGGTCGCCGTCGAGGTGCCTCAAGCGGGCGAGAAGATGCGGTTGGTCGATCTCGCCGCTGCGAATGCCGAGCAGGCGTTGAACTCGTTCAGCCAAGAGATTCAGGCCAAGGAGCAGTGGGCCGAGGAGGCGATGAGCCAGCTTCAGGAGGAGCTCGACCTGCCCTCGCCGCCGGCGCGCATCGAAGGCTACGACATATCCAACGTGCAGGGTATGGCTCCTGTCGGCTCGATGGTTGTTTCCGAAAACGGTGAGCCGGCCAAAGAGGAATATCGCCGGTTCAAAATTCGGTTCCATCCCGAGTCGCCGAACGACTTCGCGATGATGCACGAGGTGCTAACTCGCCGGCTTAAGGCTTACGTGGACGGCGACGAGAAGTTCCGAAAGCTGCCGGACCTCGTCATGATCGACGGTGGCAAGGGACAGTTGGCCGCCGCGCTCAAAGCGCGAGACGAGATGGGGCTGACCGTGCCCATGGTCGGCCTTGCGAAGAGGCACGAACTCGTGTATGTGCCGACGCTTTCTGCCGAGACCGACATCGGGCCGGCCGAGCCGCCAACGAGCTACAGCTATGCGCGTCCCGCGCCACGGGAGTACACCTTCCGAGAGGTCGAGCTTCCGCTGAATTCTCCGGGTCTGATGCTTCTGAGGCGGCTGAGAGACGAGGCGCACAGGTTCGCGCTCACGTACCACCGAAAGCTTCGCGACAAGAGAATGCAAGGCTCGGCAATCGAGGAGATTCCCGGCATCGGCCCTCGCCGCAAGCGACTATTGCTCCGGACGTTCGGCTCTCTCGAAGGGGTTCGAAGGGCGGCGGTCGAGGAGATTGCCGCGGTGCCTACGATGACCAGCCGTTTAGCCCAGCAAGTCAAAGACTACTTGGTAGAAACATAGGGCTGCCGGGCTCGCGCCTTGCGCCGGGGCGGCCCGTCGGGTGAGACTAGCGAGCATGGAGCGAGAGAATCCTGATCCGGTGGGCCGTCGGTTGGCAATGACCCTGCTCGCGGCTCTCGTTCTGCTCCACGTAGGGCTAGCAGTCGGGTACAGCCTTGAAATCCCTTATCGACACGCGGGAATATCGAACGGCAGGTTCTTGCCCGATATCGGCGCTCCCGACGAGGAAGCGCACGCGGCGTTCGTTCAACAGCTTCGAGACGGTGGCGGCTTGCCGGTTCTCGACCCAAACACGACCGATCCTCAGGGCGACTACGAAGCGCATCAACCGCCGCTCTACTATTGGCTTGCCGCCCGGGCGGCAGACGTCATGGGACTGGGAAGACTCAGGGAGCCTGACACCGGAGTGCCGCTTCGATGGCTGAACGCCGTGATAGGGGGGATTACGGTGGTTGGGACGTATTTCCTGGGTCTGTGGACGACGGGCCGAAGAGAGCTTGCGTTGGGCGTGGCGGGCATAGCGGCGCTGCTGCCGATGATGGCCTTCCTAAGCGGCGCCGTCAGCAATGACCCGTTGACCGTGGCCCTTTGTACTTGGTGTCTCGCCCTATGCGTTCGGGCGCGCTCTGGGTGGCATCCTGCGATGAGCGTTGGGATCGGTCTCCTCGCCGGTTTGGCCATGCTGAGCAAGAGCACGGCGATCCTGCTCGTTCCGGCGGTCGCCGTCGAACTGGCGATGGCGCGGGCCAAAACAGCCACTTGGATTGTCTGTCTCGGGATTGCCCTGGCGCTGCCGCTTCCGTGGTGGATTCGAAACATCGACGTGTACGGTCATCCCCTGGCTCTGAACGCCTTCTTCAAGTACTTCCACGGTGACGTCGATACGTCGCAGTTGATGCATAGCCCATATGCTCTGGCGCACTGGATTTACGTTTTCGGGGCTGGCACAGCCCTCAGCTTCATCGGCATTTTCGGCTACATGGACATCCATCTGCCGTATGCCATTTATTTGCCGTTGCTGGTCGTCTTCTTCATCTGCGCGCTTGCGGCGACGAGGGATGAAAGGCGAAGAACGTTGATTAACGGCCTAGGGCTGTTTCTGGCGCTGGTCGTACTCGGATACATCCGTTACAACCTCTGGCAAGTCCAGCCTCAGGCGCGTTATCTGTTCATGGCTATCGGGCCGATTGCTCTGCCCTTCGTGATCGGTTTGGCCCGGCTGACCAGCAGCCGATATCGATGGGGGATCGCCGCGCTGTTGGCATTCCTGCTCGCGGCAAACGTGCTCGCTTTGGTACAGCTTCCGGGCGCTTATCGGGTCCGGGTAGATGCTGCGGCTAAGCAGAGATGAACCCGCCGGCGGCAACGGACGCTCCCCGGTAGGCGACGGCGATTTGGCCCGGAGTGACGGCGCGGACGGGCTCATCGAACACGAGCCTGGGCTCGTCTCCGCCAAGCAGCGTGGCCCGCTGCGGCTCCATGTTGTATCGAATTTTCGCGGTCACTCGCGTGGATGCCGCGCTGGGGTCGACGCACCCCCATTTCGTTTCGGAAAGCCGTACTTCGCGCTCGAGCAGCTGATCCGAGTCGCCGATCACGACCTTACGCTCATTCGGGATGATCCTCAGAACGTATCTGGGATCGGGCGCCGAAACGCCG
>JAICWL010000051.1 GCA_025934835.1 Fimbriimonadaceae bacterium
GCGCTTTCACGAACCGTTCCATCCAGCCCGCCAGCTTGCGCTAAGTCGAGCCGCTCTCGTCGATGCGGAAACCGCATTGGAATTGAGCCTTGCCCGGGCCGGCGTACAAGGCGGGAGAAGCTTTTTGGCGGCGATCGGCTCGGTCGACGGCGCGCTCCATCATCGAATTCTCACTCGCGTCGACCAGATCACGACCGCGGCAGTCTCCGGCGGACGAGGCACGAGCCCGATCCACAACGTCGCCGTCATCGCAGCCTCCTACGGGCTGGCCGACAAGGCCGGTTCCTGATCCGGGAGTGGCAGCCCCTTTGTCTCTGGGGCCCACGGAAGGGCCAGCAATCCGACGACGTAGATCATGCTGGCGACAAGCACCCCTGCAGCCACGCTCCCTTGCATCGATCCGATCACAATTCCGATCACCGCAGGCATGGGCGCAGCTGCGATCCTCCCGACGTTGTAGGCGAGACCGGCGCCAGTCGCCCTGAACCGAGCAGGGAAGAGCTCCGGGAAGTACAGCACGAATCCGGCGCTGAGGCCGATTGAGAAGAACGCGCTGACCGGGAGCAGCACAAGCAGCCGAGGAAGGCTCGCGCCGCCGTACAAGGCGAGGAAAGCGGTGATCGGCGCCAGGATGAAGAATGCCGCGAAAGCCGGCTTTCTCCCAAACCTTTCAGCGAGCATTGGAAAGACCAGAACTCCGGCAAGCGTGCCGATGTGCAGCGTAAAAGTGTTCAGGCTCGTGAAATTTCGTACCGCGAGCTCGCCCGCTCCTCCGCCCGCTTCGCGCACCAGGTTCGGCAGCCAAAACGGCACGATGCCCGCGCCTGTGATCCCTACTATGCCGAGTACGATCGCGACGATGGCGTTCCTTCGCCAACGCTTCTCGCCAAACAGCTCCTTTAGTGGCTCCAGCCAACTTCCAGGGCGGGCCTTCTGCCTCTCGGGCTCCTGGATTCGCAGCCGGATGACAACGCAAATAAGGGCGGGCAGTATTCCCACCAGGAACAGCGGCCGCCACGCGCCCGGCGGAATAGCGAGATTCGCAAGCGCTGCGAACCAAGGACCGAACGCCGCCGCACTTTGAATGAATCCTGCCGCGGCAGCCCTCGCCGAGTCCGGAAGGCTCTCTGCGACGAGCGCAGCTCCTGCGGCCCATTCGCCCCCGATGCCGAGCGCGGAAAGGAATCGCACCAAAGCTACTTGCTCGGGCGTTCGGCAAAGCGCGGTCAGACCCGTGAGAAGCGAGTAAAGCAGCACTGTAAGCACCAGCGTGCGTGTTCTGCCCCAACGGTCGGCAACAATTCCGAACACCAGGCCGCCTATCGCCCAGCCGACGAGAAACAGCGCCTGGATCTGCCCTTCGATACGGGGCCCATTTAGCTTGTAGGCCTCTTTGCCGCCAAGCATTTCGATCAGCATCGGGCCCTTTGCGAAGGCGAAGAGCGCCGAATCCATGATATCGAAGACCCAACCGAGCCAAGCGACGCCCAGAATGATCCATTGAGCCCGGGTCAGGCCGCTCAGCTTCCACATCGGGGTTAGAGTAGCACGGAGCGGCAGTCTCGCTGGATGAGATACCATCGCTTCAATGGCAAGCGGCAGGCACCCCACCTGGTACGCATTCGTACGCTGGTTCGTTCGGGTCTTCTATTTCGGAACGCACGGGGGGATTCAGGGGCTGCACGAGGACAGGGTTCCAAGAACTGGAGGACTGATAGTCGCTCCAGTTCACATCAGCCAACTGGATCCACCTGCAGTCGCATGCTCTACCCGCCGCAGACTGCGGTTCATGGCGAAAGAGGAGCTATTCGATGTCAGGGTGCTCGGACCGATCATAACTTCTCTGGGTTCGTTTCCCGTACGCCGCGGCGAAAGCGACACCGAGGCCATCCGAAGAGCGATTGCACTCCTCGAAGAGGGCGAGGCGGTGCTTATCTTTCCCGAAGGAACGCGAAACGATGGAGAGACGATGCTGCCGATCAACCGAGGAGTGGCTATGCTCGCGAAACGAACGAACGCGCTCGTCGTACCGGTTGGAATCTCCGGAACTCAGTTCGTGATGCCTCGGAGCGGCAGGGGCTCGAAGCACAAAGTGACTCTAAGCTACGGCGAGCCGTTTCGGTATGAGGACGCGGCGCAAGGCGCGACTGAGCGTGAGAATCGAGAGCTGTTTAGCGCGGAGCTCGAGCGGCGGATTTTGCAGCTGGCGTCGGAGAGCGGCCTCCAACTCAAAAGCGATGCACGAGCTTCAGGTCGAACAGAGTCTGCTGATCCCGAAAGATCAGACGAGCCGACGCCCAAGCAGTCGGCCGAAGTTCGAGGCCAGAGCTGATCCGGTAACCGTCGTGTTCGGCGAGCAGCCAAACAGCCTTGCTGAACGGAAGCGCCACCCCGACGAACGCCCCCGACTGGTGGCCCAGAAAAGCTCCCAGCGTGATGTCTGCGGGAACTTCGCCATCCGAGGTCTCAAAGATATTTCGGAAGGTGATGGCCGCGTAGTAGCGGCGACGCTGAACCGTTCGGTCGAGTGCGTCCTGAACCCCCAGGCTAATCCCAGGTGCCAGATCCGGAATCGGCGCCAGGTAGCTGTAATCGACATCGAACGTACCGACGGTCGGGCCGGAAAGCCAGCGCTGGGAGTGAGCCTCGAGCTCGAACGAGGTTCCGATCCCGACGTCCAGGTAGTGCTCGACGGTGCGCCCTCGGACTTCGGACATACCCTCGAAGCTCACAGTGCCGAACGGAAGCTTGCGAGCCGTTGGAATGGAAATCAGCCGATCCGCATGCGCGATGCAGCCAAAGGCGAGAAGAGGAATCAGAACGTGCGCGCGCACTCAGCGAACTATACCTTTCGCAGAAAGGGCCCGTATGTGAGAAAATCGCTCTGCACGTGTCCGAGCCAGTTTCCCGGATAGCCCGATCGCTGGAGAGCGCGACGCCGTTCGTCGCTCCCGAGGCTCTGGAGCGCCAAGGCTTTCAGATTCATCTGAGACTTGGGGCGAACGAGAGCGCGTTCGGAGCATCTCCGGCCGCTATCGAAGCGATGAGCCGAGCAGCCACAGTGACGCACTGGTACAACGATCCGGAATCGTGGGAACTCAGAGAAGCTGTGGGAGCGAGAGAACAAGTGCCGCCCGAAACAGTCGTGGTCGGGCCGGGTATCGATGGTCTGCTTTCTCTGATCTGCAGGGTTGTGCTCGATCCGGGTTCGTCGGTTGTTACCACGAAAGGCTCCTACCCGACGTTCACATATGCTGCGAGAGGAGTCGGCGCGGTTGTCCATGAAGTACCCTATTCGGCCGAAAAGGTCGATCTTGGCGGCCTGGCCGAGGCGGCCAGGAACTATGGCGCGAGACTTGTCTACGTGGCAAATCCGGACAATCCTTCCGGCTCCTGGCAATGTGCCGAGGAGCTTGCAAAGCTCCGCGCTGAGCTGCCGTCGGACACGCTTCTAGTGCTCGACGAGGCATACCGGGAGTATGCACCTGGGCCAGGAACTCGCACTCCGTTGGCCTCGACCATCAGGCTCAGGACTTTCTCAAAGGCTCACGGCATGGCTGGAGCTCGCATCGGGTACGCGCTGGCAGAGCCGTGGTTCTCCGTGCAGGCAGACAAGATTCGGATGCACTTCGAGGTCAATTCGATCGCTCAAGCGGGTGCTCTCGCCTCCGTTGAAGACCCGGAATGGGTCAAGTCTGTGGCGAGCAGAACTGCGGAGGGCGTCAAGGTGGTCCACGGACTGTGCGAGAGTTTGGGCCTGGGCAGCCTCGATACCCACACGAACTTTGTCCTGGTCGATCTCGGAAGTCCGGCACGCGCGAACAGGATGCTCCGCGAGATGCTCGAGCTGGGGGTATTTCTGCGCAAGCCTGGTCTCCCTCCGCTGGACCGGTACGTCCGCGTCACGGTCGGCCTTCCCGACCAGATGAGCGAGTTCGGTGATATCCTTCGGCGCTGGATCGAGTCCGGGGCCAGAGAGTGACAAGCGGTCGGCGGGCGCACCAGAATGAAATCGAACCCTAGAACTCATGAGCAATACCATTCGCATCATCGGCCCGGACCTGCCCAACATCCCTTGGGAGGAGCGAACGACGCGGGGACAGGGGCCCCTGTGGCGCTATTCGCGAAACCCAATCATCCCGCGCGATCTCATCCCGACATCGAACAGCATCTTTAACAGCGCGGCCATCCCGTTCGAGGGAGGCTTTGCGGGGGTTTTTCGGTGCGACGACATTCGCCGCCAGATGGTGCTCCACGCAGGACGGAGCAAAGATGGGATCAATTGGCAAATCGACCATGAGACGATCCGCTGGATCCGAGACGATGAGGAGATCGAGGAGCCGACCTACGCCTACGACCCGCGAGTGTGCAAGCTGGACGACCGCTACTACGTCACTTGGTGTAATGGATGGCATGGACCGACGATCGGGCTAGGCTACACCTACGACTTTCGAGAGTTCCACATGGTGGAGAACGCCCTTCTGCCGTACAACCGGAATGGCGTTCTGTTCCCTCGCAAAGTCGGGGGCCGCTATCTTATGTTGAGCCGCCCGAGTGATACCGGCCACACGGCCTTCGGCGACATTTACCTGAGCCAGAGCGAAGACCTAATCTATTGGGGTCGGCACAGGTATGTCATGGGGCCGCGCGAGCCGTGGGAATCCACCAAGATCGGCGCGGGCCCGGTCCCGATCGAAACTTCCGAAGGCTGGCTGCTGTTCCACCACGGCGTTCTGACGAGCTGCAACGGGTATGTGTACTCGTTCGGCGCCGTGCTGCTCGATCTCGAAAAGCCGTGGGTCGTTCGCAAGCGGTGCAAGCCCTATCTGATCAACCCGCGCGAGCTGTATGAGCTCGCCGGCGATGTGCCCAATGTTTGCTTTCCGTGCGCGGCGCTGGCCGATGCGGCGACAGGGAGAATCACGATTTACTACGGCGCAGCCGACACAGTCACGGGGCTGGCGTTCGCCAAGATCGACGAGCTGTACGATTACATCCGCAAGAACTCGTAGCCCTACTGGCGGGCGGACAGATATACCCTTTCGATCCGTTCGGCCATTTTCGGTACCGTGTAGTTCGCTCGATGAACCGAACGGCCGCGGTCGCCCATGCGCCTAGCCGTATTAGGATCGCTCGCAAGCTCGTCGATCGCCGCGGCGAGCGCTCCCGGATCGTTGGGTGCGACCAGCAGTCCGGTGACGCCATGCTCGACGATCTCCGGGATGCCTCCGACGTCCGAGGCAATTACGGGTTTCCCGATCGACATCGCTTCCAGAGCGGCGAAAGGGAATGCTTCTTCCCAGACGCTCGGAATAGCTACGGCGTCCATACCTCCCATCCAGTTTGCGACGTTCGGCTTGAACCCGAGCGCTTGCGCGGGGCGGTCTTCGCACCTGCGGAGCACTTCCTCGTACATCGGACCATCACCGAAGAACAAGACCCTGGCGCGGCAGGTGAGCTTGGCTGCGGCATCTAGCGCTATGCCGGGCCCCTTCTCCGGAGCGAGCCGTCCGAAGATTCCGACGGCGAAAGTTTCGTGGTCGATGCAGAGCTCTTGTCGGACGTCCGAGGCAGAGCGCGTCGGCTCGAGCGGCGGGCACCCGGCCTTCGCCACTTGCATTTTTTCGGCCGGAATCCCGCTGGATTCGAGGGCTCGGTACGAAGCCTCGGATACGGGGATGATTCTGTCGTACAGCGCCGCGTACAGCCGAGCTTTGGCCGGCTTCCACGGCAGTGCCACGTGCCTTGTCATGATCGCCTTTGTCCCCGAGACCCTTCGCGCGGCGAGGCCGACGGTAAGAAAGTCTGGCGAGAAGTGAGAATGGACGATGTCGTACCGGCCCTTCTGGAACAGGCATACATACCGGCCGTATGCAACGGGGTTGAACGTCCGCCGATTCGATATACCGAACCAGGGGGCCGCGGACTTCTGCGCCAAGGGCGAATTCGGCGGGCAGGTCAGCTCCAACCGGTGACCCCGAGCCGCCAGACCCTGGATTAGGTATGCGATGTAGCGCTCGATGCCGCCCCAGGAATGGAGTGAGCTGCCGATCTGCAAGACGTTCAGGCCAGATTCTCGAGTAGCCAATTGCGGTTGTTCTCGATCATCGGAGGCGTCCAGTCATGGCCCCCGTCGTACGTAACGAGTCTCTTCTTGCACGCCAGTGCGTCGAATGCGGCGCGAACGTTCTCGGGCCGGCTCGCCGGGTCCCGAAGGCCGAGTGAAACCTGTGAAGGCACTCGGCATCGGGTCGCCAGGTTCGTCGTGTCGAAGTAGCTGACTGTGTTCTCGACGCGCTGCAGACCCACGGGGATCCGCTCGGCGAAATCGAACAGCTCCTTGAGCGGGTAACGATAAACCGTGCGTGAGAGCGTTTCGCGCATCGAGCAAAGGAACGGCATGTCGGCACAGACGGCGCGGACAGCCGAGCAATAAGCTCCAAGCCAAATGGCGATGCCGCCGCCCTGGCTCATACCGGACGCTGCAACCCGGTCCTGATCGACCTCGACCTGCGCTCGCAGCACTCTCGCAGCCACGACTGCATCTTGGGCCATCTGCCGGAAAATCCAAGTGTCGGGCGACTCGGCGCCCTCCGCAAAGTAGCCGCGGTCTACGACGTACTTCTCCTGATGAAAAGAGGGGAGGCCGAAGAAGTTGAAGCTCAGGCTCGTGAACCCCTCAAGGGTGCCATATTCGTTGGCAAGCAGGGACTCGCGACCGTACGGTGGAATCCAGACGAAGCCTGGCAATCTCCTCGCCCTCGGAGGGTAAGCAAGCCAACCGTGAAGGGTTCTGGCGCCGACAGTGCTGAATTCGATGGACTCGACCTTAAATCCTGGGCGGTCGAAGTCGTTCGTGTTGCTTCGCCGGAATTGAAGCGGCAAATCCTCGGCTTGGCGTACTAGCTCGGTCCAAAAACGATCCAGGTCTTCGGGCGGGCTCGGATCGTACAGGCTCATGCGCCGACTGCGCGCTGAACCGCCTCGACGGACATGCCCGTTGTCATCAGCCACGCTGTAGCGCGCTGGATCTCCTCAACCGGACCCTCGAGCTCCAGCTGAACCCAGCCATAGTCCGTGTCTATATTCGCCTTCTTGACATTGACCTTGACGTTGAACTCACGGCTGAGTCGCCAGATCCAAGGCTCGCGCACCTGGTCTCTGCCCGCGGTGATGTTGATGTCGACTTGGGTCATTTGCGGAGCCGATTGTACCTTTAGGCTGCGCGAACCTGGCCGACGAACTCGACGTCTGCTCGCGCGGCCACCTCGTTGAAGGCGAGCACGTGGAGCGTCGGCAGATAGCGCTCGAGGAGCCTGCGCAGCGGGAGGCGCAACTGTGTTCCGCAAAGCAACACCGCGTGATAACCCCGTGCCATGGCCTCGTCGTTGGCTGTCTTGAGACGCTCGACGATGGAGCTCTGAATGACGGGATCGAGCACAAGCACCTGGCCGATGCTCGTAGCGCTGACAGCCTCGGCAAGCTGCCGCTCTAGGCCGGGCTCCAGCGTGATGCAGTACAGCCGGTTCTCATGGTCGACATACTGTCGAGTGATCGTTCGAGAGATCGACGATCGTACGAGCTCGCCAAGCTGCTCGGGATCCTTCACGCGAGAGCCGAAATCCGCCATTGTTTCCAAAATGGTGACCATGTCGCGGATGGGTACACGCTCACGGAGCAGGTGCTGGAGCACTTTTTGAACGTCTCCTACTTGCAGCACGTTCGGCACGAGCTCGTTCACGACCGCCTCGTTTACCGCCTTGGCATTGTCGATGAGAGTCTGAACGTCTTGGCGGCTTAGAAGCTCCGATGCATGAGCCTTGACTGTTTCGCACAGATGGGTCGAAATGACGGCGCTAGGCTCGATGACCGTATAGCCAATTCGTTCAGCTTGGTCGCGAAGGGCAGCGTCGATCCACACTGCGTCGAGGCCGAATACCGGATCCTTGGTCACCATCCCAGGCAAGTTCGGCGTGGCCGATCCGCTATTCACCGCAAGGAGTTGGCCAGGCATGCAAGCGGCTCTGGCGACTTCCTCGCCCCGAACCTTGATGACGTAGTCGTTCGTCTGCAGATGCACGGAGTCGCGAATTCGCACGGTTGGCATCACGAATCCCGCCTCGAGCGCGATTTGACGCCTCGTGGCGGTAATTCGCTCGGGCAGGTCTCCACCGACTCTCGAATCCGCTAGCTTGGTGAGACCGTATCCGATTTCGATCTCGATAGGATCGACCGCCAGCAGCGGAAGGACGGCCTCGGGCCCAGTCGGAGCCGGAGTGGAGGCGGCTTTGGGCTTGGCTGTCGAACCGACGGGGTCGAGCATTTTGGCGGCGTTCGGCGTGGTTTGAAGAAAGCGGTAGAGGCCGATGCAGCCGGCTCCCACCCCTACAAATATCGTAGCCGGGAATCCGGGCACGAATCCGAACGCGGCAAGTGCGATTCCTGCGAACAGGATCGCCCGCGGCTGATTGAAAAGCTGCGAGAGCACTTCGCCGCCCATGCTGCGGTCCTGACCGGCCCGTGTGACCATCAGGCCGCTCGCGGTCGAAATCAGCAGCGCGGGAACCTGGCTCACGAGGCCCTCTCCAACGGAGAGTAGCGAGTAGTCCTTCAGGATGGTTAGCGCGTCGCCCTGGCCCTTCATGAACCCGACTGCGAATCCGCCGACGATATTGACGACGATCATCAAAACAGCGGCCACAGCGTCGCCTTTGACGAACTTGGAGGCGCCATCCATCGCGCCGTAAAAATCGGCCTCCTGCTTGATGCGCTTGCGCCGGTCTCGCGCACCGTCCTCGTCGATGAGTCCGGCCGCAAGGTCGGCGTCGATCGACATCTGCTTGCCCGGCATCGCGTCCAGCGTGAACCTGGCCACAACCTCGGAAACGCGTCCCGCGCCGTTCGTGATGACCACGAAGTTCACGATGATGAGGATGAGAAAGGTTACGAAGCCGACGACGAAGTCGCCGCCCATCACAAAGGCGCCGAAGGTCTGGATGACGTGCCCAGCCTGGCCGGTACCGAGGATCAGCTTTGTGGCCGCTATGCTGAGCGCTAGCCGGAAAAGCGTAGTGATGAGCAGGAGGCTGGGAAACACGCTGAACTGCAGCGGGTCGGTGATGTTCACCGATGTAAGAAGGATGATTACAGACGAGGCAATGGCCACGACCAAGCCGCCATCAAGCGCCCATTGGGGCAAGGGAAGGATCAGCATCGCCACGACCGTCAAAAGGCCGAGGCCCAAAAGCAAGTCGGTCTGGCGGAGTACGCGGTGAAGGGTGCTCATGTGCTGGGCACAGGTCCGGCCCATTGGTAATCATCGGCAATCTTGCCGGGACGCTCAGGGCGACAGACGATACCCCGATACCGTAATGCGGCCCGGATCCTAGAATGTGTACATTCAAACTTGAGATGAGCGCGAGCGCCGATTGTGGTTCGACTGGCCTGATCCACGCTCACGGAGCGAAGCACGGGCCGAAGCTCGTCGCCTCGCTTGCGATCACTTTGACCTTCGTCCTCGTGGAAGCCCTGGCAGGCGTGAGCTCTGGCAGCTTGGCCTTGCTCGCAGACGCCGGCCACAACGCCAGCGACGCATTAGCGCTCGGATTGGCCGCCTACGCGGTATGGATCGCGCGAAAGCCCGCGGACCATCGCAAGACGTACGGATATCACCGCGTGGCCATATTGACGGCGCTGTTCAACGCGGCGAGCCTCGTGGGGGTTGCAGCGCTGATCCTATTCGAAGCGGTCGAAGCACTGGGACATCCCAGGACGATCTCCTCGGGGCTTATGATTTGGGTCGCGGCCGCATCGGTGCTAATTAACACCGTAATTGCTTGGATGCTTAAGGACGGCGCACATGACAACCTCAATATGCGCGCGGCATTCATCCACATGGTTGGGGATGCCGCTAGCGCTGCGGCGGTCGTTGTGGCCGGCTTCATTATCCGCACGACCGGCTGGGTCTTAGCCGATACGTTGGCATCGCTGCTGATCGGCATGTTCATCGTCTACACGGCGTGGGGAGTCGTCAAGGCGGCAGTCGACATCCTGCTCGAGGCAGCGCCGGCCGATATCGACGTCGAGGCGCTGGCTTCGGCTATGGAGCGGGAGCCGCTCGTACAGCACGTGCATGACATGCATGTGTGGGTTGTCGGGGATGGCATGAGGTACATGTCCTGCCATGTCGAACTCCCCGAGGGGGCGACCATCATGGATTCGACTGCCGTCGTCGAGGCGTTGAGCACGCTCTTGGCGAGCGACTTCAACATCGGCCACGCCACCATCCAGACCGAGCTGGCAGGAACCTGTCACGACGGCCAGACCGTTCGTACGCGGCTCTGCAAGGAAGACTAGATTTCGTCCAAAGGTCCCAAGCAGATCGAATTCTGGCGTAGGCTAAATATGCCGATGAGCGACCCGCACATCGATGAATTGATGCGTCACGGACATTGGGACGAGGCGATCGCGGCTTGTACCGACGCCTTGCACATTCAACCGTGCAGCCCTAGACTCCGCGGCCTTCTCGGCATGTGCTATTTCCGGCTGCAGCGCTGGGATGAAGCAGAAAAGGAGTTTCGCAAAGCGGTGTCGCTGGATCCAAATTTCTGGGAGGCCGGGGTCAAGTTGGCGCAGTCCCTCGACAGGCTCAAAAGATACGACGAGGCTTATGTGACCGCTGTCGAGTGGCTTCGCGTGCAGCCCAACGATCCCGCTCTCCAAGCTTTGATCGATGCACTAGGTCGCTACAAGCACTCCAATGCGACCGACGCCTGGGAACGCACCATCCGCGCGGATGCGGAGCTGCTGTCAACCCTCGATCACGAGAATCAAGCTCGCAGGAGATGATGCCAGCCGAAACCGCCCTGCCGCTGCTTGCACCGTTTCGGCCCGTTGACACCGCGGGGATCAACCACGTCGCCTTTTCTCCCGATAGCCGCCTGATGGCGCAGAGCGACACGTCGATGCGACTGTCGGTTATGCGGGACGGCACGGAGGTATTCAGCCTGAAGCTGAGCACAAAAGACGACAAGATCCGGCCGACGGAGCGCATTCGTGGCCTCAGCTTCTCCCACGATGGCTCGCTGCTCTTCGTCGCTGCGGGCGACCGGTTGCATGCGTTTGACGTCTCGAAAGGGATCCGAGCATGGAGCTACCGAGCGCCGAGATCGTTTGGTTTCTTAATCATTTCTCCGATCGCCGTGGCTTCGTCGCTGGGGCTGGTGGCATCGGCCTTCGATAATGGAACGCTAGGGGTTTGGACCGAAGCGGGTTCACTCAAGTCGCTTTGGCATGACAACGACTCTCCGCGCTACATCGGCTTTCTGCCCGACGGCGACCGGTTAGTCGGCTCAGACAGCTTTAGCGTGCGAACGTGGAACGTAGCGACCAGGAAGAAGGAAGCGCGCTTCCGACTGCCGCAGCGCGTGTACTCTTTGGCCGCGTCCCCTTCGGTTCCAGTCGTTGCGTTCAGGACCCTGCACGACCTGATTCTGTTCGATTGCGATGAGCTCCGGATCCTGCATACACTGCCCGTAGGCAGCGGGCTGCCGCTGGCGGCATTACATCCCTGCGAGGCGTTGGTCGCAGTTGGAGATCGCCACGGGTTTAATCTGGTCGACTTCTCCGGAGCGCTCAAGGAGCGGCACACGATTAACGATTGCCGCCTGCTTTCGCTGGCGTTCAAGCCGGACGGTTCAGCGGTCGTAGCAGGTTGCTCGGACCGGAGTGTCCGTGAGTTCGCGATCTAGCCCCGCGGGTATAATCTCGACTCTCGCGCGCTCGTAGCTCAGTGGATAGAGCATCAGCTTGCGGAGCTGAGGGTCGGAGGTTCGAGTCCTCTCGAGCGCGCCAATTAGGCTCCAAGCTACGAGATCAGCATCGGCATGATCACGCAGAAGTAACCCGTGTCATCGTCGGCCGGGCGAAAGATCGCCGGCCTAGAATTCTCGGTCATTTCCACTCGGAGGCCCGGCCCCTCGATCGGATCAAGCGCATCGAGCACGTACTTTCCGTTGAACGCGATCTCCATGTCGCCGTTCGTCGGAATCATAGCTACCTGCTCTTTCGCCTCGCCCCTTTCCTCGCTTCGCGCTGCGATGATGATCTGGTCATCCGTACCCTTGAACCGAACTCGACTCGCGCTTTCCGCGGCGATGATCATCGCGCGGCGCACCTTTTCTTGAAGCTGATCTACTTCGACGCTCCAGGTCCGTGTCGATTCCGGCGGGACGACGCGCTCCCAGTTGGGATAGGTGCCCGCGAGGAGCTGCGAAACCACTTTGGCTCCGGATGCCTCGGCTCCTACTCGATCCTTGCCAAAGTTGATGGTCAGATTCTCTTCGTCGGCTATCGGAAGGGCCTTCATGGCGCGCAGGGCCCGCTCAGGGACTACGGCGCTGATCTGGGTGCCGATACCCGCCTGAGCGATCTTTCGGACGGCGAGGCGGTGCGTGTCGGTCGCCACCAAAATGAGCTCGCGGCCGTTGTAGTTCATCAGCACGCCGGTCAATACCTGACGGTGCTGATCGGTAGAAACCGCGTAGAGAACCGAATCGACCGCCCGGCGAAACTCGGCCATGGAGAGCGTCAGTTCGCCCTCGCCGCCAAACTCGGGCGGCTCGGGGAAGTCCGCGGCGTCAAGCGCCTGGAGCCGGTATTCCGAGGCCCCCTCGCTAAGCACGGCGCCGCCGGATTCGAGCGACTCCAGGTGCAAGTCGCCATCCGGAAGCTGGCTCAAAATCTGCGTTAGGGTCTTTGCCGGGAGGCACACGGCTCCGTCTTCGGTGACCATGCCCGCCACCGATCGCTCGACCCACATTTCTCCATCGCAGCCGAGCACGCGTACGGCGCCGTCCCGCGCCTCGATTTTGAGGCTCTGCAGAATGTTGACCGAGGTTCGGATGCTCGACGCGGCAGCCGCGGCGCTCACCGCCTCGAAGAATTCCTTTCTAGGACAATCCAGGTTCATATGCGTATTCTGACGAACGCGGGACTCTGAATCTAGGGTTGTGGCTTCGGGCATTGGTTTGGATCTCTCCTCGAGGCGATCGCGGCTAGCCTTGCATTGGCAGCTGATATTGCAGATGGGTTGGCTCGGGCGCCTTAGGCTCGATAGAAGCGCCCCTCGCGTATAGTTTCATCAGAATTCGCTGATATGATTCGTCGGTATAAACGTGATCCTCGCTCGATCGAAGGAGTTCCACGGTCTTGCGAAGGGAAGTCATCTCGCGGCTTAGCTCCGCGTCGTTGAATGCCGCGAGCTCCATTTCTTGCTCGAGTTCCTCGGGCAACTCTCGGCCGGCGTATAGGTCGACCAGCTTGCTATACAATTCGTCGTTCACGATTTCCTCTCAATGGTGCTTCCAAGCTTGTCTCGCAGAGCTCTGCGTCCTCGATACAGCCTCGATTTCAAAGCCGGCACACTGATGTTCAAAATGTCGGCGGCTTCTCTTGCGCTCATATCTTCTAGGTCGCAATAAACCAACGGCTCTCTATATTCGATCGGCAGGTCGCTTAGCGCTTGTTGCACGGTTACGCGGAGGGTGGTTCGGTCCTCCCCTCCGCCGTATTGGGCGTCGGGCGGCAAATCCATAAGCTTCTGCTGCCGCATTTTGTCGATACAAAGGTTTCGGGCGATCCTGAATATCCAGGTTCGAAACGCCCCGTCCGCTCGCAGCTCGGAGGACCTTCTGAGGACCCTGAGAAACGTTTCTGCGGTTGCGTCTTCCGCGTCGGCACGATTCCCGAGCATTCGATAGGTGTAGCGGAAAATCCTTTCACCATAGAAATCGTAAATGGCCCCGAGCGCGCTCGGGTCGCCCTGTGCCAAAGCAAAGAGCCACCGAGTTTCGGCCACTGAGTCATGCAACGATTCATTAGGCATAGGCTAGGACGAGTGCGCCGACCGAATCGGTGCGCGGCCATTGAGTTTAACACCGCGAGCGGGCTCAATGCCTGCCCCACTCAATTCGATTAGGAGACTCCGGCGAGCAAAAACAAATGCGCCCGTCGCGATTGCGACGGGCGCGGTCGACAACTGCCCGAGTGGATGGATCAGTTGGTCTTGGTGAAGAGCGTCTCCGCCTTCTCGAGCACCGGGTCGGGAGCGTTCGGCAGCCTGTACTTGGCATCCGAAACCTCGACGTCCGGGGTCACGCCGTTGCCTTCAAGGCGCTGACCCTTGATCGTGATGTAGTCCGCGAGCGGATACTGCAGCATGAACCCATGACTCGCGGGCACGATGACCGAGACGAGAACAGCGCCGGCGGACTTCGACCCAACGACCTGCGCGCCGATCTCGTCACGGAGCGCCTCGGCGCAGATTTCAGATGCGCTGCCCGAGAATTGATTCACGAGCACGACGACTTTGCCCTTATAAACCGGGGCGTCGAGAGCAGGGAACGGGCGAAGCTTTCGCGGGCTCCATTTGGCTATCGCGGCCAGATCCTTGTCGGAACCGCCCGTCTCCTCTTCGAAGCTGCTGACCATTCGTCGGTCTACGAAAGTGCCGACGCCGTCGTCGTTCGGGATGAAAAGTCCGAGCAGGTGCTGGAGGTTTACGACCGCGCCACCACCGTTATCTCGCAGGTCCAGAATCAGGTTTTTGTACTTCTGGGCCTTCTTCATCAGGTTGTCGACGTTTTCGCGGCTGTATGTAAAGTCGAACGTGTAAACATTAAGCTTTGCGGTGTCCTTATTGACCTCGACAAGCTCTTCTGGCCGCTTCGTAGAGAAAGCAGCTCTGGTGAGCGTGAACTCTTGGAACTGACCGTTCTGGTGCTTGACCTTGAGTTTGACCTGCGTGCCCTCCGGCCCAGGAATCCCCTTGATCCCCTCGACTTTCTTGCCGGCGACTTCCACAATCAAGTCGCCAGGAACCAGACCGGCCTTGTCGGCAGGAGCCCCCGGAACGGTGCGGACCACCAGCAGGCCGTCGTCAGTCGTCAGCGAGCTGATGCCGATTCCCACAGTTGAGCTGGTACGGCGGATCTCGGCGGAGCGAGGGGTTGTAAAGAATACGTGGCTGGCTCCGAACTTCTGAAGCGCCTCGTTCACGTCCCGGGCGAACTCGTCGTCGTCTTTGGACGCGTCCAGCTTGGCCTTTTCACCATCTAGGAAGGCGGGCCATTTGGAAAAATCGATGCCGGGCACGTAGGCCCGAGTGGTGATGAGGTCTGAGACCTTGGCGAGGATCTCCTTCTTGACTTCCGGCTTGGTATCGACTGTCTGGGCCGATGAAAACGCCGGTACAAGCAGCAGGGTAATCGCCAGGCTCGCCGCAGCAAGGCGGCTCCGAAGCTTCTTGTAATTCATCCGTGCTATTTCTTACGCACGGGCGTGGGCATTGTTCACCTTCTTAGCATTATCTAAGCAAGGGAAGGGAACACTAATCCGTCACAATTTTGACGAACGCCTTCTCTCGGGATTTCGCCGCAACAGCGCTAACTACGCACCGAATGGCCGAAACCACCCGCCCGCTCTTGCCAATGACCTTTCCGACGTCTTCAGGATTGACGTGCACGTAGAAGGTGCGCGCTCCCATTTCGTCCTCTTCCTCGATCTCCAACTCGTCGGGGAACTCGACGACCGATTTGACCAAGATCTCTACGAACGGCCGATAATCGCTGTTCGACATTAACGACCCTCGCCTTCGGCTGCCGGAGCTTCCGTCTCGGCCGGCTTTGCTTCGGCTGTTGCCTCGCTTGCTGGTTCCGGTGCTGGCTCAGGCTCGGTTGCAGGGGGCTCCGCTACAGGCGCGGCGGCTCTTTCTGCCACAACCGGCTCGACGACCGACTTCACCGAAACTGCGGCCGTCCTCTTGTCGAGAAAGCTGTACTTCTTCTTCTGCGTTGGCCTTTGCTCGAAGAACTTGGGGAGAATGCCCTGCTTGTTCAGCAGGTAAGCCGTCGTCTCCGTGGGCTCGGCGCCCTGAAGTAGCCAATGAAGCGCTCGGCTTTCGTCGATTTGGACATGCTTCGGTTGCGCGATGGGGTCGTACGTCCCGATCGTCTCCACGAATTTGCCATTCCGCCCTGAGGTGCTCTCGGCGACGACGACGCGATAGAAAGGCCGGCCCTTCGCGCCAATTCTCCTGAGTCGAATCTTTACCATCTCGTAGTTCTTTGTCGGCCGCTCGAGGATAGCTGCGGCGCGAACCGCCCATTATACCGTCGACGGCATGTCGCTTACCGGCGTCTTCCCAGCTTGCCCATCCGACTCTGCATTTTGGAGAGTTCCTTCATGCTCCGGCGCATCGTGTAGAGCTGCTTGATCAGGTTATTGACCTCTTCGACCGTGGTGCCGGCGCCCCGCGCGATCCGCTTTCGGCGCGAGCTGTTGATGATGTCCGGATTCGACCTCTCTTTCGGGGTCATCGAGAAGATGATCGCCTCGATCCGATTCACGTCCTTCTCGTTGATCGCGCTGAGCGCTTCTTCAGGGATCTGCGCTCCCAGGCCGGGAATCATCTTGAGGATGTTCTGTAGCGGCCCCATCTTGCGCATCATCTTGAACTGCTGCAGCATCAGGTTGAAGTCGAACTGTCCCGACTTCATCGTCTTTTCGAGGTCCTCGACGTTCTCGCCCTGGAATGCGATCTCGGCCTTTTCGATGATCCCAAGAACGTCGCCCATTCCGATGATCCGCTGGGCCATGCGGTCCGGATAGAACGGCTCGAGCGCCTCGATCTGCTCGCCAACGCCGACGAACCGCACAGGCACGCCGGTCGCCGCGCGTACGCTCAGGACCGCGCCGCCGCGCGTGTCGCTGTCTAGCTTGGTAAAGACCGCGCCAGTGACCTTAACGCGCTCGTGGAATGCCTCCGCGACGTTGACGGCTTCTTGGCCGGTTGTGGAATCAAGGACCAGAAAAACCTCCTGAGGATTCGTCGCACGGAAGATCGCCACGAGTTCATCCATCAGCGGTTCGTCCACGTGAAGGCGGCCGGCTGTGTCGACGATAAGCGCGTCTCGCATTACGTGGCGGCACTTCGCCAGCGCCTCCTTGGCAATTTGCACTGGGGAAGCGCCGTCCGTTCGGGCGTACACCGGCACATCGAGGGCCTCGCCGAGGACTTCTAGCTGCTTCACGGCGGCGGGCCTCTGGATGTCGCACGCTGCCATCATTGGCTTCTTGCCCTGTGCGATGAGCCATTTCGCGAGCTTTGCGCAAGTCGTGGTCTTGCCTGAGCCCTGGAGGCCGCACATTAAAATGACGGTCGGCGGCTCGTTTCCCCAGTTGAATTTCGGCGCTTCGGCGCCCAGGATCTCCGTGAGCTCATCCCGGACGATTTTGATGATCGTCTGATCCGCCGACAAGCTGGCGAACACGTCCTCGCCGACCGCCTTCTCGCGGACGTGTGCGATGAAATCTTTGGCAACCTTGAAATTGACATCCGCCTCGAGCAGTGCGACCCGCACCTCGCGAAGCATCGTGTTGACGTCATCTTCCGAAAGGCGCCCGCGATTGCTGATGCTTGCAAGAATGTTTGCCAGGCGCCTCGTCAGGTTGTCGAGCATAGAAGAGCACAGTGTACCGGCTCACCTTTAAGGCCTCTGAGAACGACCAAAGCCCTGTTTTCCGCGCGCCGTCGAACCGAAAAGGGCATTACAGGATTCAATAAACATGACGATGGACGCTGACGATCATCGACCGAACGCACCGTGGGCCGCCATATTGGCCGCCGCGACCGTAGCCGGACTAGCCACGACTTGGTGGCTCGCCCGGAGGCGGCGCCTCGGCTCCATTCCCAAGACGGTAGAGATGATCCTCGAGATCTGCGACAGCGCCGCTGAATCGCTCGAGCAGCGTATCGGTCCCCTAGCTCCGAAAGTCGCGGGCTGACCCGCTTCGACACCCGTTCAATAACGCCCAAGGAAGTGCCCGGCCTCGGTTAGAAGAATTTCCGATAATCTTTATTATGAAGTTTTCGGCTCTCGCAGCCGGAGGACCCCTTCTCCAGAAGCGTGCCGGCTGCGCCGGTACACTTCCTTGCATGTTTCTGGATGAGGCGATCGTTGAGTTCTCATCCGGGCGAGGCGGGTCCGGAGCGGTGAGTTTCCATCGCGAAAAGCACGTTCCGCGCGGTGGCCCGAACGGCGCTGATGGCGGCCGCGGCGGCGACGTCGTGTTGATTGCCGACCGTAACAAGCGCACGCTGATCGACTTTCGCTTGCAGCACCGGTTTGAGGCAGAAAACGGCAAACATGCTCTTGGAAACAAGAGAGGCCGTAACGGCGCTCGAATCGAGGTTAAGCTGCCAGTCGGGACGGTAGTTACGAACTCTGAGACGGGCGAGCGCGTTACCGATCTCACGACCCACGGCATGAAAGTTGTGCTCTGCAGGGGCGGGAAGGGCGGTTTTGGCAATCAGCACTACACGAGTTCCGTGCGCCAGGCTCCGAATTTCGCCCAGAAGGGTGCGCCTGGCGAGCGCATAGTGGCCAAACTCGAGCTCAAGCTCATCGCAGACGTTGGTTTGGTAGGACTGCCCAACGCGGGCAAGAGCACGCTGATTTCACGCATCAGCGCCGCCCGGCCGAAGATCGCTGACTACCCGTTCACGACTATCGTGCCGAATCTCGGAGTCGTAAGGTTCCACGACACCTCGTTTGTGGTCGCGGATATGCCTGGATTGATCGAGGGGGCGAGCGAGGGGACCGGGCTCGGACACCAGTTCCTGCGGCACGTCGAACGTAACCGGGTGCTCGTCCACGTGGTTGACAGCTACCCTGTCGACGGGTCCGATCCGTTGGCGAACTACGAGCTGATCGAGCGCGAGTTGAGGCTGTACTCGGAATCAATCTGGAATCGTCCCCGTATCATCGCGCTTAACAAGCTCGATCTTTTGCCGCCGGGCGAGTTCGCTGCGCTCCGAGAACGGTTCGAGAAGCTGGGGAAGCCTCTCTTCCCTATTTCCGCGGTCACGGGTCAGGGCATCGATCCGTTGCTATTCGACATCGTCGAACTGCTGAAAGAGTCTCCCGAGGAGGAAGAGGTCGAAATTCTATTGCCGGCGGCGAAAAGCAAGGAGGATCAGTCTTGGCACATCGAGCGAAGCGACGATGGATTCCATGTGGTCGGAAAACGAGTCGAAACCATTGTGGCCATGACAGATCTGGATAGTGACGACGCTGTTCGATACCTTCATCGGCGCCTGCAACGCATGGGAGTGATCGAGGATCTGCGAGAAGCCGGCGCAGCGGAAGGTGACCCGGTCATCGTAGGCGAAACTGAATTCGCATTCACGGACGAGCAATGAAGGTAGGCATTTTGGGAGGCACCTTCGACCCCCCGCACAACGGACACTTGGCCCTTGCCCGTGCGGCGCTTGAAAAGCTAGGACTTGATGAGGTCCTCTTTCTTCCCACGAGCCAAAACCCGATGAAAGGCGCTCCGCCGCAGGCGTCGCCGGAGGACAGGCTCGAGATGGTGCGTCTGCTGATCGAAGGCGAAGTTGGGATGTCGGTCAGCGACGTCGAGCTCTCGCGGGCGGGGGTGAGTTATTCCGTCGACACGATGGCCGAGCTTCAGATGGCCCGCCCCGAGTCGTATTGGTTCCTCATGGGGTCGGACGCCGTCCGCAGCCTGCCGCAATGGAGGAACCCGCAGAAGCTGCTGAGAATGTGCCGGATCGGGGTTGTGATCCGGCCCCCCGCTACTTCAAGCGACGTAATGGGCCGGATCCCCGCCGAGTACCGCGCACGAATCGACCTATTTTCGATGCCTACGGTCGACATCTCCTCCACACAGATCCGCCTACGAATCAAAGACGGTCAAAGGATAGGCGGTTGGGCGCCCGAGCCCGTCGTCAGGTATATCGAAGAGCGCGGGCTGTATACAGGTAGCTAATGACGTCTGATGAAAAAGTTGAGTTGATACGTGACGTCGCCGACGATATGAAGGCCGAGAACATCGAAGTGCTCAATGTCCGGGCCAAGACGTCGGTTGCGGACTACTTCGTGGTATGTACAGGCACCAGCGACCGCCATGTCGAGTCGATCGCCGACCGAGTCGCAGAGAAGATGTCCACGGTTAAGTCCAAGCCCCTTCGCGTCGAGGGTGAGCGAACGGGCTGGGTGCTTCAAGACTACGGCGATGTAGTACTGCACGTCATGCGAGACGAGCAGCGCCAGTTCTACGATTTAGAAGCGCTGTGGAACTCGATGCACCCGGATCCGAACGTCGCAGGCTAGCGCCGCCTCATACCTGAGATGTTCGCCTGCTGCTGGACGTGCTTGCCATTCGCCCAGAGATCGAACCAGACCCTTGGGCCTATGTGACTCGTGGACATCTTGGTTTCAACGGCGTAGTACCCGCGCTTAACTTCGGGCAGGTTGTACTTTGCAGCGTTTTCCACGAGCACTTGCGCTCGGCCGCCAGGCGTTCCACTAATCCACATTTGGACCACGGCTCCTTTCCGCAAAGGAAACGTCAGAGGCCGAAATTGGTGCCCGGTCATCGCGATCGTCCGGCTGTTGCTGGTTGGGTGTCGGCGCAAGTCGGGCCGACTGTTTGGAACCCAATGACCGCTTGCCTTGTGGTGGGTGGCATAGAAGGCCTTGTCCCGACTACTCTGCTCGTTCTTGGACTGACCGGCTCGATGAGCCTGGCTCTTGACGGGCTTGCTCTTCGTATCTTGGCTCTTGTTGTGCTGATGGGTCTTGTTCTGGTGATTTGTAGTCTGCGCGCCTGCCGGCACGCCCAAGCTTGCCGCAATAACTGCCGCGGCTGCGAATTCTGCTGTAAACTTCATGTTGCTGCTCCCTTCAATCCCAACAAACTCTGACGCCCCAACTCAATTTCAAGCTCCCGAACCAGCTGTGATTTTCGCAAGCCTGGAGCCGCTTCCATTAAAATAAGCGGGATGAGATGCAGCCAGTGCGGCGCCGAGAATGCCGGTGAGCCGAGGTTTTGCGGCGAGTGCGGGAGAAAATTCGTGCCAGTTGGCCCGCCCGTCGCCGTCGGTGACGAACCCGGTCTGTACTACTGCCACCGTCATAAGAAGGAGACCACACGCGTTACATGCGGCCGCTGCGAAAAACCCGTCTGCACCAAGTGCATCGTGATGAGCCCGGCGGGAGTGCGGTGCCAAGAATGTGCAAGGAACCGGGTCCCTATCCGTATGCGGGGTGTCCTGCACGATGCGGGCTCGAGCGTGGGCGGGGCCGCGCGCAATGTCGGCACCCGTCAAATTTGGTATATCTGGCTTTGGTCGATGATCTTGAGATTCATCATGGGGTTCTTCGGTCGATAGCTTAGCGAGGGTCAAAATCGTCGTCACCGACGGGTTCACAGTGAATCCGGGCGACCTCGATTGGAGCTCGCTGACACTACTGGGAGAAGCCCACATCTACGATGCGACCGCACCTGAGGCGCTCATGGAGCGATGTAGGGATGCAGTCGCTATTCTCACGAACAAGGTCGCCTTCGGCGAAGCCGAGATGGATGCACTTCCCTCTCTGCGGTACATCGGAGTTAATGCGACCGGCGTGAATGTTGTGGATATTGACGCGGCTCAGAATCGCGGCATTACAGTCACGAATGTTCCGGCTTACAGCAGCCCGTCGGTCGCACAGCACACGTTCGCATTGCTGCTACACCTCACAAACCACGTGGCCTCGCAAGATGCGGCAGTGCGGGATGGCCGATGGGCCGCAGCGAAGACATTTTGCCTTTATACGGATCCGCTGCACGAAATCCAGGGCCTGACCCTGGGAATCGTCGGTCTCGGCGCTATCGGCACCAAGGTCGCGGAGATCGGGCGGGCCTTCGGAATGGAGGTCATCGCCCTCGTGCGAGGCGACGACTCCTCTGGCTGGGTTGAGCGGGTCGCATTCGACGAACTTCTTGCCAGATCGGACGTGCTGACGCTGCACGCCCCGCTGACGCCAGAAACCAGGCATATTATCTCCGAGTCTGCGTTGGCGAAAATGAAGTCCACTTCCCTGCTTTTGAATACGAGCAGAGGGGGTTTGATTGACGAAGCCGCTCTAGCGCGAGCCCTGGAAGATGAAAGAATCGCCGGAGCGGGGCTCGATGTGCTATCCATCGAACCTCCCGCTGGAGGAAGCCCATTGATAGGTGCCAAGAACTGCGTGATCACTCCGCACGTGGCCTGGGCCACCCGCGAATCACGCTCAAGGCTGCTCGATCAAATCGTCGACAACCTCGCTTGCTGGCTCGAGAACAGGCCTAAAAATGTAGTGTCCTAAACACAGGCGGGGGCCCGCCCCCCCCGGCCCCGCCCCCCCCACAAAACACCAAAAATTTTTTAGGGGCCCGCCGAAATGGCACCAAGCTGAGGTTAAAAACTACCACCGGAAAAATAAAGAAAAACCCCCAACGCCGCCCAGAGA
>JAICWL010000120.1 GCA_025934835.1 Fimbriimonadaceae bacterium
AGCGGCGTCGAGTCTCCGTCGCACAGCGGCCAATGGCTTCCGCATCCGTCGCCGTATTTGCCTGCGCGAACGAAGACGCCCCAAGCTACGGCGGCGAGATTGTAGAGGAGAACGAAAAGAGCGAATCGGGCGAACCGCCCGGAATCTTGGGGGACCGTCGCCGGTGGCTTGAGTCCGGGGTTTGTCCGGGACTCAGCCGAATCGAGCGCTTCTCGACGGGCGGCAGGAAGTCCTCTCATGAATCTAACGCATTGGATTTAACCCTATTCGACGGCCCTGCGGACCGATCCACTTTGAATCCAGAACGGCGGAAACCATTTCCTCGACTGTCCAAACATGATCGGTGAGCCCGGATGCCATTGCGGATGTCGTCTGGACTCGGTTCTTTCCACAGCGCGCCGTCGCCCGCGTGAGCGTATGGTGCGGTCGGCAATAGTTGTAGTACATGAAGTGCAGAGCCGTCGCGTGGCAGTGATTCTCGAACTTCTTTGAATAGCCCGGCGTGAGCCGCGTGAATCGCCTGCAACCCATGCAAGCGGTAGGGTTCTATCCCTCGACATAGGACCTGCTGATCTGGCTGTCCAACGTGTCACCGATGACCGCCTACGTCTTGCAAGCCGTGCATTCTGCCGGTGAATATCGCTTCTCGCCTTCGGCATCGACGCCAAAAACCTTGATTACCTGCCCGTAGTCAACGTCCGGGCCAAAGGCGACCTTGACGCAATCCGTATACGTTCCGTGCCCGTCCGTGCTGAGTTGGATTCGCTTGGTTAATCTCGACGCCAGATCGTCAACGAAGTTGCGGCAATAGCTAGTGCCGCGTCCGCCGGTGAGCCAAGTGATAACGAGCTTCGTGTCCGCTTCAATCGCAATCCAGATCCAAACGTCGCCATAACTCAGTTATCGCTTTTCAGGTGTGACGCGCTTATGCTTGCATCCAACGAAACTCCACATTTCGTCCGCCTGAACGACTCTCGAACTAAGCCCAACGACGTTATCGCGGTGGAAGTCAGCACAAGCCGCGCCAACCTCAAGCGAGATTTTGCCGAACGTGTTAATGGCACAGTCGCAGAGCCTAGCAGTTGCCCAGATTGAGTAGCGTTCGCAAACACAACGGATGATCTGAGCCCTTCGACGTGAATCCAGTTGATTCATCCTGATAAGTAGACAGCGTGAAGCAAGCATATTGAGCTTCTTTTTGAAGCTTTTTAGGAGCGTTTTGGCGCTTGGATTCGACGCTCATGACGGAGAATGGTTACAGCCAATGTCAAAGGGACCGAAAGACTTCAACCAGGGCGCGTTTGAGGTTGTGGCGAGAGCCACGGGCACGTCAACGTAAGAGGAAGTCGAACGGGCGAAGAACGGCGGCGAGGCTCGGAAAGAGACGCTAACGCCAGAGAGACGGTCGGAAATTGCCAAAGCTGCGGCTCGGTGGGCTAAGGCTCAGTAGAGCTTTTTTGCTTCCGACTTCGTTCCAATCCAAAACCAAACAAAATCGTCACCTTCCTTGGTACATAAAGCTCGGTGACCGGCTCCCACACGTGCCTCCCATGTGGGTTCTACTTGGTTCTTCAGCTTCTTGAATGCTATTCCGGGGTGATTCTGGTCTTCTATCCAGAGCTGGAATGACTTATCAGCAAGAGTTCGGAGGTGAGCGGGAAGGCTATTGTAACCTTCCCAAAACTCATCGGTACAGAACGATTTCACGCAGGAAATCTTCTGGTCTTGCCTTGCAGGTGATCCGCCCGTGCCTTCTTAGCCATCGCTTCGATCTTCGTGCTTCCCTTGGCATCGTCAGGCACGAGGTTCTTAACGGCGAAAGAAAACGTTGCCTTCGGACTCAAATATCCAGCGGTATCGGCAGTGCTGGCGGTTGCGCGGATCATAACTAAACCCGTGGTTTTTCCCACATTTGGGTTTTCTGTAGTTGTGGTGCTCATGGCTTTAATGTCTCCAATTTAACAAGTTCCAGTGGAACCGTGGTTTTTGTTTCCCCTTGAACGACGATGTGAAGCGCGTATGATCCGGCAGACGGGAATATAAGGTCAGGAAATTCAACTATTTGATCGTGCATCGCCGATGGAGGTTTCGGCCCGTTATATCCAGGCTGGATGCCGACCTCGAATTCCCCTTCCAGAACAGCTATTTCCATGCCGCCAGGGCCGACGACCGGCACTCTAAGGCTCTTTTTGTGCCCAAACTCCACGGACGGCACTTCGAATCTCATTACTAGAGACATTTTTGGATGCCTCGCCGGAAAAGCCGAGGCAAATATCGTCCCGAAAACCCCGATGATGTCAAGCTTCCCGGCTTCGGTAATGTGTGCGTCGTCAGCCACCATCGCGAAGATGACATTCATAGCCTCGCCCTGACCTCCCGCATCAATTGCACGGCTCATTCTACGTCACCCCGCATATTCCAGAGAGGCTCCCAACTGCCTACCGATAGAAATCACCGTTCAATCGCCGGGTTCCGACCTTTGGTCCATCGTTCATTGCGCCTGCAATCAAATCCGAATACGATACAACACCGACCGATCATCGACGAGATCGGTTTGGGAGAGGTAGAAACCTGCCGTCAGGCTTCGAGCACGCCGCCGCTGAACGCTTTGAACAGTCCCGCGTACGATCCGCCTTGCTCCATAAGCTCGCGATGCGAGCCTTCCTCGACAATCTCTCCGCGTCGGAGCACGAGGATGCGGTCGGCCCTAGCCGCCGTCGTGAGGCGATGTGCGATAAAAAGCGTCGTGCGCTCGTGCATGACCTGCTCGAGGGCTTCGGTAACGATCCGTTCGCTCGTCGGGTCCAGGGCGGAGGTGGCCTCGTCGAGGAGCAGGATCTTCGGCTTGCGCACCAGCGCGCGAGCGATCGCAATGCGCTGCATTTGGCCGCCGCTGAGCCTTGCGCCGCGCTCTCCGAGATCGGACGTGGTTCTCTGCGACATCTCTCGCGTGAACTCTTCGGCGTGCGAAGCCACGAGCGCTTCTCGGATATCGCAATCCGAAGCTGAGGCTGCCCCGAGGCGAATGTTATCCTCGATGCTGCCCGCGAATAGAAAAGTCTGTTGAGGCACGACGCCGATCTGATCGCGGAGCCAGGCAATATCGAGATCTCGGATGTCGACCCCGTCGAAGGTGATGCGGCCCGATGCAGGCTCGTAAAACCTCAGCAGCAAATCGGCTATGGTGCTTTTTCCCGCGCCGCTCGGTCCGACCAGGGCCAAGGAAGTGCCCGGCTCCAGCACGAAGCTCACGTTTCGCAGCGCCTCGGTGCCGTCGGGATAGGTGAAGCTCACGTCGTCGAAAGCGATTTGGCCGACCGGATCGCTCAGCCGCTCGCCGCCGCCTTCTTCGTGCTTCTCGGGGGCGTCGAGCACTTCTCTGTGAATTCGCTCGGATGCTGCTTGCACGGTCGCGTACGTGTTTCCCAGTCCGCCCAAGCTCCGGAAGCCCTGGTTGACCGTGTCGAGCGCGATGAGCAGCGCAGCGATGCTGCTCACGCTGAGGAGCCCCTGCCGCGCGAGCAATCCGGAGATATAGAGCATCACCGCGATGCCGACCGCGCCGATCAGCTCAACGAGCGGCCTCAGCGAGGCTACGATCCCCACGGTCTTCATTTGGCTGTCGAAGCTGGCCTCGACCGTCTCGGAGTACGAACCGAGCACGCTTGCTTCCGCGCCGAACGCCTTCACGACCCGGACGCCCTGCAATGCCTCCTGAGTCTTAGCCCCGACTTCGGCGAGGTCGATCTGCACCTGAACTTGCGCCTTGCGCATTTTGCGGGCATTGCGCTGGATCGCGACCACCATTGGCGGAAGCAGCAGTAGGGACAGGCATCCGAGCTGCCAGGAAAGCCAGAAGATCGCGATGAACCCGCCGATGGCCTTGATCGGCCCGTCGATGCTGTCGCGAATGATTCCGACTGCGTTCTGGTAGACGTTGACGTCGTTTGTCAGAACGCTCTGGAGACCGCCCGAGCGCTTGTCTGAGAAATACCCGATCGGCAGCCGCATGAGCTTTCGGAACATGCGGAGTCTGAGATCGGCCGCTAGGCGGTTGGCCGCATAGCTTAGGTAGTAGGTTTGGCCGCGCACGAACCAATAGCGGGCCAGGAACACGATCACCACGGCCAGGCAGCTCCAGAAGAGCAGGAGGAGCGCACCGGTCATGCTCGCCGAATCTCGCGGGGCGCCGACGATCGAAGGCGCCGCGAGCTTCTCGATCGCGCTGATCGCAACCTTGGAAAGCCCGATCATGGCCGTCGAGAGCACCGCGGCGACTGCCGTGCAGACCAAGCCGACTATGATGGGCTTGCGCTGAGAGCGCAACTCCGCGGCCAGTCGCGAATCGAATTTGCGAAACAGCTTCATACCCGCGCGGCGGGCCATGAATTCTCCGGCTCGAACCCGTAAATGCAGTTGGGGTAGGGCGCAGTGTAGGGCTCGGATCCATCGAGGCCGATCGCGAATCGGAGCTGAGATAGCTGCCCGAACTTGTAGATTACGTGTTGGGCGATGTGAAAGATGAACCCTCGCACCGAGCGGGTCTCCTGACCCCAGATAAAGCGCGTCGAGGAGAGCTCCTCATCCGAGAGCCGCTCGATAAGCTGCTTCCAACGCAAGCCCTCTTCCGCCAGGCCGTTGGCCACCTCGGCCTGGGTTGCGAGGGTAGGGGTCGGCTTGTGATCGGCGGGATCCGGCAGCTCAATTTGCTGCCGGTCGCACCACAGCCAGGCAAAGGCGTGCTCTCCCAGCTCCCGCGCGCTCGGGGTCATCTGGTTGAAGCTCCAGTTCCACTTGTCCGCAGGATAGCTCTCGATACAGGAAGCCATCAACGCTACGAATCGCGGGATCAGCAGATCGTACACCTCGCATTCGGTCTTCAGGTTCAACATCGATTAGAACTCCGCGTGGCCGGGCGTGCGATGGAACGGGATCACGTCTCTAATGTTCTTCATGCCCGTGCAATACATCAAAAGCCGTTCGAATCCAAGCCCGAATCCGGAATGTGGAGCGGAACCGAACCGGCGCAGATCCAGGTACCACCAGTACGCCTCCATCGGCAGCCCAAGCTCCTGGATACGCGATTCCAATACGTCCAGACGCTCTTCGCGTTGCGATCCGCCGATGATCTCGCCGATTCTGGGCGCCAAGACGTCCATCGCCCGCACGGTCTTGCCATCGTCGTTCTGACGCATGTAGAACGCCTTGATCTCCTTCGGGTAGTCCGTGAGAATGACCGGTCGGCCGACCTTGACCTCAGTCAGCCACCGCTCGTGCTCGCTCTGGAGGTCTACACCCCAGTGTACGGGGAACTCGAACGTCTCTCCCGACTGCTCGAGCATCTTGATCGCTTCGCCATAACCCATTCGCTCGAACGAGCTGTCGACGACGTGCTTCAGCGTGGCGAGCAACTGCGGCTCGATGCGCTGGTTGAAGAACGCCAGGTCTTCTTCGGATTTCGTAAGCAGGTGGCCAATGACCTCCCGCAGAAACTCTTCCGCGAGGTTCATGTTGCCCTCGATGTCGCAGAACGCCATTTCGGGCTCGACCATCCAGAACTCGGCCAAGTGCCGGCTCGTGCTCGAGTTCTCGGCTCGGAAAGTCGGCCCGAACGTGTAGACGTTGGTCATGCCGAGGGCTACTGTCTCGGCTTCGAGCTGTCCGCTCACCGTGAGGAACGCGGGTTTGCCGAAGAAGTCTTGGGCCGCTTCATTCGTGCGAAGCTTGTACTCGCCGTGGGCCGTTTCGACCGCGGTGGTGACCTGGAACATGGCGCCGGCGCCCTCCGCGTCGCTGGCCGTGATGATCGGCGTGTTCAGGTAGAGGAACCCTCGGTCTTGAAAGAATTTGTGGACGGCCCAGGCGGCTTCGTTTCTCACACGGTAAACGGCTCCGAAGGTGTTGCCGCGGGCGCGCAGGTGGGCGATCTCGCGTAGAAACTCCATCGTCGCGCCCTTCTTTTGCAGCGGATAGGAAAGCGGATCGGCGGGTCCGAAAAGCTCGACGCCGCTCGCCTGCATTTCGACTGCCTGACCGGCTGCGGGGGAGTCTACGATCACCCCATCAAAGCGCACGCAAGCGCCAGTCGTTATTTTTTTGAGCGTCTCGGCATCGATCGTGCCTTCGTTCACGATGACCTGCAGGTCCTTGAAGCAGGATCCGTCGTTGATCTGAACGAACGATATCCCCTTGCTGTCCCGGCGCGTCTTCACCCACCCGTAGGCGACCGTAGCGGTGCCCGCGGGCAGGGCGAACAGGCCCTTGATGTAAGTGCGCCGGTAGTCCATATGAACGCAAGATTGTACCGGTCCGCCGCCGAGAGGCCGAATTCAAGCCAGCGTGAAGTAGAACGTGGCGCCCTTGCCGGGTTCTCCCGTGGCCCAGATTTTTCCGCCGTGCTTTTCTACGATCCGCCGGGCGTTCGCCAGACCGATGCCGGAGCCCGAATACTCGGAATCTGTATGAAGTCGCTCGAACGG
>JAICWL010000114.1 GCA_025934835.1 Fimbriimonadaceae bacterium
AGCTGGAGCGACCGCCTCCGAGAGTGGGGAGTAGAGCACCTGAAGGAGGGCCACGAGGTCACGATCATTTTCATCGACCTGGACGACTTCGGAAGCTACAACAAGCTTTACGGGCACGTGGTCGGCGATGCGGTGATTCGGCTGGTGGCGGAGGGGCTGAAGGCCAGCATCGACCCGGCAACCGACTTGCTGGTGCGGTATGGAGGCGACGAGTTCGCAATCGGTACGCTCAGACTCCACGGCGATGCCGCTGCGCTCGCCAAGCGCCTGAAGGAGGATGTTTCCGGCGCCATGCTGCCCGGCATAGAGCAGCCGGTGACGTTCAGTGTCGGGCTGTATGGGGGCCGGCGATCCAAAGAGCGCGAGAACACCCATTACGCGGCGACCCTCGACAATCTGATCAATCTGGCGAGCCGGGATTGCACGCGCAGCAAGCCGAAGAAGGGCGCCGCATCTCCGCCGCCGGGGCCGACCGTCGTGGTCGAATCGATCGTCGCGGACGAGTCGCCAGGCTCGATCACCGAGGTGCTGCTGTCCGTGAACGGCCAGCCGAGTCGGGGATATCATGCCAGGGGCCGGGTGGAGACTTTCCGTTCGGTGGCGGAAGCTGCGCGCAAAGCTCTCGAAAAGACATTGCCTGGGCGCACGCTCGAGATCATGTCTTTGGAGATGGCTTCGGACGGCGCACGCGGGAGGATCTTACGCCTGCAGGCGTCACTGGTCGCCGATGGCGCTCGGCGCGAATTCGATCTTGCGCGGCCCACGGGCTCCGATCCACTGCTCGCAGCCGCGCGACTGGTAGCGGACGCCTTCGCCGGGGGTTAGTTCGGTGGGCAGAATCGCTTATATACATTCCGGGCTGTCGGATAACCGTTCGAATCCGTCGTACTAATTGATATGCCATCGGGAGACTCGCGCCGATCGTTGGAACTGCTCGACAAGATCGAGGAGCAAGCTCCGCTCGACAATCAGCGCCTACTGAACTACATCGCGGCGTTGCGCAGCGCGCTCAATAGCGAAGCCGAAGACCGCGAGGAAGCTCAGAAGCTGCTCGCGGAATACGAAGAGGCTTACACGAAGCTGACCGCGCCTGCCAATCGCCTTGGCGTGTTTATCGACTGGCTTGAACAGGAGGGCACGCAAGAGAAGCTTGCTCTCATCGCGCTCGGCGACCAGGAGTTCGTCGCGCAGGTCGACCCCAAGCTGCCTCAGGAGGAGCTCGAGACGGGCGTCCGGGTTCGAGTGAACGATGCCTACGCGGTGGTCGGCGATCTGCCTCCCAGCGAAAGCGGCGGCATGATCAAGGTGAGCGAGGCGTTCGAGGACGGGCGGCTGCGCGTGGGTTCGGACAATCCAGCCTCGGAAGGCAGGATTGTGATGCGGGGCGAGAAGCTGAAGGGCACGCGCATCGATCCCGGCGACGAAGTGCGGCTCGATCCGAGCGGAAGGATAGCGCTCGAGCACGTGCAGAAGCAGGAGACGCGAGACTACTTCCTGGAGCAGGTGCCCGAGATTCCTTGGGAGAAGGTTGGCGGGCAGCAAGAAGCGATTCGACTTATTCGAGACACCATCGAGCAGCCGCTCCTGTTTCCAGAGATATTTCGCAAGTTCGAGAAGAAGCCAATCAAGGGAATTCTTCTCTACGGCCCCCCGGGTTGCGGCAAGACACTGATCGGCAAGGCCACGGCATACAACCTAACGCGCGAATACTCGCAGAGAACCGGCAAAGAGGTCAAGGAGTATTTCATGGCGATCTCCGGGCCGAAGATCCTGAACATGTGGCTCGGAGAGACCGAGCGCATGGTGCGCGAAATCTTCAAGACGGCACGGGAGAAGGCGAAGGAGGGCCGGCTTGTGTTCATCTTCATGGACGAAGCCGAGTCGATTCTGCGAACCCGCTCGAGCGGCCGTTGGCTGAACATTTCGAATACGGTGGTGCCACAGTTCTGCGCGGAACTCGACGGGCTTCAGTCGCTCGAAAACGTGGTACTGATGCTCACGTCGAACCGACCGGATTACATCGACCCAGCCGTTCTTCGTCCCGAGCGCATCGATCGGAAGGTGAAGGTGAGTCGTCCGGATCGGCAGTCTTCCATGCAGATATTGGACATTTACCTGCACGCCGGGATTCCTATCGATCCCGACGCTGTCAAGCGGTATGACGGCGAGGTCGATTGCGCCCGCCGGGAGCTTATCGAGGGCGTGACCGACTACATCTGGCGCAAGTCGAAGGAGACCGAGTTTCTGAAGGTGTACATGCGCAACGGCCAATCGGAGACGCTGTACTTCAAGGACCTGGCTTCTGGGGCGCTGCTGAAGAGTATCGTGGACCGGGCGAAGGATTACGCGATCAAGAGGGCGATCGCAGATCCGAAGGCCGACGTGGGTGTTTCGCTGCCGGATCTTATCGAGGCGGCGAAGCAGGAGTACCGCGAAAACGAGATCTTCCCGCAGAGCGATTCCCAGGAAGATTGGCTGCAGCTTCTGGATTATCCGGCGGAAAATGTGGCTTCTGTTAAGCCGATCGGCACGAACCGCGGGGAAGAGATTGCCCGGAAGAACGTAATGTAGCGGCAAAAACCCTGCGTCGGGGCAGTCGTCTAAGGGATGTGAATGCGTTTTTCGCGATGATGACGGCGCTTTGGGCCCTGATCCTCGGGGTTATCGCCGCTCAGACGAGCGAGCTGAAAGTCCTCGACGTGATGACCGGGGACGACTCGAACGTGCATCGACCGGCTGTGGTGATGGCGACCAACGAACAGGCGTGGCAGCGCATTTGGTCCGAGCATCACGCTTCGGTGACGATGTCGGGAGGCGCCACGCCGAACAATTTCCACGTGGAAGGGGATGCGCCGCCGCACGTCGATTTCCGGAAGGCCAGAGTGCTGGCGATCTTCGCCGGCAACACCCCGGGCATCACAGGGTTCGAGGCGAAGAAGGCTGAGCCTAAGGGTGGCTCGGACATCTTGCGCATTCGTCCGATCCCTGCTCCGCAGAGCGCCAACAACCGATATATAGGTGCGGCTTTCGCCTTCGTGATGCTCAATAACACTCGTCGACCGCTCACAGTGCAGATGGATATGCGCCGATCGGTGCAAGCCCCGCCTGACTGGCAGGTAATCGCCAAGTTTTCTGCGGAAAAGAAGCAGTAAGGCGCATCGCGAAGCACGTTCGAAAGCTCAGGAGCCGTCGCCGAACCCGGTGACATTGCCTGATCTTTCCTGTCCCTCGAAAAGCATTAGTGCCTGGTTCTTGCAAACCTGGAATAGCTACAGAGAGGGCGTCCGTATCGCGTCTTGCCGCGACGCCTTCGCACAGGTGAAACATGGCGGGAAAGTTTTCTTGGGACGAGTATTTCGCTCATACCAATCCGGGCTGCAACGCGGGCTCCAGCCCGAACGTGGCAGACGCGATTCGTAGGAACGCAGGGCCGGCCGATGCGGCCGAGGGCGCGCCGCCCGCTGAAGAGGCGCCTCAGCCCAGAAATGGGCCATCGCTCGGCGAAGACGCGACGCGAACCCCCGGCAAGAAGCCGTATATGCTTCATGCCGGCCTCGCGCATTCGGAGGTTGTTCCGGAGCTGCCCCGCGCTCCGAGAAAGCCAGCATTCGTTATTCAAGTGCCCGCGAGCGTTGCGCCGGAACCGGTGCAGGAGACGCCTGCGCCCACAGCCGAAACGCCACGAGCCCCTGAGAATGCGATTCAGGACATTTTCGCGGCGGAGCAGGAAGTGGAAACCGTCGAGCCTGTACTCAGCAGCGAGGCAGTGGAAGCGGCACTTTCAACCTGGGCCGAGCTTGCGGGCATCGACCCACGGGCGGAGGCTCGAGAGTCCGTAGAAGGGGATGATGACGAGCAAGAGGAGCCCGAGCTAGAAGTTGAGGCTCCGGAGCCGTTGGCCGCATCCGAGGATGGGCCCGATGAAGAGCCGGAAAACGAGCCCGAGCTTGAACCGGTCACGGAGGAGCTAGTAGAGACGGCAGAGCCCGCCGCCGATGTGGAAGAGCCGAAAGTCTATGAGCTCGAGCCGATCGAGGCAAGCGCGGCGCAGGAGATAGAGGTCTCGGAGCCGGTCGCGGAAGCGGAAGTTGTCGTGGAGAATGTGGCCGAGCAAGAAGTGGCCATCGAAGCCGAGGCCGACGAGCAGGCGACGATTGTCGCGGAAGTAGAGACTGAGGCCGATGCGGAGCTTGCGCCGGTCGCGGAAGCGGAAGTTGTCGTGGAGAATGTGGCCGAGCAAGAAGTGGCCATCGAATCCGAGGCCGACGAGCAGGCGACGATTGTCGCGGAAGTAGAGGCTGAGCCCAATGCGGAGGTCGCGCCGGAGCCGGAGCTGGAATTAGCTGCGGCCGCTCAAGCCGAGAGCGAGCCTACGGCTGAGGCTGAAATCGAGCAGCCAACGGCCGAGTTGGAATCGAACGAGGTCGTCTCGATGCAGAGCTTGATCGAGGAGGCCGAGGCGCTCGCTCCCGAGAGGGTGGCGGACGCAGTCGCCGAAGCGGAGGAGCGGTTCAGCCAGGTTTACGAGCTTGCGCAGACAGCAAGCCTCGACGAGGCCCTGACTCAGGCTGCGGCATCGCTCGAAACGACGGCCGACCCGGATCGTGAGACGATCGAGCAGATTCTCAAGAGCGCTTTGCGAGCGGGAGCATCTTCGGTGTACTTCCAGCCGACGGTGGAAGACGTAGAGGTGCGGCACCGAGTGGACGGCGACGTCCAGACGGTCCAAAGCCTTCAGACGATCAACTATCAGGGCGTTCTGGCGCACCTGCGAACGCTCGCGGGAATGGAATGCGACCAGCAGAACGACGGACAGTTTTCGATTTCGCTCGAAGACCACATGGTGGCCGTAAAGCTCACGACGCATCCGACAGTGTTCGGTCCGCGCGTGACGCTTCACGTGTATGAGAAGGCTGCCGGCCCGAGGCCGCTCGAGGACCTTGGCCTCGACGATCATAACCTTTCGCTGCTTCGCGGGATGATCCATCAGCCCCATGGACTCGTGTTGGTCGCCGGCCCTGCCGAAAGCGGACGCACGACCACGCTGTATTCGGCCCTTCAGGAGCTAAGCCACAGTGGCCGAAACGTGCTGACGTGCGAGTATTTGGTGGAGTGCGCGATCGATGGCGTCGGCCATTCCGAGGTCGGCCCTGCAGCGGGCGTGGACCTCGCGACTCAACTCCGATCCACGCTGGCCCAGGAGCCGGATGTGATCATGGTGGGTGAAATCCGAGATCGTGCAACTGCGGAGCTTGCCATCGGAGCGGCACTCGAGGGGTGTCTGGTGATGTCCAGCATGACGGCCCCGGATGCGGGCGGCGCGATTGCGAGGCTAATCGAGCTTGGCGTCGATCCGTTCCTGCTAAGCGCTTGCCTGGTGGGAGTTACCGGCCAGCGACTCGTGAAGGCGCTCTGCCGCCAGTGCGCGGCCAAGGCTCCCGGCTCGGACGATCAGCGGCTGCTAAGCGCGGTGCTCGGCTCGAGCTTCGCGCCGATCATCTACAAGGCCGTCGGGTGCCCCGAGTGCCTCGGGTCGGGTTTCCGAGGTCGGATCCCCGTTCACGAGGTCCTCCCGATCAGCCCGCGCGTGGCGTCGCTCATAGCGGGTCGGGCAAGCGTTTCGCAGATGCGTGAGGCGGCCGTGGACTGCGGCTACCGTCCGCTGCAGGTGGACGTCGTGCGGCACGTGATTGCCGGCGAGACCACACTGGCGGAGGCTACGAGGCTCGTATCGTTCGAAGGGCCGGTCGCGCCGGAGATTCTGAAAGTCGCCTAGGAACGTTTGAAGGCGGTCTGGGGCAAATTGCCCCAGACCGCCTTCGTCGTTTTTGCCCGGGCCTCAGACGCGAGTTAGAACCTGCTCGCGATTGAATAGCCAGATCGCGATCCTTAGGCCGACGATGGCAATTACCACGCCGACCACCATGGTCGTTAGCGCGCCGACGAAATCGGCTCTGCCTAGCAACGCTGCGCGGATATTCGTGGCGGAGTTGAGAATCGGGACGTAGCTGAGCCAGCTTGCGTTGGCCAGGCTGGTGAATCCGATGAACTGGCTAAAGATGGCCGGCATGAGCACCACGATGCTCGCGACGCTCGCGTGCGCCTGGGCCTCACGCGGATTCTTGGCATAGCTGCTCAGCGCCAGCAAGATGCTGGCGAATAACGCAACGGTCGGCAGCAGCACCATGAGGATTGTCGCAAGCGACACCGGTGTGATTCCGAGGCCTTGCTTCAGAAGCTCCGCCGAACCGGGCGGTTTGATCACGGCATAGGCGAGCAGTCCGACGAGTGACGAAGCGCTGCTGATGAAGCACACGGTTGCGAGGGCGAAGAACTTGCCCATCACGATTTGGGTGCGCCCGATCGGGCTGATAAGCAGCGTCTCCAGCGTGTTCTTATCCTTCTCGCCTGCGACGAGATCGCTTGCAACGCTCATGCCTCCATAAAACGCCCAGATGACGATGAGGTAGGGCAGCAGCCCGACGATCATCTCGCCGGCCTTCGGCCCCTCGCCGACCTGAATCGGCTTGTCCTCGATCTTGAACGGCTCGGCTGCCGCGGCGGGCACGTTGTGCGCCTTCAGGACTTCCTGCTCGACTTGATGATTGATCTCGTCGACTGCGCCCGTGAGTATGCCTTTGGTTACGCCTGCGCCCTCGTTCGTAGGATCGCTATAAATTTCGATGGGGGTCTGACCGGTTTTCGCGTTTGTCGGCAGAACATCGACGACGACTTTGGCAGCGCCCGAAAGAATCAATTGCTTGCCTTTGGCAAGCGTCGGCACCGTTTCGATCTTGAACTCGCTCTTGCGGAGCGCCTTGACGAATGGCGAGTCTGACCGGACGACATGGATTACCTGGCCCTGCTTCTTGCCGATCGCGCCGAAAACGGAGCCGAATAGGTAGAGCATCATGAACAGGAGAATCGTGGGCATGATGAAGGCCGAGGTGCGCACCCTGCGGTCGCGCAAAGTTTCCATCATCTCCTTGCGATAAACGTGCAGTACCGGGCTCAAGTGGTCGCCACCTTCGCGCCTTCGCGTTTGTATTCCGAGCGAAAACCGACGAGATCGAGAAATGCTCGTTCCAACGTCTCATGCCCCGAGCGTGCCTTCAGCTCTTCGACGGTGCCTTCGCCCATCAGCACTCCGTCGTGGATCACACCGACGCGGTCGCACAGGCGCTCGACCTCGCTCATGATGTGCGTGCTGAACACGACGGTTTTCCCGTGGTCGCGGGCCTCTTCGATGAACTCCATCACCGTTTGGCTCAGCACGACATCGAGGCCCGCGGTCGGCTCGTCGAGGAACAGCACCGGCGGATCGTGGAGGATGGTTCGAGCGATGTTGACCCGCTGCTTCTGGCCGGTCGAGAGCTTGTCGCACTGCCTATCGGCGAATTCGTCGATTTGAAGTCTGTCGATCACGTACCGTACGCGCTCCTTCATTTTCGAGCCGCTGATTCCGTACAGTCCGGCGAAGTATTGGATCAACTCGCGGGCGCTGAGACGTC
>JAICWL010000155.1 GCA_025934835.1 Fimbriimonadaceae bacterium
ACGTGGTTTCGAATCCTGCGATGCTCGAGGTCGCACCTGTGCGGCGGGAGATGTTCTTCCGCGAAAACGGCTGGGTTTCGGGAATAGCGCCGGACGAGGTAGCCCGGGCCGTGATCGTCCTCGGCGGCGGAAGGAAGCGGAAGGAAGACCCGGTCGATCTTGGAGTCGGCTTGGTACTGCAAGCTCAGGTCGGCTCGAAAGCGGAGGCCGGCGCGCCGCTTGCCACGATCTACGCCAGGCGCGAGGAGGCCGCCACGCAAGCTGAGGCGACCGTCGCAGGTGCGGTCGCCGTCAGCCGGCGGGAGGTTTCGATTCCGAAGCTGGTTCTAGCCGTGCGATGAGGCTGCTTGCACCTCGCCGAGCACCTCGTTGATCCGTCGAAGCTCCTCGATCGGGATCTTGGGCTTGCGGTCGTAGGTCAGCAGCCCGTTTATCTCCTGCTCGACGTCCGTGAGCTGCGTATAGCAGAACCCGGACACGAAGCCGAGCGAGTCGATTGCCGTCATCAGGTCGTTGTACTTCGCGAGGAGTTCCTCGGTGTTGTTAACGGCTCCATAGCTGCTATACAGCGTGTCCCACTGGCTGGAAGGAAGCCAGAATGGCCGAATCAGGTAACCGCCGACTTCGGTGAGCATCACGGGCTGGCCGCGGTGAGATGCGCCGCACGCGAACGTATCCTTACCGTTCCACCACGTCTTTTCGGGAAGCGGACCACCTAGCGCCGTGTGAGCGTATCTCTCGCGCATCTCGCCGCCCGTCTCGGTGTAGTCGTGGATGGTGCAGATGTCGGTGACATCGGTGTGCTCCCATCCGTCGTTGTCGATGATCGGACGATACGGATCCAAGAAGCGTGTGAGGCGCACGATGTGCTCGGCGAACGCATACTGCGCTGCGTGGCCGTTGGCGATGTCGGGCACTCCCCAGCTCTCGTTCAGCGGCACCCACGTCACGATGCACGGATGGTTGTAGTCGCGTAGGACCGCCCGCTGCCATTCGGCTGCGAACATCTCCTCCGCTTCCGGCGACCAAGTGCGTGCGTTCGCCATCTCGCCCCAGACCAGCAGCCCGAGCTTGTCGCACCAGTACAGCCATCGCGGGTCCTCGACCTTTTGATGTTTGCGTGCGCCGTTGAAGCCCATCGCCTTTGCAATCTCGACGTCGGCCCGGAGCGCGTCGTCGGTAGGGGCGGCGAGATACGACTCCGGCCAGTAGCCCTGGTCGAGAACCATCTTGAGGTAGGTCGCCTCGCCGTTGATGAGCAGCTTGCCTTCGCTGAGCTCGACGGTCCTCAGGCCGGCATAGGATTCGATCTCATCGACCAGCTCGCCACTTTGGAGCAGCCGGATTCTGAGATCGTAGAGATGCGGATTGTCGGGAGACCAAAGCTTGGCGTTCGGCACGCGGCAGAAGAGCCTGATGGCTCCGTTGCAGGTCTGCTTTCGGACGGTGGCGACCAGCTCCTCGCCGTCATAGATGTCCGCCTCTACGGTCCACTGCCTTGCCGGCGCATGCAGATACACGCGGAGCTTGAGCGCCTCCTCGTCGGCGACCGGCGTGATGCGGAGCGTCTCGATCCGCATCTGCGGCACCGGCTCCAGCCAAACCGTCTGCCATATGCCGGTGGTGCAGTAGTAGTCGATGCCCGATGGCGAGCCGGTGATCGACTGCTTTCCGCGCGGCTGACCCGGCGCCTGCCGATCCTCGACGCGAAGCACGATTCGATTCTCGCCCTCGACCAAGTAGGGTGCTATGTCGAAGCTGAACGGCACATGGCCGCCTCGATTGCCGCCCACCAGCGAGCCGTTCACCCACACCTTGCATGCGTAATCGACAGCGCCGAAATGCAGCAGCACGTCCTGTCCCTTCCATTCCTGCTGGAATTCCAAGGTGCGGGCGTACCACACCACCTCATGCACCGCTCTGTCGCCGATACCGGACAGATCGGATTGGTATGGGAAAGGAACGAGAATGTTCTCGGGGAGTTTTCGCCCGTCGAACCAACCCTGTTCGACGCCCTCCTCGAGGTCGTCGAACGCAAATTCCCAGGTCCCGTTGAGGTTCAGCCACTCGGCCCTTTGAAATTGGGGCCTTGGATATTCGTTACGAGGAACTATCTTCACCTGTCATCAGCTCCGACATTGGCTTAACGGCAAATATTGGTGTTCGAGTTCGAGTCAAGTACACGGTCAAACGACAATTGCTCTCCTAACGGCAACTTCCATTTCCCGGTTCTTTTGGCTCGTGCGTCCACACCCGTTCGGACGCCGAATTAGTGCTATCGAAGGACTGATCCATTGCGCATAGGCGAGCAAATTCTCACTCTCCGTAAGCCCCTTCCAGCCGCCCGCACCCGGAACAAGCGTTCGGCGCGCCGCGTCCCAAATTCGAGTCGCCACGAGCATCCCAGGTTAATTTGCCCGGCGCGCCCTGCCGACTCAAATTTCCTAAGGGAGAGCAATGTGGATATAGGCCTTGGCTCAGCATCACAGCATAAAGCAACGAATTCGACTTCGCAGGATCTGGGAAGTACCGGGATAATCGTGTTCAGCCACCTGCGGTGGGGGTTCGTGTGGCAGCGGCCGCAGCAACTCCTTAGCCGCCTGGCGAAGACGCATCCGGTGCTGTTTTTCGAGGAACCGGACTACCGCTTGTCGGAAGAGGACGAGCCGGTGCTAGTGCTTGAAGATACGATGCCGAACGTTACCGTTGCTCAGGTGCTTTTGCCGCCAAGCTTTAGGGGCACCGCCAAGCGCGACGAGATCATGCTCGAATTCACACGGGCGGCCGTGGACGCCCTAAACGTCGACGGCAAGTTCGACCGGCCTTTGCTTTGGTACTACTCGCCCATGGAAGCCGCGTGGTCGCTTGGCAAAATCGAAGGGAGCGGCGTCGTCTACGACTGCATGGACGAGCTTTCCCAATTTCGAGGCGCTCCGACTGAGCTTGTGGCGAACGAAGATAAGCTCATCGGCGAGGCAGACATCGTCTTCACGGGCGGCTACGAGCTGTGGAAGAAGAAATCGAAGCAGCATGGCAACGTACACTTCTTCGGTTGCGGGGTCGAATACGATCACTTCGCTCAAGCGCAGGACCCGCAAACTCCGATTCCAGCCGAATTGAAAAAGCTTCGCCGGCCGATCATCGGCTGGTTCGGCGTGGTCGACGAGCGAGTGGATTACGATCTGCTTCGGGCCGCCGCCGCTCTGCGTCCGAAATGGTCGTTCGTTTTGGTGGGACCGGTCGTCAAGGTCGATCCGTCGGAGCTACCACAGGCTCCCAACTTGCATTGGCTAGGCGGACGGCCATATGCCGACCTGCCCTCCTATTGCCGCGCATTCGACGCGTGCATGATGTGCTTTGCGCTGAACGAAGCGACGGAGTTCATCAATCCGACAAAAGCGCTCGAATATCTTGCAACAGGCAAGCCGGTCATCAGCACTCCAGTGAGGGACGTGGTGCGACAGTATGGCGATGAAGTCTTGCTTGCCGACGACGCGGAATCATTCGTAAAAGCAGCCGAAACGGCTATCCGCAAGCCGGATAAAGCCAGGATCGAG
>JAICWL010000042.1 GCA_025934835.1 Fimbriimonadaceae bacterium
CCCTCGGGGCGAAGGGCTCCGGAAACCCTCACCCCTGCCCCTCTCCCTCGGGTAGAGGGGATGTAATTACGGATATGTCGCCATGCAAGGCGTTAATGTCCCAGCAGGCGGTGTAAGAAGAACGGGTCTCGCTCGCGGGTTGCTTTGCGAAGCTCGCGGCGTGGGGCTTCCGAGATGTGGGGCAATTTCATCTGGGTAGGTTCGCGTAGGGAGGACGCCAGGTTGTTCTCGAATTCGGGTCTTTGAAGGCTGAGGTGTCGGTACCGGGCGGGTAGAGGAGGGCGACACCGAGATCGCAGCCGAGCGGACTCTGTGCAACCAAGGGTTGGTTATCGCAGGAGGTCCAGGAGGGTGCGCCGGATGAATTGATAGTCGGAGTCGTCGGACGGGGGACCGGGCGCCGGCTCGAGCTGGGGTTCAACCATTCCGAGGCAGTCGAGCCCTTGCCGGTTCTTGAAGTCCAACCGCGCGCCGAGTGCGAGCAGGTATGTAAACTTCCCGACGTTGCCCATTTGAACCGACTCCATGATGGGTGACTGCCGGTAAGTGCTTCTGGCATCGATCTCAATGCCGGCGATAACCAGGAGATGCAGTGGGGCAGCGGATGCAACGCGGCTCCACGCTGCATCATGCGCCGGAGTGCGCCATCGCACGTCCTTTGCATTCACATTCGCGCCCCGTTCGATAAGCAGCCGCACCACGTCTGTGTGGCCGAACACGCAGGCCCTATGCAGGGCCGTCCAGCCGTACTCCCATTTCTTGTTCACGAGCGCGGGGTCTTTGTCCAGCATGGCGCGAAGCTTTTCCACCTTGCCGTCTTCGGCATAGGCGATGAACCGGTCGAGCTTGGTCTTAAGCGGTCTCATGGGAGTGCGCCCGCCCCTCCAAGACTGGGGCCGCCCGCCTCTGGCGCGGCGAGCACCGCGACTCCCCACTTGCCGACCTCCCAAACTCCCCATAGCGCCACGACCGCGATCGCCGTTCCGCAGCGACGTTTCTTGCGCTGCTACCCTCGGATTACGGCGCAGGATGAGGCGCGGAGAAGCGTGGCATCCTGCTGGAATATTTGAAGATCCATCGCCAATTTGCCCGGCCGAACGACTGATCTCTGAGGTGAGCTATCGCACCGTCGCCCCTTCGGGAGCTTCGGAATCTGGCTGGAGCAGAATCGCGCCGCCTTCGGCGTCGACAGCGGCGAGAAGCATGCCTTCGCTGTCTGCGCCACGCAGCTTAGCGGGTTTGAGGTTCGCGACGACGATTACCTGCCTCCCGATCAAGTCCTCCGGCGAGTAATTCTTCCGGATTCCGGCGATGATCTGGCGGCGCTCCGAGCCGATGACGACTTGGATCTTCATCAGCTTGTCCGAGCCTTCCAGCGGCGCGGCTTCGAGCACCCTGCCCACCTTGAGCTGGATCCTCTTGAACTCGTCGATCGTGATCTCTTCCGCTTGCGGCTCGGCGGCTACGGGTGCCGGTTTGGTTTCCATTTGAGTTTCCTTCTTGGTTTTGTCGAGGTCGAGTCTTGGAAATATGGGTTGGGGCTGTCCCACGGCGACGCCCGCCGGGAGTGAGGCTTCGAGGCCAATCTGGTCCCAGGCGTTTTTGCCGTTGGCTTTCGAAAGTCCGAGCTGCTCGCGCATGCGATCGGCTGCGACGGGCATGAAGGGTCGCACGAAGCCTTCGATGGCTCGCAGGCAAAGTAGCATGGAGCGAATCACCTCGGGCAGCTCCGGACTCTGCGCTTTCGCGAGCGCCCAGGGCGCGCGGGTGTCGATGTATTTGTTCAAGAAACGGACGAGGCCCCAGGCGGCGGCGACCGCGTGGTCGATCCGAAATGCAGCCATGGCTGTTTCGAAGTGCTCGCAGGTTTCGCGTATCGCATCGACAGCCTGTTGCTCCGCTTCACCCGCGGGGACTTTGCCTCCACAGAACTTGTGCGTCATGGCGAGCGATCGGTTCAGGGCGTTGCCAAGATCGTTCGCGAGGTCGTTGTTGTAGCGCTTGTCGAATTCGGCCGTTGTGAAGGTCGCGTCGGATTCGTACGGCATCACCGCGGCCATGTAGAACCGAACTGCGTCGATGGCCACGTCCTCCGCGCAGCCCGAACGCTGGGCCAGCTCATGGGCCAGGTCGAGGGGCGCCACCACGTTCCCTTTGGACTTGGAGATCTTCTCGCCGCCCATCAGCAGCCAGCCATGTCCAACGAGCGAGTCGGGTAGAGGCAGCCCCGCGCCGAGGAGCATCGCGGGCCAGAGGGTCGCGTGGAAGCGCGTGAGTATGTCCTTGCCCATCCATTCGACGGCGGCAGGCCACTTGGCCTCCCAGCCGGGATTGGGCCAGCCGCACGCCGCCACGTAGTTGATGAGGGCGTCCACCCAAACATAGATGACCTGGTTCTCGTCGTCTGGCACGGGAATGCCCCAGCCCTGGTTGTGCCTGGAGATGGCGATATCGCGCAGGCCTTCGCGGATGAAGCTCACGACTTCATTCCGCCGCACTTCCGGGAGAATGAACCCCGGATTCTCTTCGATGTGCTTGAGCAGCGGCTCGCCGAAGGCGCTCATGCGGAAGAAGTAGTTATCTTCCTCGATCCACCGCACGTCGTTGCCATCGGGGCTCTTTCCGTCGACGAGGTCGGCCTCCTTGTAGAACGTCTCAGTGGATACGTCGTACCAGCCGGAATACGTGCCTTTGTAAATATGCCCCCTGTCCCGCAGGATGCGGAAAAACTCCTGCACCGCGATCTTGTGCCTGGGCTCGGTCGTTCGAATGAAATCGTCGTACTCGATGTACATCCCGGGCCAGATTCGCTGGAATTCGGCAGAGATACCGTCGACGAAGGATTGCGGGTCCTTGCCGGCCCGCTCGGCGGCTTCTTTGACCTTTTGTCCGTTCTCGTCGGTGCCCGTGACGAAGAACACGTCCTTGCCGCGCATCTTTTCGTAGCGGGCGGTGACGTCGGCGGCCAAGGTCGTGAGGGCCGTCCCGATGTGCGGAAGGGAGTTCACGTAATAGATCGGGGTCGTAATCGTATAGAACTTCGGCACCGGAGCGAGTTTACCGGTGCAATCGCATGGCCCAAAATAGGCCCATGCGATGGGTGGCTGCATGCCCGGCGAAGATCAACCTGTTTCTTGCCGTCGGCCCGCGCGACGAGCGTGGATACCACCCATTGCGCACGGTTTTCCAGGCAATCGACCTCGAGGACGAGCTGGTGGTCGAGCGGGCGTCCGGGGCGGGGCGCCTCCATGTCGAAGGAGGCGACGTCCCTGCTGAGAACACGCTGACCAGGACGCTTCGTTTGCTCGGCGAGCTCGTGGAACTTCCGCCGCTGGCGATAACGCTACGCAAGAGGATTCCTGCCGAGAGCGGGCTTGGGGGCGGGAGCTCGGATGCAGCGGCTCTTATCCGGATTATCCCTCGACTGATCGGGGCAGATCTGCCGGCTCACGAGCTGCAAAGCGTCGCCTCGGCGGTCGGAGCGGACGTGCCATTCTTCTTGGTGGGTGGCAGGGCCAGGGCAGAGCACTATGGCGAAGTGCTGACGCCGCTGCCGGACCCTGAGCCGCAGTTCTATGTGCTGCTTCGGCCGGCGATAGGATCGCCAACGCCCACAGCGTTCGCAAAACTGGACGAGCTGGCTTATGCCTGGCGCGATTTTCCCGAGTCGGACGAACTCTACAACGACTTCGAGCGCGTGGCCGCTCGCGAAAGTCTCGAAGGAATAGGCCGGATCTTGGAGTTGGGCGCGATTGACGCGGGCATGACGGGCTCCGGCTCGGCGGTGTTCGGGCGTTTTGCCACCGAAGCGGCCGCGAAGGGGTGTTTCGCCAGCGTGTGCGCGGCAGGAAATGTTCAGACTTGGCTAGCTCGGCCGTTGACTCGTTCGGAATCGATAAGGATTCGTGAAGACTCTTAGGGGAGCCTAAAGAAACCCGGTGAAATTGCCAGAATCCGTCGTATGCTTGCAAATATGGACGCTACAAGGATTGTGGATCCGAAGCTCACCGAAGAGTTCCTGCTGACGCAGGACGGCGTCCTCGATGCCTCGGTGTGGTTCGATCACGGGCAGTTGCGAGCGCACGTCACGCTGGCGCCGGCCGTCCGCCTGGACGCCCATCGTTTGGGCGATCTTTGCGCCGCGTCGGTTGGACCGGAGCACACGCCCAGCGAATTCGTGGTCGTCGGCAAGCCCGGTTCCTAAACCGCGGGCTCCGTATCCGGCTCTTCCTCGACGTCTGTGTTCTCCTGTTCGTCGAGCACCACAGGCTTGGCTTCCGGTTCGAGGTTCACGAAGGCGATGTTCTTCGTCTGCCTGTTCGGGCAGTTGTTGCACACGAAGTGCACTTTGGCGTCCCGAAGCCAATCGGGCACCTTCTCAATCGTCTTTCCACACGAGCTGCAAGTAATCATGATTGTTGAGCCTGGAGCTCTTCCTCGTATTGCTGGACCGTCGCCCGGTGGCTGATATAGCCGTTGATCAGCATGATGGCTGCGGCGACGAAGTACAGGATGACGAGGCCGCTCTCACGCTTTTGACCGGGATCGCGAATGGCGGGGTCGCCAAAAATAATCCCGACGATCGCGAGCACGAAAAGAATCGCGGCGATCCAGAAATAGGTGTTCTTGATCCAGGAGGGCTTTGGGAGCGGTTTCTTCTGGCTCACTTACTCCGCAGTTTACCGCCAGATCGCTCTGGGCCTAAACTCGCAGATCGAGGACCTGGCCCTTTCCTTCCATCATCTTCATCAGCTCGGAAGCTTGTTCCTGCTGCGAGTCGAGGGCTTTCTTGAGCAGCGCCATCTGAAGCTGCGCCCGTTTGTCGTCACCGGATTGGACGGCCTGAAGCGCGGCCTGGGTGTTTTGGACGCTCGAGATGTTCATCGCCGCATGAATTGTCGGTATGCGGCGGCCCTCGCCATAGTGTCAGCTTCTATCCGGAGCTATTAGCCCACGCTTAAGAACGATGTCGCGCAGCAGTTTGCGGCCGCGATGGATGCGAGAACGCACCGTACCGACCGTTGTGCCTTGCATCTCGGCGATTTCTGCGTAGCTCAAGCCGTCGAGGTCGCATGCCACGATTGCCGCGCGGTAAACGTCCGGCAGCAATTTCAGCGCGGCGTGAAGCTCCGCGCGAAACTCTTCTCGGAACAGCTCCTCGTCGGGGGTCGGGCCATCGTCGGGAATCGGAAGCTCCTGGACTTCGCCGTCGCTCGGCGAGATCATCGAGTTCAGCGATTCCGCTTTGCGGACGGGGTTTTCCCTCCGCCGTGTATCGAGAAACGCGCGCTGCATGATGCGCAGCAGCCAATTCAGGAACGGCCTTCCGGACACGTAGCTGTCGAAGCCTCGCCAAGCCTTGACGTAAGTTTCCTGCATCAGGTCCTCAGCGTCCGAGGTGTTTCGCGTAAGCTGCAGAGCCATGCTGTACGCGCGTCGGCGTGTATCGTCGACCATGGACTGGAACCGCTCGAAATCCGCGTCCGAGCGATCCTGTACGGAGGATTGCGGAGTCTGAGTTGCGATCATTTCGGCTCTTGGTCTAGGCTTGTACGGGGGAAGGGGTGAAGATTCACTCCGACAGTCGGAGCACGGCGCCCTGTCCAAAGACGTAATCGGTTTCAACGTTGTTCACGACCCTCTGAAGTCCTGTCACCGACCGCGCCGTCGTGCAGAGCGGTCCAGATACCGCCGATATATTCTGAACAACCGGGATCGCCATGAAGTTCGTGCTCATCACCAAAGACCCAGAACTGGACGACGCCGCGCGCGAAGGCTTCCACCCGTCGGACGAGGTTCTCAAGTTCTCCGACTGGGCGGATGCACTGGATGCCTGTGCGGACACGGACCTGCTTTTCGTCGATCTCGTTGCCACATTGGACGAGCCGAACAAGATCGCAGGATACGAGCGCTTTGCCGAGGCGAAGATGAATCATCCTGTGGCCGCCGGCACAAAGCTCGTGTTGATTCCTCCGCCGGATGGTTACGACCTCGATTTCATGGCCGGGTGGCCTGATTTCGTGTACGGGCACTTGCGTCGTCCGGTCACATATAAGATTTTCCGGCGCGCATCCACCTGGGTTTGAGCTTCGGCGTGATAGCCTAGGGGCGACGATGCCGTTGCTCATGAGCCTGATTTTCTTAGCCGCGACCTTGCCCGGTTCCTCGCCCGGTCCCGCGCCGCTCGCTCCGACCCCTTCGCCGCGACAAACGGCCTGGCGGGGCCTCGAGCGGTATCTGTTCTGCCATTTCGGTCCGAATACGTTTACGGATAAGGAGTGGGGCGGCGGCAACGAAGACCCGAACTTATTTAATCCGACGGACCTCGATTGCCTGCAGTGGGCCAAGGCGGCCAAGAGCGCAGGATTTGCGGGCATCGTTATAACAGCGAAGCACCACGACGGCTTTTGTTTATGGCCCTCGAAGTTTTCCACCCACACCGTGGCGCAGAGCTCGTGGCGCGCCGGCAAGGGGGACGTGCTCGCAGACCTTTCCAAGGCATGTCGCAAGGTCGGCATCAAGATGGGCGTGTATCTTTCGCCTTGGGATCGGAATCATCCCGCTTACGGAACGCCGGCGTACAACCAGGTTTTCGCTTCGATGCTTCGAGAGGTGCTCGGCAACTACGGACCGATCTTCGAAGTTTGGTTCGATGGCGCGAACGGCGAAGGGCCGAACGGCAAGAAGCAGGTGTACGACTGGCCGCTGTTCATTCGGACGGTTCGCAAATACCAGCCCAATGCGGTGATCTTCAGCGATGCGGGGCCGGATATCCGCTGGATCGGCAACGAGGAGGGGATCGCCGGGGAAACGAATTGGGCGCTTGTCGACCGCAGCCGATATTCGCCGGGCCATGCCAGCACCGAGGAGCTGAATCATGGCTACCCAGACGGGCGGGATTATGTGCCGGGCGAATGCGATGTGTCGATCCGCCCGGGTTGGTTCTACCACCCGGAGGAAAACGACAAGGTGAAGTCCGTCTCCCAGCTTATGAGCATCTACGAGCGCTCCGTGGGGCGCAATGCGAACCTGATTCTGAACGTGCCGCCGGACCGCGCGGGGAGGTTCAATGACGCGGACCTTCGCGCGCTGGACGGGTTTGGAAAAGCGATCGCGAAGACTTACGGGAAGGATTTGGCTTTGCGCTCGGCTGCTTCCTCGAGCGCGGATCGGGGCAGGGGTTTCCAAGCGAGCCGGGCCGTCGACGGCAACCCGGCGACGTACTGGGCCGCGCCCGATGGCAAGCTTTCGGGCGGCGTGGAGCTTGCGTTTGCCAAGCCGGTGACGTTCGACCGCGTGATGCTTCAGGAGTACGACCCGCTGGGGCAGCGGATTGCGGCGTTTCACGTCGAGGCTGAGGTCGAGGGGGAGTGGCGGCGCATCGGCGGTGGGACAACCATTGGGTACAAGCGGATTCTAGAAGTGCCCGAGACCACGGCGACCAAGCTGCGCGTCACGATCGACGAGTCGCGAGCCTGCCCGACGCTGGCGCACATCGGGCTGTACCTATCGCCGAGGTCTTAGCGCTTTCGCGCCCATCCCCCGGGGAGAAGGGTTGGGATGATGGCGGCAAGGCGCTCGTGAAACTTAGAACGAGCGCATGACACGCTTCCGCGACAGGCTCCTCGGCAGGGCACGCTTCATCTTCGGACCTTGGAGCCACCGAATGTGGAGCGATGTTGTGGATATAGATCCGCCAGCTTGGCGATCAGTTGCTTGGAAGCCTTGTAGGTTTTTCCGGTCCTGGGGATTTCGATCAGGCCGCCAGAGATGTGCATCTTGGCGGTCATCAGCTTGCCGCCAGCTTGAACGAGCACGGCTTGCGAGCCGCTCGTGTGCGGGTTCTGCACCGGCAGCGCCTTGCTGGAGACGTGGGTTCCTGGAGCGGTCATCTTGTCTACCGCTCCAATAGAATCGAGCTTGCCGGGAGACCCTATGGGATTCAACTCGAAAATGGTCATGGCGTTGCCAGCGTTCGCGTCCACGTCGATGAACTGAGTGTGCCTTCCCTCGTACACTTTGAACCTGTAGATGGGAACGGCCAAGCGCGCGGCGACCCTTGCCTGTTGGATCGGCGTCATCTCACTTGGCACTGCCGGCCCGTGATCTGGCAAACCAATCAAGAGCTCCGGCTCGGCCTTGAATATTCCCCCGCGCATGGGGCGAAAGCGCAGATAGGCGTCCGCAGCGGCGGCAAAGCATGCAGAAGGGCTGCGCCGAGGCAGACCAGCCAGGCGGTAGTCGAGCGGCCTTTGAGCGACGAGCTGCTCAAGTGTGGCGTTCGAGCTGTCCATCAGGACATTTGTCCAAGCCGTGCTTTTCGTTCCCGCCACGACGGGAGCGGCGGATACCTGGGTTCGGCGTCCTCGGTCGACTATGGTGAGGAGCCAGTGGCCAACGTTCGGCCGAGCGGCGACAACGTACTCCCTTGCAGCCCGAAGCAAGACTTCGTCTGGAAGTGTCGGCGCGGCAGGAGATCTAGAGGGCTCAACGACGGAGCTTCCAAAAGACAAACCTGATAGTTGGCCGGTATCGGCAAAATAAAGTATGTGGGGATTGTCTGGTCCGTTCAGGCGCCACCGAAGCATTCCACCGTCCCTAGCGACATAGCCCCGGTTGTCCTCCGCGGCTTGCACCAACTCTGGGGAGCCGCCGTAACGCTCCATGACCTTGAGGACCCTTATCGCTTGCGTCTGCATGCCTGCGGACACGCGCATAGGAGCTTGCGCGAAACAAAACCGGCCACTGAAAAGACCCACGCCAGCGACCAAGCACTTCAAGCAATAGACTGCGATTTTCATGGGTTTACGATCTCCGAAGCTAAATACCAAGCTGTGAAACAGTGGTTCGCGTCTTCATGGGCCGACCGTTCGTTCGATGCGAGATAGACGGAAGTCCAAGTCGTGCATGGGTCCCCGCGAAGAAGCATGTTGCATCACGCCGGCGGGTCTTCGTTCGAAAGGGGGGTGTATTTGTCGTTGGCGTCTTGTATCGCGTCGAACGCTGTGTGACCCGCCACCAGCTCCTCTAAAAGATATTGCGCGTGTTCCTGAAAACTAACTTTTACTTGATTGTCGTTGTCCCAAGCGTAAGCCTCAAGGTCTCGAGTGAACCCCAAATAGCATGCGTGGACGCTCATAAGGTTAAACGAGCTAGGAGCGGGCGAGCTTTCGCTAGATAAGGTGTCGCAGGCGTAAACGATGGCCCAGCTGGACTTCACGGGGCTATGCGCTGCGGCCCCCGATATGTTGTCCCACGGCATCCAGTCGTTTACGGTGGGTACTCCATTGTCGAAGTAGCCGTTCGACGAAAGTATGCCGTCAGGCGTGCCGTGGCAGTTCGCAAATACGGCGCTGCTCGAATTCAGCGCACCGGTTCCATCTCCGGTGATCGCGGGCTTATCCTGGACGAAGTTGGCTACTCCCGCATAGTTCGCGGCGGCGAACGCGTTATTCCCGGCGCTCACTAGGGCGTCGATGTTCGCCTTATCCTGAGCGGGCCAATCGCCCCCAGCCGATGTTTTCTCGCACCTGAATGCTTCCAGCTTGTTGTATGCCTTGATGTCGACCGTGGAGGTCACCGGTCCGATCGTTGCGGTCTCATCGACCACGTATTGGGGCGGGTTCGGCGGTGGCACTGCGACCGAGTGAACGCGCTGGACCACGAAGTTCGCAGTCACGCTGATCGTGACAGTCGAGTTATGTGAGAAGTGGTTGCTCGCCCAGCGGATCAGCCACTGTTCGCCGGTCGGCCCCGGGGTTTGGGGGGCTGACCAAGAAGCCACCGGTGTGCCTCCTACGCTGATCGTAATTGAGGAAACCCAGTAGCGGTTCCAGGGGCGCAGGTTCGGATCGCTCCAGTTCGGATTGCTCGACATCGAGCCGCCGCCGTTGAAGCTGCAATTCGTGCCGCTGACGAGTGTATAAACGCCCTGCTGAGTAGGGGCCGCATAGCCGACGACGCTGGCCGTAGCTGTGATATTTCTGCTGATAGAGCTTTGCGAAACAATGGGTGTGACGGCCAGGGCATTACCGGCAACTATCGCAAGGAGTAGGGGAGAAAGACATGGTAGTTTCCTCACCCCCCCCATTATATGGCGTGAAACTACAATGTGGGCTACTTTTTTTGGAAATTGGGCGGTCGCTCGTTGCTAATCAATCTCGAGCCTCTGGGCGAGGCTGCTCGTGAGCAGGTGGTCGGGGTCGAGAGTGTCTTTGAGGCGTCGGTATTTGGCCAAGCTTTGGGGCCCGATCGAAGCTCGGAAGTCCTGGGGGCGAAGGGTGCTGTCTTTTGCGAGATAGAACCTCCCGCCGGCGGAAAGCACGAGATCGTTCATTTCGTGAGCGAGCTGAAATATGCGGTCTCGGTTGTGTGGCGTGATCTTGAGGTCGAGCGCGAGCGAGTAGCCATCCACGCCGTGCGAGAAAAGAAAGCGGTCGGGCCGGTGCCGCTTAAGCACGCCTAAGAATGCCTCGAGCTTGCGCTCCTGCTGCATCTCGATCTGTTGGGCGAAGATCTCCGCTGCCCGCAGCTTGGGCACGAAGCTCTGATACTGGATGAAGCCGTGCGGAGCGTAAGCCATGCGCCAATTCGGCACGTAATCGAGAAGGAACGAGAATGCGACCAGGCTTTGCCGGTACTCCTTGCCGCCTGGCAGGCGCGCGCTGTGGTGCTTCGCGGCGTTGAGGAGCCGCATATCCGACCGGTTGTTGAGCGCGCGCAGGCCATGCCAGACGAGCGACTTCGGCACGACCCCCAAGATCGAGCTTGGCAGATCCTGGTGGGCCGGCTGGAGAGAATCGCGCTTCGCCGATTCATCGGTCTCATACCAGGCGGCGTGGAAAAGACCTCGCCCGAATGAGCGCCCCTTCGCGAAGCAGTCGATCCAGCTCACCATGTAGTCCGCATCGGATTCGAATTTGCGGAATGCATCGAATTGCTCGTCCCAGTTTCCGCAAAGCGTGGGTCTTACACGCAAGTCGCCGCTGGGAACGCGCTTCATGCGGATACACGCGCGGAGGATGGTGCCCAGCAAGCCGGCCGATCCAATTACTTCGGAGAACAGCTCATCCTCGGGCGTCAGCCGCTGCAAGCCGGAAGCGGGGAACCAAACGTCGATCCACTCGGCATGCTCGCCCAGCACTCCGGCCGCGAAAGAATTCTTGCCGTGGATGTTCATGGCGAGCGCGCCAGCAAGAGTGGGGAACATCGTGCCACTGACGACCGGCGGCCAGAACCCATCGGGGAGGCAATGCCGCCACATTTGCTCGATGGTGACGCCCGCCTCGGCTTCGAGCAACCCGGCGTCGGGATCCCAACTCAGGATTCGATTCATGCGCGTGCACTCGATCACCACGCGCTCCGCGCCTATCGCCGCATCGCCATAACTCCTGCCTGCCCCGCGCAGAACGATCTTGCGATGCGCGCGGACGGCCTCTCGGACAGCCTCTTCGAGCTCATCGACGCTCGCTGGCCGGACCACGTAGCCATCGGCGCAGGATGCCATCCCGAACCCGCAAACGCGCTCGATACGCTCAGGGGGTAGGAGGCTCATAGATTCAGTCGGCGAAAGATCGGCGACGGTATTGCTCTGATGATCCAAAAGATCACCCGGTGTATCGGGCTGAGATAGTGCTCGCCGGTCTTGTCGATCTTCGCCAGGATTTGTCGGCTGCCTTGTCGACGGGCATCGCGCCGGGCAGATCCAGTCCCTCCGTCATGGGCGTTCGAACGGGGCCGGGCTTGATCGTCACTACGTTCACGCCTTTGCGCGCCAAGCGGTTTCTCAGCGCTTCCATGAACGTCGCGAGTCCGGCCTTGCCGGCATTGTAGGCGGGTTGGGCTGCCCGGCCCCGATCTCCGGCGACACTTCCGATCGCCACGATGCTGCCGTGGCCCACCCCGTCGAACCGGATCGCCGCCTGATCCAGCCACGCCATTGCGCCGACGAAGTTCACCTCTGCGATTTCGCGATCCTTCTCGAAGCTGTATTCGCGAGGGCCAACAGTCGGCATGACTCCGGCGCAATAAACGAACAGGTCCAGCCCCTCCAGGTCGCGAGTGATGAGCTGAAACAGCTCGGGGATTTCGTCGTAGCACCGGACGTCGTGCTGATAGGGAAGCACCGAGTCCGGAAACTCGCGCTTCAGCTCCGACGTGGGCCCGATCCGCCTGGCGACCGCCGCGACGCGCCAGCCGCGCTCGGCGAGCTTTCGAACGAGCGCCTCTCCGATGCCGGACGAGCCCCCGATGACGATGGCCTTCCTCAACCCGGCCGTCCCTCGATGAACGGTAGACCCAGGCCGGACATTGCGACTACCACGGTTACGAGATAGAGCGCGAGCGTAGCCGCCATATGCGGGTCGCGAAAAATCAGGTTTTCCGGCTCGCCGCCTTCGTCGTTTGCAAGAAGCAGGAAGGTGTATCGGTAGATGCCGTAGAACACCCAAAACGAGCTCAGGATCAATGCCGGGTGGTCGCGGGCTGTCGGGCTGTCCACGCTGTAGATGCCATAGCTAAGGGCCGCGCTCGCGGAAGCTATGAGGATCAGGCCATCCAGTGCGGGCCCCGTGTAGTGCGCCAGGCTCTCGCGGCTCAATGTGCGGTCCTCTCCCTGGAGGATGAACTCGTGCCGCCGCTTGCCAAAGCCCAGCATGAGGGCAAGCGCGCCGGTGCAAAACAGCAGCCATCCGGATACAGCGACATGGATTGCCACAGCGCCCATAACCGCTCGCAGAACGAACCCCAGGCTGATGCAGAACACGTCTGCGACCGGCTGGTGCTTGAGGCCCAGATTGTATGCGCCCTGAATGGCGAGATAGGCGGCGAGGACGGCAAGCGCCCAAGGGCCGAGCAAGATGCCGAGCGCCAGGCCCAAGGCGACGCAAATGATGGTGAGAGCGACAGCCGCAGGCGGTGAAACCTGCCCTGAGGCGATCGGGCGAAGTTTTTTCGCCGGGTGCCGACGGTCGCGCTCTACATCGAGCAGATCGTTCGCGACGTAAACGCCGGAGCTGACGAGGCCGATAGCGACAAATGCCTCGAGAGCCAACAGGCACTGGGACGGCACCAGGAAGCCTCGAGTGAAAAGAAGCGCCGCAAACACCAGGAGGCCCTTCGTCCACTGCTTGGGCCGCAGCAGCCTCAGCACTGCGCGTGCGCTCATTAGGGCCTTATTATCGGGCTCGTGCGCCTGCGGGCTCAACGTGGCGCCCGCTCGATCCGCATCCCGGATGGGCGGCTCGATTTCAGCAATCGGCAGCTCTTGCGAATCATCAATGCGCATGAGAGCTTAAAACGCCGCGAAGCATACCGATAATTCCTGACAATGAACTCGCGTTCCTCGCAATCTTGCCGGCCTTGCGTCCGCCGGACGCTGGCTATCGCGGCGCTCGGTCTACTCGGCGCCGCCGCATCAGCGCAACTGGACTATTCCGTGTCGAGCGTCACGTCGTGCGATCCCAGGGGCCTGGCATACACTCCGAGCCTGCGGGACGCGCAGTATTTCCTTCGCGCCGATATTAACGTCACGGGCACGAGTCCTTCGGCGGTCACCGTGCGGTTTCAGATCGCGGACCGGACCGTGGAAGTGACTTCCACGACGCCTTCCGGCGGGAAGGCGGTCGCCTTCGCGGGTGTTCCGTGCCCCTTGGATGGCTCGATACCGTGGACGGTCACGCTCGATCCGTACGGAAAAACGACCGACTCGAATTTGAGCAACAACGTGGCCAGCGGCACCCTCACTCCCACGCCGCCTACGTCGGCGATCGATTACTGGGGCACAAACCGACTGAGCGCGTCGCAGACCCTAAACGTCCACTGGACGGGCGCCGGCACGGTAGACCGGCTGCTTCTCTGGTTTGGACAGCCATACACGGACACTTTTCAGAAGCTGCGGTCATCGACCGGACCGACTGGCTCGACGCTGGTGAACCTGAATCCGTTCGGGTATCCGATCTACCGCACGGAGTTCCTCAACCTTTCGAGCAACACGGGAGCAACAATCGGCCAGGGAATGATCGTGGACAGCGCGAACGTGCAGGTAAATGCCACGATTCTCGGCGCCGATCCTTGGACGGCGTTGGCCGATTTGCCCGCGTCCGTTCAGCCGTTCTTGAGTGCAGAGCGCACCGTGCAGAGCACGAACGCGACCATCGCCAACTTCGTGACGGCAAACCTGCCGGCGAATTACAAGTCCGTCGAGGGCCCGTACGCTGCGGCGCGGCAGCTATTTCAGGCGGTCGTCAAGGCGCTCGCGTACAACACGAACGGACCGGGTGACGCACTCGCCGCGCTAACCGCAAACCAGGGAGACGATTCGGGCTTCGCTCGGCTCTACGTGGCTGCGCTCCGTAATGCCGGTATTCCGGCCAGGCTCGTCGCGGGTTGGGAGGAGGGCGCGATCGCCGGCCAATCCCGCTGGCGCAGCTGGGTAGAGCTTTACCTGGCCCCTTCGGGCTGGATCGTCGCCGATCCAGGGGAGTGCGACCGCATTTCACCGAACGGCGATTATGCGTACGAATTCGGAAACATCCCCGATCTGAATACTCGCGTCGCCGTTAGCTACGGCGACACTTTCAACGGAGACAGCTTGACCTGCGACTTCATGCAGGGCGGTTTCGGATGGTTCTGGGGAACGGCCACCGGGCCGGTCATGACTTCGAACTGCAGCATCGGAGACGCCTCGGCCAGTCTCACTCGCGGGTTCGTCGGTCAGAGCGCGTCAGGGAGCATCGCGTTTTGGCGACTCAACACGGCGGGCGCGGTAACGAGTTGGAAGGAGATCGGCTCGCCCGGCGGGAACGCCGTGGCGTGTGGAATGGGCGACTTCAACAACGACGGTCAGTCCGACCTGATGGGCCAATATCCGGACGGAACGATTGCCATATGGAGCATGGTCGGCGACCAAGTCACCTCGTGGTCCGCGCTCGGCTTTCCGGGGGCGAATGTTGCCGTTCGAGGCGTGGGAGACTTCGACAACGACGGCCATCCTGACTTCCTCGGCCAAAACACGGTTTCGGGCGACATAGCGATCTGGTCGCTGAACGGCTCCCATGTAATCGCTTGGCATGATGTCGGCGCGACTCCGGCTCGGGTTGTCGGAGTGGGAGACTTCGACGGCGACGGCAACCTCGACTTTCTGGGTCAGTTCACCGATGGAACGCTCGGCATATGGTTCATGAAGAACTATCGTGTGGTGGGCTGGCAGCCTCTGGGCAGCCCCGGCAGCGTGACCGCGGTGGGGGTGGCGGACATCGACAACGATGGCCACGCCGACATACTCGGAATCGATCCCAGCACGCATCGACTTGCGGTGTGGTTCACGAATGGAAAGCACGTTATCGGCTTCGAGAACATTGGCGACCTGAGCTCAGGCATTCAGGTCCGCTGCGCGGCAACGCTTACGCGCTGATCAAAGCTCCGCCTTGCCGATCTGGGTTTTCACGACCTCGTCGGCAAGGCGAACGACAGTCGATTGTTCGGTCGATCGCAGTTCAGTGAGCAACCTGTCGATCGCGGCTTTGTCCACAGGGCCGACGTACCGATCGCCGATTTGCAGCACCGGGGCACGATCGCACGCGTCCAGGCATTCGACCTCTTCGAGAGTGAACATTCCGTCGTCGGTCGTCTGGCCGTTGTCTACGCCGAGGCGCTCGCGGAGGTAGTCCCAAATTGCATATGCGCCGCAGAGATGGCACGAGAGGCAGGTGCAAACCTCGATCTTGTGCTTGCCCGGCTTGTGGCCCGTGTTGTACATCGTGTAGAACGTAGCCACGCCTTCGACTTCGGCATAGCTGCGTCGCAGCCGCGCGGCCACTTCCGCGATGGCGTTCGGCGGCAGAAACCCTCCGTACTCACGCTGCGCGATCCACAGTGCCGGCAGGATGCACGCCTTCCATTCAGGGTAGTGCGTTTTAAGAGTTTCCAGCTCGGCGATCGCTCGGTCGCTGAATTTGTACTCGATATCTTCCAGGCGCGGCGCCTTCGGGCGCGAACCTGCATCCCCAAGCTGAATGGCTTCGCTCATCGCTCGCCGAATTGTACCGGCACGAGGCGGAGGGGGCTACGGGTACAAACTGGCCAATGCGCATCCCCTTCGACGCGTTCACCCTGGCGGCGGTCGTAGCCGAGTTGCAACCGTACGTGGGGGGAAGGGTGCAGGGCGTTCGACAGCCCACTGAGACCGAAGTTGCGATCGGTCTCTACGCGGGCGGAAAGGAAGCGATGCTGCTGGTTAGCTGCCATCCGGTGTTCGCCCGGGCACATTTTGTCACGAGGCGGCCGGCCAACCAGCCCCAGCCGCCGGTGTTCTGCGCGACGCTGCGCGCGCGAATCGACGGCGGCACGCTCGTAAGCGCCAAGCAAATCAAGGGCGACCGCATCCTGACGCTGGACTTCGAAAGCGAGCGGGGGCCTCACCGATTGGTGGTCGAGTTGATGGGCAAGCATTCGAATGCGATGCTGCTCGATGGCGGTGGAGCTGTCGTCTCCGCCGCGAAGTGGGTCGGCAAGAGCAAATCCTCCCGTCCGATCCAGCCTGGCGCGCGTTACGAACTGCCCCCGGTGGTCGGCGGCTCCGGGCAAGTTTCGTCACCGTTCCTTCGGAAGCTCGTCGAGGCCATGGGGACCGATCAGCCTGTGCGGGCGGCGCTCGCCTCGGGCAAGTACCAACCGATTCTAAGCGTTGGGAACGGCGCCTACCCAATTTCGGTACAGGCTCTTGGCTTGGACGAGATATCGAGGAGCTCGATCTCGATAGCGCTCGAGCAGCACTACGATCGCGAGACCGTCGAGCAGGAAGCTCAGGCGCTGCGAGCGTCGCTGCTCGGGCAGCTCGGGCGGGTGGTCCTCGCGAGGGAGGCCGCCATTTCCGATCTGGCCCAGGCAAGGGAAGCGGGCGAACGAGCCGGGAAGCTGCAGCGTTGGGGCGAGCTGATCCTCGCTTACGGGCCCGCAGCCGGCGAGGGGATTCGAGAGCTCACCGCTTGGGATTACGATGGAACGGAGGCTCGCGTGCCTCTCGACCCGGAGCTCGACTTCAAGGCCAATGCCGCCGCCTACTTCGACAGGGCCAAGCGAGCGAAGGCTCGCATGGGTCAAGTCGGCGAGCAGAAGGAGAGGCTGGAGGCGGATCGAGCGGCTGTGCTGAACCTCATCGAACGGATCACGGCAGAGCCTAAGCTGATCGGGCTGCGAGATCTGCAGGAGGAAGCCCGCAGCCGTCGGTGGCTGCACACTCAGGGGGCCTCGGCAAAGGCCAAGGAAGATCGGCCGTATGAAGGGCATCGCATCAGGGAGCTACTAGGGCCATCGGGCTTTTCGGCGCTGTATGGGGAGAATGCCGAAAGCAACGACTACCTCACGTTGCGGGTCGCCAAGCCGAACGACTATTGGCTGCACATCCGGGGGGCGGCATCGGCGCACGTCGTGGTTCCGACGCACAATCACCCGGAGAAGGTGTCGCGCGAGGTGCTCATGTGGGCCGCGCAGATCGCGGTGTCGCACTCCCCCAGCAAGCACGCAGGGTTTGTGGCGGTCGACTACACCTTAAAGAAGTACGTGCGAAAGCCGAAAGGCGCCCCGAAAGGGACGGCTCTCTACACACACGAAAAGACTTTGCACGTGGAGTCCTAGCCACTCGCGCCCGATGGGCCCAGAATCTCGGCGCGCACGTACGTCCTCGAGCGAGCGAATGGAGAAGGATGTTTTCCCGCTCACTTGCTCAGAGGTTCTTCAACACACGGTCGACTTCTTCTTTCGGGAGGCAGCCGCCATCCGAACCTAGCAGGTAGAAGCTGGCAGCGGCGTTGCCCGCCCATTGCCCAACACGCGCTGCGACGATGTTCCAGCGCTGGGCCGCTATAAGCCGAGAGAACCGGTAGGGCATGCCTCTGCCTCGGGGCGCGCGGATTTCCAATATCCCCGGCGCCCCCTCGTGGTACGCGTACGTGAAGATGTTCTGCTTGCGGGAAGGGTCCTTGCCTCGCCTGCCCAGCAACTCCTCGACACTCTGACGCCCTTCGAGCACGTCGATCACGCTGCCGCTGACCTGCTTGCTGGTGGCAGGCGGAACCGGACGCCCGCCGAAGGACAGCGAAAAAACATCGAGCGCGACCGGTGGCTCGGTGCCTGTGGTCGACACCCGGATCGCTAGCACGCTGAGGTCGTATGCGTAGAACACGCCGAGAAGCTTGCTAAGCAGTCCCGGCTCGTCCTTAGCCGCCACTGTGACTTCGCTGGCGCTAATTTCGGGGCGGTGGAACAGCTCGACGGTCGGATGCCCTTCGGCCGCTTTCTTGGCGAACTCCATGTGGAGTTGGATCACGTCCGGCGGCGTGCTCGTGAGGTAGTGCGGCGGCAGATTCTCGACGAACTCGCGGACGCTTTCGTCGCTTTGCTCCTGGCCGCGCAACTGCCGGAGGAGGCGCTGGCGGTAAACCGCCGGATCGGGCGCCGTCGGTGCGTTGCCCTGAAGATGCGCCGCCGTTCTGGCGTACAGCTCCTTAAGAAAAGTGTCTTGAGCGGGCGTCCAAGTGGTGTCGGAGACGGCTCGCGCATCGGCCCATGTAAGCAGCGTCAGCAGCCCTAGGCGGTCGACATCTTGAACGAGCGCCGCGAATTCCTCCGTGGTGCGCGGGTTCGAGATGTCGCGGAAGCCGATAACTTGAGACATGCTCAGGTGCTCCCGCACGAGCCACACGACGGTTTCGGCCACGTTCTCTGCAAGACCCCAGCGCGCACACAATTCTGCCGCCACCTCGGCTCCGGTTTCGCTGTGGGGCCGGCTGTCGTCTACCTTTCCAACGTCGTGGAGCAGCGCGGCGAGGTAGAGCGGCTCCAGATCGCGCAGACCGCCCTGGACCTCCGCGAGGAATGGGTCCTGAGAGATGCCGTCGAGGTTTCTGACGACGCGCAGCGTGTGCTCGAACACGGTGTAGGTGTGCACGGGGTCGGTCGGCACGACGGTCCGGCAACGGTCGAGCTCCGGAAGCATCTGGCCGAGAAGCCCGCAGCGATCCAGGTTCCGAAGGGTGGGTTCGCCGCGAGAGACCGCGTACAGCGCGGCCGGGCCCATGAGGTGGTCGCCGGCGATAAGCGGCAAGTCCGGAACATCGAGCCCGAGCCGGGTCGCCACGGCTACGCCAACCGCCGCATCGCCGAGGTCGGGTCTGCCTAGGAGCCGCACTTCACCGCGGATGGAGAGCACTCCGCGCGAGAGTGAAAAGCGCGCCTCGCGTATTTTCTCCTGGGTTCGCCTGAACTCGGCGTGCAGGGCTACACCCGCGCCGACTACATCCGACATCATTTCGAACGGATCGGCATGGAGCAATTTGGCGATATGTTCCTGGCGCTGGCGCGTGAGCAAGTCCTGGTGCCGCCCCGCGCTCAAGTGCAGGAGGTTCCGGTACATCAGAATCCGATCGACCTCGTGCCCTGCCCTAGCCGGGCGCTCGCCGATCGCTTCGCGGATCCAGTTCGAGCATTGGAAGCAGCGCAGTCCGCCCGCGCCCTCCTTCAATTGAGGCTCCACGACGAGAGGCGTGTCGTGGTATCTGCGAAACATCGCATCGCGCTCGGTCGTTTTCGACACGATGAATTCGCCTGCGGCGAAGCTCTCGACGAGCGCTTCGGAGAGCGTGTTGAACACTTCGAGCGAGCCGGCGATCAGCCGCATATCGAGCAGGCCGGTGCGCGTAGTGTCGTCGAGGCCCGGGGCGTCGGAGATCAGCCTGTAGGCATAACCGACATCCAGCTTGAGAATCGAGCCGAAAGCGGAATGGAGATCGCGAAAGAGTTCGCGGATGGCCGGGTCAAGCTGAGGCGAAGCCTCATCGAGCGGGACGACCGTGATATCGATGTCGGAATGAGGTGCGAGCTCGCGCCTTCCGTAGCCGCCCGTGGCGATGAGGGCGAGCGGCGGTAGGTCCGGGTAGGTTGCCGCCAAGTTCCGATACATCAAGGCGACCGCTTCGTCGGCAAGGTCCGAATGCTCTTCGCACCAGCTTTGCCCACTCGGGCGCTCCCGCAGCCGCTCGAGAAGCGCTCGACGCCGCTCCGCAAGGCGGTCTATTTGGCTTGCTAATTCCTCGGTCATCTCAAGAAGTAGTACAGCGGCTCGTTGGTGACGATTTTGGTGAGCGTGTCCTGATTGTCTCGATCCAGATAGATCATGACCGGCGCGGAGACTACCGCGGCGAGGAGACAGCCAAGCCCAAGCGATCCGCCGATTTTCTTCAGACCCTCGGAAAGGACGTACGGAGTGCCGAGCCGCTGGGCAACCGCCCATAGGGGCGAGATCAGAAACACGAGCCCGAATACGATCGCCGAAAGCCCGACGAACAGAGAGGACGAGCCGTAGTACTCCGGCGGCACCGTCGTGGAGGGAAGCAGGGCCTTCGCCAATGTGCTCCCGCCAACGATGTAGGCGCCGAGCGTGACGGCGAATGCGAACGTCACGACACCGATACACAGCGAGAACAGCGGGCCGAGCTCTACCGAACGAGTTGTGCGGCCGTAGCGTGGGCCGACGACTACGAACGTGAAGCAAAGCCCGGTGGCCAGCGCGCCGAGCGGATAGGAGGTGACGGCGTAGACGAGGAACGCTACACCGGTGCTGCACAGCAGCGCCGGAATGCGACCGAACCGCATGCTTAGTCCCGTCGTTCGGTCGATGATCCACCCTAGCAGCCACACTCCAAGTCCCACGATCGCAAGAGCCATCGTGGCGCCTGGGAGCGCGGCGCAAATGAGGGAAGTCAGCGTGAGGTTGCGGAAATTGGCATCGGTCTCCTCGTCTTGCGTGAGCGCGCGCCAGGCGTCGTTGGTACGAAAGCTTTCTTCGGCAAAGTGCGCTTCATCGGGAAGGCCCCGCTCGCGCAGAACATTAATGAGCTTGGTTTCGGCCAGCCATAAGCGTTTAGGGCTCGCCGTAAGAGCGAACTCGGAAGGGTAACTGGCCAGCTCCACGATGCTGGCGCCATGCATGCCGACCTTGATCGATTGGCTGCCGTTGCGCAAAAGCGCCCCGTTGCGAAGGGTGATCATCCGCTGAGTGACGCCCGATTTGGACGCCAAGTCGCTTGCCGTCAGGCTCGCTGCGGCGAACTTTTCGATCAGGTTAGCGGCCGCTTCGGAGCGCTGGTCGTAAAGGTAGGCGAGCTGCCAGCCCTGGGGCGAGCCGGTCCACGACGCCAGCGCGTCTCGGTCGAGCATGAGCCGCCGACTCTGGTAATCGTTCCAGGACGCGCACCGGGAAGCGCGTTCCCATGCGCGGGCGGCGTCCGGTTGATGCGCGGCGGAGCGGAACACGGCTTCCATCTGGGGCCAATAGGCGTTGTCCGGCTCCCGCCGTCCGGCGGACCTGGCGATGCCTATAATGGTTCTGAGCTCGTTCGATGTGAGCTGGGAATCCGCCGTGAGTTGGCGCTCTGCGGCAAGCTGGAGCCAAAGGCTCGCCTGGTATAGATTTGTCGGCGGGGCGAGTACGCCCGAGGTGTCGTCGAGGAACCGGTCCAGGCCGCCCTCGCCGGGATTGCGCACGAGCGAGGTCATATAGGCGCGCGACGTCGGATGGACGAGAAGGGTAAGAATCGCGCCGAAAAGCGCCCCCAGGAGGGCCCGACCGGAAGAGGTCATTGAATGCTGGGAGTGTGCACGAGCTCGAGGCTCGGGTAAGCGTGGGCTCGGCTCATGCGTGCTTCTCCGCCGGGGATCGTGACGCCTTTGAGCCGCGTCGGCTGGGTGATCATCTGGAGTGCCGCAAAGAGCGCGAAGCAGGCGATTAGAGCTCCGACGAGAGCGGGCGACCAATAGCGGAAGCTGGCCCTCGCGTTGTCGACTCGGAGCCTGCGCATAAGGCGCTCGTCGAAGCCTTGGGCCGATTCGGGCAAAAGCGCGGCGCCCCGGAGCATGTTCAGCGAAAGGCACGCCGTGCGCTCGAATTCGGCGCAATCGGCACACTGAAGCCTGTGCTCGTCCATGAACGCTAGCTCGCGCTCCGTAAGGGGCCTGTCCGGACCCTCGGTCGAAAGCCGGCGAAAATGATCGCAGTTACGGCCCTTCGGCCTCACTCGCCCACCGCCTCGACCCAGAGTTTCCTGAATCGCTCGCGAGCCGTATGGAGCCGAGACCGTACCGTTCCGATCGGCACCCTCATGACTTCCGCGACCTCTTCGTAGCTGAGCTGCTCCAATTCCCGCAGAACGAGCGTCGTGCGCAGATCGGGGGGCATCTGGTTTAGCAGCTTCTCGATGACGACGCGGTTTTCGACCATGCCGCCGGCGTGGGGCTGTGGGGAATCGAACTCGATGAGCTCGGCCCTTTTGAGGCGCAGCCGATCCATGCAGAGTCGGACGCAGATTCGGTAGAGATATCCGGAGAACGCGCGATCGTCTCGCAGCTTGGCAATCTCGCGAAACGCTTTGAGGAACGACTCCTGGGCGACATCTTCGGCCTCGTGCCGGTCTCGCAGCAGGTTCGTGGCTGTTCGGATCAATCGGTTTCTATGCCGAGCGATGAGAAAGCCCAACGCAGTTTCGTCGCCTACCCGGCAGCGGCTGACCCATTGACGCTCTTGGATCAGGGCTTCCTGACCGGCTAAGTTTGCTGCATTGCTATCGAACATGGTGATTCCGGCTTGCATGTTCATGGTACACGACGTCCTGGGTAGAAGCCAAAGTTCATTGGTGCGACAGAGTAGACTCGCTTGTAGATGCCGGCGCCATTCGTGAGCCCGCCGCCTGCGTTCAACCGGTTGCCCGAGCCCGCGCGCTCTGAGGCGAGTCTTGCGATTGGACGCGCGGGAGCCGTGCAAGTGGACGAGGATCTGGTCGTTCGGGCGCCAACCCAATCAATCGATCCCATCGGCCAGACGATCACGTTCTCGAACGGAGTCACGGCCACCTACGGTGTAACCACCATCCGAGCGGACCGGCTGTTCGTGGACAAACTCCACGAAAGCGCGCGGGCGGAAGGGCACGTGCACGTCGACGATCCGGACGGCATCGTGGACGCGGACAACCTTCAATTCACGTGGATGCCGGGCGCTCAGACCGGACACGCAGAGAATGTCTCGGCGCTGGTCGCCGGCGCCACGGTTCGGGCCAAGACGGCGGACATTACTCCCGGCCACTGGATCTTTCTCGGGGTTGCGTTCACGAGCTGCAGACGGTCCACGCCTCTCTACCTGGTGAGTGCGAACCGGCTAGACGTATATCCGGGGAAGGAGGGTCGCCTCAGCAGGCCGAGCGTGTCCCTATTTGGTCACAAGCTGCTCACGATCCCGTCGTACAAATTCAGCCTGGACCCGCGCGCCAAAGGGATCCGGCCCCCGACTATCTCCTACCGCCGCGGAGTCGGATACGGTGTCGCGTTCGATAGCGGGATCATGCTCAGCGACAACACTTCGATCTCGGGCAATTTCGGGGTCTTTCCCGACACGCTTCCCGGCTACGGGGTCCAGCTCACGCGCTCTTGGGTTCCGATCGGGCGCTCGCAGCACCTGATCGCGCCGCGCTCCGATCTCGGCGAGCGGTTCGACTTCGGCTATCTGGAGAACCTCGAGGTCGTCACGCCCGAGGACGAGCGCTCGTTCCTTACCGGTCCGCGAAACAGCGTGTCGGTGGCGAGCGCTTGGAACCAGGGTTCGCCGAGGATCGACAACAGGGATTTTTCGAAGCTCATCGAAGTCACCTACGAACGTGGCGGCAAGGCCGGCCCGCTCGATGTGCTTTCACAGGCCCGGTTCGAAACGATCCGCGAAGACTCGGGTCCGTTCATGTCGAGGATGTTGCTGTACGGTTCGGGACTTCTGCCAAAGGTCAAGCTTGGCAAGAATCTCGACAGTCTTACGCGCTTCGACATGAGCCTGTATCTGGGGCACAACCAATTCGGATGGGCGCGCGGGCTCTTCGGCGCCGTTTACCACCCTTTGCCGCAAGCCGAACTCTCGGCCGGCTGGGCGCAGGCGTTCGAAGGTGGCACGCCGGATTTTTCGATAGACCCCCTGATCAGCAGAAGCGCGCTGCATCTGCGGGCCGACGTGAATCTAGGGCCGACGCGGCTGGGATACCTAACCAAGTACGACCGGCAGCTCGGCTGGTACGACCGGGAGTATTACGCGTCGCAGGTCGTCGGGTGCCTGGAAGCGTTCGTGCTGTATCGCAAGAATCCGAGCGACTATAAGCTTGGGATTACGCTTCGCTTGGATCAATTTGTAGATGTTTTGACCCGCCGTAAGTTCGACAGGAACCAGTCAACGGGTAGAAAGGGCACGTCAGGCGGAGGGAGATAACGCCATGTCGTACTTACTGGACGAGCAGCAATGCAGGAATCTCGATGTATCGACCCGGCGCGAGTGGCTGCTCCCGAACGGCATCGGCGGGTACGCAATGGGCACGCCCTCGGGCATCAACACTCGTCGGTACCACGGGCTGTTAGTGGCCGCGATGAGCCCGCCGACAGGGCGCGTGCTGCTGCTGGCCGCCATTGACGCCACGCTTCGGACGGACACTGGCTCGGTCGGCCTGTCGACGAACCAATACCCCGGTGCTCTCTATCCGGAGGGCTACCACTATCTGCGCAAATTCGGCGTCGGCCGGGTGGCGTGCACAACATTCCGCGCGGCGGACGCCGACATCGAGCGGCGGGTAGCAGTGCATCCGGGAGCCAACGCCGTCACGATCGAGTTCGTGAATATCGGAAACGTGCACGCACAGATCGCTTTGCGGCCGCTGTGCTGTCTGCGCGACCACCACGCGAACTTTTTCGAGCAGCCCGGGTATCCGCAGTCGCTCGATGTCGGCGAACAGTCGACAGCGCTGATCCACGACGGAATCGGTCTCTATCTCAGCTATCCGAACGGCAAGGCGACCGAAATTCGAGAGTGGTATTACCACTTCGAGCACGCCCGAGAGATCGAGCGTGGGCTCGATCCCAGAGACGATCTTTTCTGCCCTTGCGAAATCCTTTACGATCTCGACCCTGGCGAGGGCGCCGTGCTGGTCGCCTCGACAAAGGCGGAGACTGAGGCGATCGGAACCGAAGAAACCGAGGCCGACCAGGGGTTCAAGATTTCATCGATGCTGCGAGATGCCGCGGGCAAGTTCTTCGTGACGACGGCCAAGCGGGCTTCGATCATCGCCGGCTATCCGTGGTTTTCGGATTGGGGCCGAGATACGATGATCTCCATTCCTGGCCTCTGCCTTCAGACCGGCCGGGTAGAAGAAGCGCGCCAGATCCTGTCGGATTACTCGACGCAGATGTACCAGGGGCTCATTCCGAATCGCTTCGTCGAGGTAGGGGAACGGGCGGACTACAACACGGCGGATGCCACGTTGTGGTTCGCGAACGCGATCTACAAGACCCTCCGGGCCGAATGGCAAGACAACTTCGCTGCCCAAATGCGCGAAGCGCTCGATAGCGTGTTCGAGTGGCACATGCGGGGCACGGCGTTCGGAATCGGCGTCGACCCTGCGGACGGGTTGCTATCGCAGGGCGGCCCCGGCTTACAGCTCACTTGGATGGACGCCAAGATCGGCGATTGGGTGGTAACTCCGCGCACGGGAAAGGCGATCGAGATCAACGGACTCTGGATCAATGCCCTGAGGATCATGGCTTGGCTGGCAGAACGATCTCCGGGCCCGACTCCAGCCTCGACATTTTCGGAAGCGGCGGAAAAGGCAGCGGCAGCATTCGAATCTACTTTCTGGGACGACGAGCGCGGCTACTATATCGACGTAGCGGACCCGGTCGATCCTGCTCTTCGGCCGAACCAGGTTATCGCGATGGCGCTTCCTTTCTCTCCGGTCGACCCGGAGCATGCCAAGCTCGCGCTGACCGCCGTCACTCGCGAACTCCTCACGCCGGATGGGTTGCGGACTTTGGCGCCGAATGAACCTGGCTACCGCGGCGAGTATCGCGGACCTTTGCAGCAGCTTGACGCGGCGTACCATGAGGGCACGGCTTGGCCGTGGCTATTGGGGTCGTTCGCCTCGGCGCTCGCGCGCTATACAGGCGACACGATCGAGGCGAAGCGGATTTTGCGCAACGCGAGGGAGATGCTGTGCGAGAGCGGCCTGGGCGGCATCTCGGAGGTCTACGACGGCAATGTGCCGCAGCAGCCTGGCGGATGCCCGTGGCAGGCGTGGAGTGTCGCCGAAATCCTGCGGGCCTGGTGCGAAGACCTGAAAGGCGACTAGCCGGCTGCAGCTTTGCCGCTCGCCCATCCCCCGCCAGCGGTTCGATTACGCTGTTGGGCCGCGGAAACTTTGGCCACATCGGCGATCGCACGGATCGCCACCCAGCCTATCGCCGAGGCTATCAAGATCGGAATCGCGATGACGACCGCGCCGACGGCCAGCATTAGCACGATCTCGAGCAGCACTCTGGGCAGCAGATAGGTTGCTCCGATCACCGCTAGCGGCAGGACGGCGAGGGGCCAAAAATGCGGATCGGGGCGAATCTCGATCCAATCCCTCAAGTCCAGAAACCGCTCTCTCGCTCGGTACGTAAAATTGCTCTCCATGCTTACGCTCTCCCCAATGGCGTCCATGAAATTGACTGAGTTGGGCCCGGCAATGTGCCCGCCGAGTAGGACTCTCGTGGAAGAGCAAATTGGAGCGGCGCGGCACGCTCCGAGGGCGTCAGAATAATAGCGGGCGATACGCCCACCCCCATGTCCAAGCCGTTCTGCCACGTCCATAACCACACCGAGTACTCGCTGCTAGACGGCGCCAATCGCATCAGCGATATGGTCCACCGAGCGAAGGAGCTGGACATGCAGGCGCTCGCGATCTCGGATCACGGCGTGATGTTCGGCGTCATGGAGTTCTATCTCGAGGCGAAGAAGGCCGGCATCAAGCCGATCCTCGGCGTCGAGGCCTACGTTGCCCCGCAGGGCATCGACAAGCGCGGCGGTCGCGCAGACAACGAATTCTTCCACCTGCTGCTGCTTGCCAAGGACCTCGAGGGGTATCGGAACCTTTGCAAGCTATCCTCCATCGCGGCGCTGGAGGGCTATTACTACAAGCCTCGGATCGACCACGAGATCTTGCGCCGCCACGCGAAGGGGCTGATCGGCACGAGCGCATGCCTGGGCTCGGAGGTGTGCGACCACCTCCTGAAGGGCAACTACGACAAAGCGCAGTACACAGCCAGGATGTACGCCGAGATATTCGGCGAAGGGAACTATTTCATCGAGTTGCAGGACCATGGCCTGCCGGATCAGAAGCGCATTCTGGAGCCGCTGACGCGCATCGCGAAAGAGCTCGATCTGCCGCTGATCGCCACCAACGACGCTCATTATCTGTGCAAACCGGATGCGCAGCCGCACGACGTATTGCTTTGCATCCAGACAGGTGCGCTCGTGGCGGAAGAGAAGCGCATGAAGTTCGCGACCGAGGAGTTCTATCTAAAGTCGCAAGAAGAGATGGCCGCAATTTTTCCGGAGCATCCGGAGGCCATCGAGAACACTGCGGCCATCGCCGAGATGTGCAACGTCGAGTTGGACAAGCAGCGTGCGCCGATGCCTCAGCCGGAGGTGCCGGACGGGGTCGATAGCTTCGACTTCCTGAGGCAGGTCGCGGAGCAGGGGCTGCTGCAGCGCTCGAAATCGCCTGAGCAGGCTCTGCAACGGCTGAATTACGAGCTGGACGTCATCAAGAAGACCGGTTTCGAGGATTACTTCCTGCTCGTTCGGGAATTCGCACAGGCAACTCGAGAGCGCGGCATCTATTTC
>JAICWL010000168.1 GCA_025934835.1 Fimbriimonadaceae bacterium
CCTCGGGGGTGAGAACCGCCGCGAGGCGGCGCTCATCCAGGTTTCGTTCGGTATCGCCGGTTGGGTTCGCCCGACCGGGCGCCAGGAGCCGTGGTGGGTTTGTTCGGCTGCGGGGCGATTGGCTTTGTTTTGCAAAATGGCGGCGCCGCTCGACGGCACGGCGTTGGGTTCGTTTGGCGTGCGAAAGCGGCCTGGCCGTTTTTTCAGTTCGAGTCTGGTCCACCATTGGGTTCTTCCGAAAATACTCTGACGGCGCGCCCTCGCCGAATGCGCCGCGGAACCGCGCAATGCCTTTGTTTTGTTTGACCTGGTCGCCCAAATGGGTTCGTTTTTTCGTCTTTGCGAATTGGGTCGTCGATGCGACTCTCGCGTTTTCATCCTCTGCGGTGAGAGCCGCCGCCAGCCGGCCCTCATGCAGTTTCGTTTGGTAAATGTCCCGCGGCTGTCGTTAACGAGGCTGGCCGCTCGTGGCAAGGATCGCCGATTTTCATTACCGAGGGCGCCCAAAGCTTCCGGGCATCCAATTTCGTTTGGCAACTTCGGCGCCACGGTCCTCCGCATATGATTCCGCGCGGTGGAAATGCCGGCCCGGACCTGGTACATGGCGACAGCCATTCGCTTCGAGGAATAACACGAGAGCAAGCGTGGTGTGGAGAATTTTCGACGGAGGTCGTTGAAAAGAGTCGAATTATTTTGACGCGGGCCGCGAAATAAAGAGGCGGCCAGGAATATCAATTCGCTGGGCTTTGAGGCATTCAGTTCCTGCACCATTCAGGCAGCGGGTTGCCAATGTGGCTATTTATGGTCACAATATGGCTATGAAGCAGGTCGGTATCGCCGAGCTCAAATCACGGCTGAGCGAATACCTCCGCGCGGTACGCCGGGGCGAGACGATATCCGTCCTTGACCGCGAGACGCCAGTTGCCCAGATCGTGCCGGTTCGGCAGAAAAGCGCGCTGCGTATTCGAAAGCCCACACCAGGCACGCCGCCGCCCAATCGCGTCCAACTTCCCAAGCCGGTCACGTTGAAGCTGGATGTTGTGGAGCTGCTGATGGAAGAGCGCCAGGGGCATCGGTGATTGCGTACGTAGACGCGTCGGTATTGCTCCGTCTCGCTCTCGGGCAACCCGATGCCTTGCGCGAGTGGCGCGATATTCATCAGGGCGTTTCGAGCGCGTTAATCACCGTCGAAAGTCTGCGGACGCTGGATCGCCTTCGCATCCGGGCAAACCTTACTGATCCTGAGGTAGCGAACGGTCGTGCTACGGTCCTCAAAATGATTGCTTCCCTCGAAATCGTTGAAATCACTTCGCCCGTACTCGAGCGGGCGGCACAACCGATGCCAACCGAACTGGGGACTCTCGATGCCATTCACCTGGCGACCGCGCTGCTCTGGAAGGACTCCGAAGACGCTGAACTGGTGATGGCTACCCATGACCGCGCACTCGCGATCGCAGCACAGGCCCATGGCTTGATGGCGATTGGAATCGACGAGTAGCCGGAATCGGGACAAGTTTACGAAACGCCGCAGCCCAGATCCGATCCGCACGTCGGCAATGCGGAACGCAGGCCTGGCATCCAAGGCGTCTGGCGAATCATCTTTGTCCTGGTATGCTGGCAAAAATTGCCCCTGTTCGCTGCTCGCCGATGATGCAGCGTCAGTGCGCTATGCTCGCTGAACACAGAAAGGATCGTGCATGAAGTTTTCGGAGCGTACTCGTCGTGGTTGCGTTCGCCTCGACTGTGGGTTGTTTCTATCGTACGGTCGTCAATCCCACGAGCATTAACCACTTCAGCGCCGACGGCCCTGGCGTTTTCCAATAGCAGTACGGATCTGACTTTGCACCACGGACATGACTATCTCCGTGAAGCCATGGGAATCCTTCAAACAAATGGCAAGCCGGTCGCCATGGTTAAGCGTGAAATCTCTGCCGACGGACATCTGTTGACCGCGACCGTGGATGCGGTCCTGACCACCGGCGAAAAGCGTCACAATATTGAGGTGTTCGAGAAGCCGTAGTGTTCGAGAAGCCGTAAAGGTTGAGCGCCTCTGCCATGCCGTCCTGGCAGCGGGCGCGGCTTGCAGCACTATCCCAAACTACTGATCTGCGCAAGCCACGCCGACCTCGGCCTACACCTTCGGAGAAAGCATCATCGTAGTTCGTGATAGAGGGGCCGCTGCTTTCTGGTCCGTGGTGGGCGGAGGTGGATCATATCGCGACTTTAGTTACTCAGGGACGAGGTTGATCAAGGAAATGCGCACACTCGGGCCGGCACGGCGTATATACGTACTCGCCGGATTGCCAGGGGAAACACGAGACCGCAGACTCGAAGGCTGATATGTGTGATGCAAACAGAAGGTCCGGGTAGTTCGACCCCGCACGCGGCAAGGCGCCGAGGACGTTGGCGCCCCCGGGGCTGTGTGGGAGAACTGCGTCCCGTCCTTTGAGGACGTTGGCGGCGCCCTTCGAATCGACCTTCAATACGAAGGCCACACAGTTGGAAGGAGCGCCGCATGTCTGGTCCATGAGCCGGACGATGATAAGTCGATCAGCGGGTTTCACGGTGGGCAGAACGACGTAATACAGCAACCTCGATAGATTTTCGGGCCGAAGCTCCGAAGCGTCCCCACCTCCGGCCTTTTGGAAGTTGCGGATTTCAGGCGAAAGCGTCGCCATGATTGCCGACCGCTCTGCTGGCGGAAGCGCAATAATCACCTCTTTGGATGTCTCCACGTTGAAGTGGAGTTGCAACGCTCCCTCCGATCCCATGGCGTACTGAACCTTGGCTGCATCGCTGTTCAGAAACCAACCGAGGAGCCGGGATGAAATATTCCGAG
>JAICWL010000148.1 GCA_025934835.1 Fimbriimonadaceae bacterium
CAGGATGAAGTGAGGCTGAGCCCTGAATCGCTTCAGGAGAAATGATCCCGGACTTGCGACTCGACTTGACCGTACGAAAGCGAGTTGAGCTTCTGCCGGAACGAATGTCGGTGGCGCAACTTGGTAAGGACGACCGGGGGCAAACGCCCCCCACAGCATCCGAGGAAATGACGGCCTCATTGCGCCCCCACGCTCTGGGGCCGTCGCTTGGGAGTCTCTCTAGTCGCGTTCACTGAGCACGGGCTTCTCGTGCAACACCGCACTCAACAACGAGTTGTGGACCTCGATGTGGCCATTATAGCTGATGAGCCCCAACCTTCGAAATTTGTTCATGAAATAGCTGACCCGCGATCGCGTGGTCCCGATCATCTCAGCCAGTGTCTCCTGATTGATGCTCGCACTGATCGGCTGCGGACTGCCTTCCTTGCCGAAATTCGCGAGCAGCAACAGCAGGCGAGCCAGCCTCCGTTCGCTGGAATTGAATAGCTGGTCGATCAGGTCCTCCTCGATCCGGCTGTTTCGGGTCAACAGATACGAAATGAACAGCTGGGAGAATTTCGGCTCTTCACGGATAGCCGACATCATCGCTTCTTTGGTTATCGACGTGATGACGCAATCTTCCATCGCCGTTGTCGTCGCGATCCGCAGAGGATGACCATTCATGCATCCCTCGCCGAAGAACTGACCGGGCTCGAGAATGGCGACGACTGCCTCCTTGCCCTGCTCCGAAACGACCGTCAGCTTGACCTTGCCGCTTTGAATGTAGAACACCGAGTCAGCAGCGTCGCCCTGCTGAAACACATGCTGGTTCTTGCGAAACGTCAGAATGGCTTTGCCGGCGCCCACCTTGCCGAGAAAATGTTGGGGATCGAACGTGTCCTTGGACGGCTTCGCCACGCGTGGACTCCTTTGAATCGACCAAACTTGTTCGCTTCGATCGGCTGCCAGGGAACGGCTTTCTTGACCAAGCGACGAACGGTTGCTCCTTGCCGGCCAGACCTTGCGGCAGCGGCCCTATTGGGCAGAATTTACTCCCTGATTGTTCGCAATTCTAGGGAAGAGCCACTTTCCAAAGGGCGCGGCTCATTGCGCGCCCATCAGCAGGCATTCTCGGGCGAAGCGACGGTCGCCCTGCGCGTGGCACGACTTTACGATGGAGCATGGAAGTATGCCGACCCGGCGGCACGACGCGCTGGTCAATATAGCTCACCATGGAGTTAGGCAGCGCCCGAACTCCTTGCGGGCCCTGCTTTGCACCCCCTCGCTATTCGACGCTTCCATACCCATATCCTGTGTGTCTGATCGGACCATCGGGCCAATTGAGTGCAACGCCCCGCGACAGGCTGCCGGCCTGAATAGGTCGCCGACAACAGGAGGATTCCATGCCACTTGCGCGCTTTCGAATCGATGAAGGACCGCACACGATGGACGGGCTCCGACTCATTGCACGGGATGGCAACAAGCAGGTCGAGGCATTCATGAGCCGGAAGGTGATGGACGTCTGGGCAGAATCCGTCGAGCATCTTGGAGGACGTCAAAGTCTTTTCCGAGATCAATACAATGCGCTTGGCAGACTGAACCTCCCCGCACTCCAACGGATTGTGCGCGCGAAATACGAGCGAGGTGCCGCGTTCAACCGCCAACATCCCTTCGTGGAGGTCCTGTTCTCTGACATTTCCGAAAGTGGCGAGACCTTGGATCTAAGTGAACTGGTTCGAGAAGCATTGCCCCCGGCATTTCATAGGCTGACCTAGTATCCTGAAGGCCGGCAGCGACCGAAGCGTATGCTTCCGGCTCGCCGGATTCAGCACATTTACTTGCGAGTGAGCAATATTGACCAGCAAGGCGCCAAGCCAGGTTTCAATATGACTTCCGTAGCTCTCGGTGAAGGAAAGTCAGCGCGCCGCCTGGCCATGGTCGATGTCATGTCGTCACTTCTGCGCAAGCGAACAGACAAACAAATCGGCTACAGCGTCTCGCAGCTCGTTCAACTGCGCCATCAGATGCTCCGGTTTGCTCGGTCGCTCCCCCCAGGACCTGACCGAAATCAGCGGCGGCAAATCGCGTCTTCCTTGCGAAGCCTTGCCAGACGCAAGCGGTGAACCGGCTGTCCCTGATGACGAAGTCAAGCATTGCAAGACAAGATAAAGTTGGGGGCCGCCGGCTCGTTGCCAGCCGAGCCAGGCGCGGTTCGACAAGCGGGCGATGCGCCTTACATCGGACGAGGAACGTACGGAGCGCAAGCGTCGACGGACAAGAGGCCCGAATCTCGCCCCGGGGGGCTCGACCGGTTCGACCGGCCGAGGAAAAGGAGTGGTTCAGATGATGGTGCCAGTGAAAACCGAGGAGTTACCTGCGGGCGTGTTCGTGCTGGAGATCGATGGCCAGCCGATCTTAGCGCTCATGGCTGCCACGCTTTTCCAGGCCAGAGAACTCGGCCAGGAGCAATGGCTCCTAGAGGACTTGAAGCGAATGACGCTCGGACACAGACCGCTTTGGGATGGGACGTCTCCGATTAGGGTGCGTCGCGCCGATCCAGCAGAAGAAGTGTATTACGTCGACGCGAAGACGGAGAGAGCTGCGGACGACTCGCCTTTGGTCTATCTGGTTCGGCGCGACGATGAAGCGGATGCAAGTGGAGCCGTCACTCGTGGCACATTTCCGCCCAGGAGATGATTTCGAGATGGCGTGGGGTCTCGTCGGTCGAGCGACATTGGGCGCGCCATGACAATGGCTGAGACGTCATCAGTGTGAACAGCAGTCAACTACAGCATCCCAGATGCACCGCCTCGAGATCGAAGATGTGACTTTCGGACGCGGAGTGGATCGACAGTTCGCAGGACGCGCCTCGCGCGTCGCCAGTCGCGGGCTCTGATCTCGCCAGATCATTCCATTGAAGCGCGGCCAGCTTCCCGCTGGAACTGTCCCGGCGTTGGGGCCGTTCGAGATTGCATCAGATGGCTCGAGCGATATCCGGCAGCTGGTCATCTACACGGGTAGGAAATTATGATGTTCCTGATGGTTCTGATCTGGGCGACGCAGAACCGAGACGCTGCCCTGGAGCCAAAGCTCGACGAGTGCTCCTGGCCAGGGCCGCATTGCGCTTAGCAAAGATAGAAAACTGCACGATGATGCGTAAGGGAGGCTTTATGGCAAATGTAACCGAACGGAATAACGTTCACGTTCGTGGCGCGGGCGACCGGGCGATGGTCTTCGCCCACGGCTTCGGGTGCGATCAGAACATGTGGCGGTTCGTGGCTCCGGCGTTCGAAAGGGACTTCAGGACGGTTCTATTCGACCACGTCGGCGCCGGCGGATCCGATCTGTCGGCCTATGACTGGGCCAAATATTCAACCTTGTCCGGTTACGCCGACGACGTGGTCGAAATCGGCGCCGAGCTAGGTTTGAAGGATTGCGTCTTCGTCGGACATTCCGTCAGCAGCATGATTGGCGTGCTGGCGGCGCGACAAGCGCCAGGCATGTTTGGCAAGCTCGTGCTCATCGGCCCTTCAGCCCGCTACATCGACGACGAAGGATATGTTGGCGGGTTCAGTGCCGAGCAGATCGATGAATTGCTCGCGCTTCTCGAATCCAACCATATGGGTTGGTCAACACAGATGGCGCCGATGATCATGGGCAATCCCGACCGGCCCGAACTCGGTCAGGAGCTCACGAACAGCTTCTGCCGCACGGACCCCGATATTGCCAAAGCGTTCGCCCGTGTGACTTTCACCTCCGACAATCGCAAGGA
>JAICWL010000015.1 GCA_025934835.1 Fimbriimonadaceae bacterium
CAGCGCGATGCCGATCAGCCATGTGCTGAGGCTCGAGTCTCCCCTGAATTTTTGCGCTACGCGCTGTGCTGTCACGAAAGTCTCCTGGGCGGCGTCGGCAGCGTGCTCCTGGCCGATCTGGCGGGCACAAAAGCGGTACACGGCGTCATAGTGACGCCGTGCGGCATCCGAGATGTCGACCCCCACGCCGTTTGCGCTTTCTTGGCGCACCACTTGAATCCTGCGCTATTCCTCTCATCTGTGGCAACTGGTCGGCAAATCGTTCAATCAAGCTCGCCTGGACCCCGGGCCGACGTATTCGAGTCGAACACGTTGAACTAGATGCGATGAGAGCCAAATACGCTGGGGAAAGGCGGAGGGTGATCGTTCTCGGAGGCGGCTTCGGCGGCGCTTACGCGGCTCAGGAGCTGTGCAGGCTGATGAAGCGCGACGCCGAGGTCGTGCTGATCGACAGGAACGATTACCTCTTGTTCTATCCGCTGCTCGTGGAAGCCGGAGTCGGCGCCATCGAGCCGAGGCACGCGGTCGCTTCGGTGCGCCGATTCGTTCGTGACGGAACTTTTGTGATGGGTGAAGTCGAGCGAGTGGACCTCGGCGGCCAGCAGGTGTACTTCCGCCCGGTAGGCAGCGACCGCACGGCCGGGCTGCATTACGACCACGTAGTCGTGGCGCTCGGCTCCATTACGAAGCTGCCGCCGGTACCCGGACTGAAGGAGTTCGGGTTCGAATTCAAGACACTGGCCGATGCGATCGTTCACCGAGATCGCGGGATTCGCCTGCTCGAACTCGCCAACACGCTGACGGATGCCGAGCACAGGCGGGCCCTGCTCAATATCCTCGTCGTAGGCGCGAATTTCACGGGCGTGGAGCTTGCTGGGGAATATCAGGCTTTCTTGACGCGAGCCGCCCGGTTCTATCCGAACGTTCAGCAGACGGACATCCAAGTTCAACTCATCGAGTACAGCGACCGAATTCTGCCGGCCCTCGACGAGGACTTGGCGCGCTATGCCCTCAGGGTGCTCGAGAAGCGTGGACTGGTTGTGAAGACCAAGACGACCGTCACGGAGATCGGTCAGGACTACGCCGTGCTTACGAGCGGCGAGCGCGTGGCGACGCATACGGTCGTCTGGACCGCCGGCATCACACCAAACCCGGCGATCCGGGACATTGGCCTGCCGCTGAATGCCAAGGGCTACATCGAATGCGAGCGCGACCTCAGAGTCAAGGGGCTTCCCAACGTCTGGGCCATCGGCGACGCGGCGACGATCTTGGACGCTTCGGGCAAATCGTATGCGGCAACCGCTCAGAACGCCGCGAGGGAAGGGCCCCTGGCTGCCAGGAATATCGCGCGGACCCTACGAGGTCAGCCGACCGAACCGTTCGACTACAAGCCGATGGGCTCGTTCGCGGCGATCGGGCACCAGGTCGCCGTGGCGAACCTCATGGGGCGGAACGTGACCGGCATGCTCGCATTCGCGCTTTACCGAGCGACCTATCTCTCGAAGATGCCTTCGTTCTCCAGGAAGCTACGGCTTTTCATCGACTGGACGCTAGGCCGGCTGGCGCCTCTGGAGCCCGTTCAGCTTGGCGTGCATCGGCTCGGGGCGTCGGGCGACGAGGAGATACAAATCCGGGAAGCGGACAAAGTAATCCGGCCGCCGAGCGCCGCGTTGAGGTAGCGCACTATCCCACGGCCAGGTGCAGATCCTTCTTCAAGAGCGCGCGGGCTCTGAAGAGCCAGCTTTTGATCGTGCCCTCGGGCTTGCTGAGCTCCGCGGCGATCTCATTGACGTCCATATGCTTGAAGTGGCGCATCAGAATGATGCGGCGATACTTCTCAGGGAGCCTGCCGATGGCTTCGACGAGCTGTCCCTGACGGATGGCGCCCGTGGCCTGGTCATCCACTTCGCCTCCATCCTGGAGCATGTATTCGTGCTGATCGAGCGAATCTCCGTCGCGCCTTCTGGCGCGGACGGCATCGACGCAGCAGTTTGCGCAAATGCGGCAAAGCCACGGCTTCAAGGGTCGCTCGGGGTCGAATTCGCGTATGGCGCGAAACGCCTTGAGGAACGTCTCCTGCACGGCGTCGTTGGCATCGTCGGCGTTGCGCAACATGCGCAGCGCAAGACTCAAGAGGACCGGACGGTAAATGTCTGAGAGAAGCTCGAAGGCCACCTCGTCTCCTTCGGTCGCGCGGGCGATAAGGTGAGACTCCCAGCTTAGGATGCGACTAGATGTCATCGCAGATTTTGTTTTCTTCTGCCACAGGCGCAGTTCGCATTCATTGTAGTACCGCTCCCGAACCACCACCCAGGTTTTGGGCCCATTGGCCCGAGAGGTCCTAGGACAGGAACCCCAGACATGTTTCACCTAATCGAACAGTTGTGCGGCGCTAAAGGAATGGCAAGCAATGACACTGGGGAAACAAATTTGGGGCTCCGAAAATTGGTCTATGTCGGCCCGCACTCTCATCTACAAGCTCATGGTCGCTGGGCCAATCGTGCTTACCCTCGGTATCGGGGTAGAGGCCAGAACTCACGTAGACGATTTTGAGCCGCTGGGTTACACCACGGCCGAGAACTCGGCAGTGGCGGCCTATGCCGGTGTAGTCGAGGAAACAAAGCCGGTTCTTGCTCAGGACCTTGCCGACGTACGACCTGCAAGCGTGACGGCCGTGGCGGAGGATTGGATCTCAGGCGCTCGCAGGGGCGTCTTGCAGCCCATCAAGCCCGCCTTTTATGAAGACTCCTTCCAGGACGGGGTTAAAGGGCAAATCGCCAGGGCGAACAACCTGCTTTGCGCCCGGCTGAACCGACTGGGCAAGAATGAGCTGGACAATCACAACACGCAGGCGGGCTTGAGGGACCTTCTGGATTCGATTCGAACCGCCGAGATCCTCAAATATTCAGATTTTTCTACGCTCATCTCAGCCAATTTGAACGAGCGACGCGCCATGCAGCTCATGACGCGATACGTAGACCAGTACAGCCAGGCGGAAAAGACCGGTATACGAGACGCTATCGCCGAAGTTCAGCGGGGCAAGCAACCGATTACCGAAATGGCTCGCCGGACACGGAACCAATATGACGCCTTCCGAATCCGTCGGGGTGAAATGCCGCTCGGAATCGAGGACACCAAGCCGTTCGAAAGGGTAAGCGAAGGGGACGGCGACAACATCCGACAACAGCTCGAATCCGTTGCCCTGGCGTCCACCGACAATGAGATTCCGGAAATCCTCAATGGCGTAACGCTGGGCTACGCGATGGAACGCGATACCGACAAGTCGATCGTGGCGCTGAGAAACAGTCTTCAGGACGTTTCGGCTCTTTAGAGCCGGAACGCCCTTAGTGGTCGGAAACTCCGACGAGTCCGTCGATCTTCTGTTCGATAACGAACCCCATATCTCCGAGCGCGGCCTTTGCCGCGTCGAGCGGCTCGTCGGCGCCGAAGTCCCAAGTAACCGGCTTGTTCAGGTCACCGGACGACACCAGCACCGGCAGCCTGTAGTGGTCCGCAAACGCGAGAAGGAAGTCCGAAACCTTCCCTTGTCCGGTTAGAGTGTCGGACTTCTCGGTCCCCGGCACAAAGAGGGTCGAACCGCTCTTTTCACCCTCGATCTGGACGTTGAACACGACTGCGTGGGCATTCGGGTTTACCAGTGGGCTCAAAAGCTTTTGGCCCGCCTGCACGGTTTGCCGCTGCATGGACGGCCCGACGGCGACGTCGATGACTCTGGCGCTGCTCGGCTTGTAAGATAGCTCGACCTGCGTGCCGCGCATGAGGAAGCTCATCTGATCCGGCGCATTGAACTGCGGAACGGTGCCCGCGACGCTCGCGCCGCCCGATGATCTCATCGACATCACTGCGCCGATGACCGCGACCGCTGCGAGGGCAGCGAAACCCAGGCTGCGAACCCAGATTCGAACTCCACGGGAGGCAGGCTCCTGCCTCTTCAGGCGATCTTCTCGGAGACGGTTTGCGATCTTCTCGGAAAGAGACGCGGGTACGACCACGCGGTCGAACTTGAGAGTCCCCAAGTCCTCCATCGTCTCCTCGAACGCTCGGTACTCGGCTTGGAGGGCTGCATCCGTACGCAGCTTTTGCTCGACGGTCTGGCGGAGGCCTGCGTCGAGATTGCCTTCATAGTATGCGGAGAAGAAGTCTCTGGCTTTGTCCTGATTCATTGTTTCGCCTAGGTTTCAAGCCCCAGAGGGGCAATAGCAACAGCTCGATAAGTCATACGCTCGCGCGCAGCACCTATAGCAGCTCTCCCATTGCTGGTCCTACAGTGCGCTCGAACCCACCCGAAATTTCGGCATAACGCCTCTAGCCGGAAGGCCCACGGGGTTCGACGACCATGCGAGCGACTTGTTCCATTCACAGCCTGAAAAGCTCCTCGTTCTTTTTCAGAATCTCTCGGAGGCTGAGGCGCGCCCTATTCAGCCTGCTCTTAACCGTGCCAATCGGCAGGTCGAGGGCGGCGGCGATGTCCTCGTAACTCATCATTTCGCCGTGGTACATCACGATCATCGCGCGCTGGTATTCCGGGAGCGTGGCAACGGCAGCTTCGATGCGTCTTTCCCGCTCCGAGCGCTCGGCCTCTTCATGCGGGGTGTCGGCGGTGTCTGCGACTTGGCGCTCGAGTTCACCTTCATCGGTCCTGAATGGGCTTTCCAGGGGCACGGTGGGCCGATTGCGGTCGCGCTTGCGAACATCTAGGAAGCAGTTGGTCAGGATGCGGTACAGCCAGGTCGTGAATGCGCTCTGGCCCTTGAAATTTTGCAGGGCGTTGAATGCCCGCACGAACGCCTCGGAGACGACGTCGGCCGCCTCTTCGGCATTGCGCGTGAGCCGATAGGCATATTGATAAGCGCGCGCTTCGTGTTTGCGCACCAGGGTGTCGAACGCGCTCTCGTCCCCCTTCTGGGCGCGCTCGATCAGAATTTCGTCGTCTGGAAAGCGGTCGTTCATCGTTGGGTTCGAGCCTTCTTCGACGATCTGGCCCATATTTGCTCTATCCCCGCCTCGGGTTCGATCACCGCCGCGCCCGGTTGCTTTGCGATTGCCCGTCGGTGCCTGGAACCGCTAAGCTAAGCTACAAAGGTCGTGCATCCGCCCGGTCGGCACATCAAGAGTATATCGGACGTGCAAGATCGTGGTTCGGAGGCCGAGGTTCTCGCCATGAAGAAGACGAAGTCTCGCTTGTTTACCGGGTTCGGCGTTGTGCTCCTGCTGATCCTTGGGTTTGCGATTTTCATGTACTTTAATTTCTATACGGTGGTCGTGTCCGGCATTTCGATGTATCCCACCTTCAAGGACAAGCAGCGCGTGCTCGTAAGCAGGGCTTATTGGCTCGTCGGGCCAATCAAGGACAAGGACGTCGTCATTATTCGAGACGACAATCCCGACGGCTACATCATCAAGCGCGTGTACCGAATGGGCGGAGAAACTGTGGATTGGGCGAACGTGCCGGACAGCTTCGCGCTTTCAGGGAAGGATTTCCAGGTGCCCGACGGCGACATCTACGTTCTGGGAGACAACCGGCTGCATTCCGAGGACAGCCGCAAATTCGGCCCTGTCGACATCGGTCGCGTGTTGGGCAAAGTCGTCATTCGGCCGTGAAGAATTTTCCACCCGGCACATATGGGCGGCAGCGGCTGCAGTTCTTTCCCGCTCCGTTCAGGGCGCCGCTCAGGGCCTTCGTGGGGCTCGTATTCCCGTGGGACGGCGAGAAGGTGCTCGTGTGCGACATCGAAGGGCGCGGCTGGTGCATACCAAGCGGAAGGGTCGAGCCGATGGAGTCTTCTCTGGAGGCGGTGAGGCGCGAGGCGCTCGAAGAGGGGGGCGCGGTGCTAAAGGACGTGCAGTACATCGGCTGCTACCGCATCAGCGAGAGGCGCGAGATTCGATGGGCCGACTGCTACGTCGCGAGGGTCGCATCTTTGGTGGAGATTGGAATGCAGGAGGAATCGAAAGGCAGGCAACTCGTAACAATGGACGAGCTGCCTGCCATTTATCATTTGTGGACTCCGCTGACCAAGCTCGTCTTCGAGCATTCGCGCGAGGTGCTGAAGCGTGGCGAGCGCGCCTGCTAGTCGTTCCAGCCTGAGCGAATCGGACGCTGTGCGCGGTAGGTCCTTCCGCTTTGCCGAATACGGTCCTCGATGTGGTTGATGCGGCTCTGATCGGACGGGTGGTCGCTCAGGAACTCCGGAGGCGAGCCGCTCTTCGCCAGATCGTGAAGCATTTGGAAGACGTCCGCTTCACCCTGCGGGTTGTAACCGGCGGCGGTCATCATGTCGAATCCGCCGTCATCGGCCTGGGCCTCCATCTTCCTCGAGAACGGCAGATTGAAGATGACTTCGTTTCCGATGCTCGCGAGGTTACCGAGTGTGCTGTTTGCGTGCGCGAAGATCAGCAGTAGGTTGAGCCCTATGGCGCGTTTCTGGCTGTCTGCATATTGCGTCGCCCAGTGCTCGCGGCGCACGTGCGTAAGTTCGTGCCCGAGCACGCCTGCCAGCTCGTCTTCCGTTTTGATCTTGTCGAGCAGGCCCGTGTAGACGAATGTGGGACCGCCGGGCAGCGCGAACGCGTTGACGTCCTTCGCCTGGATCACATCGAAGGAATACTGCCAGGGCTCCTTTTTATGAACTGTGGAAAGGAGACGATAGCCTACTCGGCGAACGAGCTCTACCCGCGGATCGGACGCCGGCAGGACTTTCTGGGACTTTCTAAGGTCGGAAGCGGCGCGCTGCCCGAGCTTGATCTGGTCCGACTGACTCGGCCGGAACAGGTCGGCCGGAGCCGAGGCACTCAGGGCCATCGAAGTGGCCGCGATAGACGCAAGGAACAGCGCTCTCATGGTCTATTCAGACGAATATGTCCGGATACAAGTTGCTTTGCCAGTTCTAGCTCATACCAAGCAGCAAAGCAAGCAATTTTACGAGGCGAGGGCGCGGAGGCTTGTGGAATTTCATCCTCAACGGGCGGGGAGCCCGGCAAGAGGAAAGGGAATAACCACATGAACCGCTTTAAGAGAAATCGAGGCTTCACGCTCGTCGAGATCATGATCGTCGTGCTGATCATCGGCATTTTGATGGCGATCGCCGTTCCGAACTTCCTGAAGGCTCGCACGAGCAGCCAGACGAAGACCTGTATCGCGAACCTGAAGCAGATCGAGGGCGCGAAAGAGCAGTGGGCCATGGAGACCGGGCAGGGCGCGACCGCGACTCCGACCCAGGCCGACCTGACCGGCGCTAGCGGCTACATCAAGACCTGGCCTGCTTGCCCCGTGAACGGCACTTACACGATTGGCGACATGTCCACTCGTCCGACTTGCTCTGTTGCCGGCCACGTCCTGCCGTAAACAAACGTTCGGGGCAGCCCAAGGATGAGCTGCCCTTCCGCACATATCTGGGGGATCTACGCAATGAGAATGAACCGCAAGAACAAAGCCTTTACGCTCGTCGAGATCATGATCGTCGTGCTGATCATCGGCATTTTGATCGCTATCGCCGTACCGAACTTCCTGAAGGCTCGCACGAGCAGCCAGACGAAGACCTGTATCGCGAACCTGAAGCAGATCGAGGGCGCTAAAGAGCAGTGGGCCATGGAGACCGGACAACCTTCGACGGCCACGCCCGTCCAGGGAGATCTGTTCCCGTCTTACGTCAAGAACTGGCCCGCATGTCCGACGAGCGGCACGTACACGATCGGCGACATGTCGACTCGGCCGACTTGCTCTGTCGCAGGCCACGTCCTTCCGTAAGCCCGACAAGCCGACTTGAAATGATAGCGGATGCCCCAGGGCATCCGCTCTCTTAGCGTTTGGCCGGGGCCCCAGCGCGTAAACTGCTGCCAGATGCTGATTCATCCGGATGCGAAGGGCCATTTCGGCGCTTTCGGGGGCCGATTCGTTCCCGAAACCCTCATGCCTGCGCTCGAAGAGCTGGCGCGAGAGTTCGATGCGGCCTGGGCCGATCCGGCGTTTCGCGATGAGCTCAACGGCTATCTGCGCGATTACGTGGGCCGTCCGTCGCCCATTACCGAAGCGCGGCGTATCTCCGAGGAAACCGGGCTGCACGTGACGATCAAGCGCGAGGACCTGAACCATACGGGCGCGCACAAGATCAACAACGCGCTCGGCCAGTGCCTGCTCGCTCTGCGGATGGGGAAGCAGCGGATCATTGCCGAGACCGGCGCCGGGCAGCACGGCGTGGCGACCGCGACCGCCTGCGCCCTGTTCGGCCTCTCGTGCGAGATCTACATGGGCGAGGAGGACACGCGCCGCCAAGAGCTGAACGTTTTCCGAATGAAGCTGCTCGGCGCCAAGGTGCATCCCGTCTCGAGCGGGACACGAACGCTAAAGGACGCAATCAATGAGGCGATGCGCGACTGGGTGACCAACGTTCGGGACACGTTCTATGTGTTCGGGACCGCTGCGGGCCCCCACCCGTACCCGTATCTTGTGCGGGAGCTTCAGCGCGTGATCGGCGACGAAGCCCGAGCGCAGTATCTCGAAAGGTACGGCCGGCTGCCGGACGCGGGGCTCGCCTGCGTGGGCGGTGGCTCGAACGCGATTGGGTTCTTCGCGGCGTTTGTGCCCGATGCCAACATGAGGCTGATCGGCGTGGAAGCAGGCGGTCTGGGGCTGTCGAGCGGGCAACATGCTGCGCCGCTTTCTTCGGGCTCGCCTGGCGTCCTGCACGGCTCGTACAGCTACGTGATGCAGGACGACAACGGACAAATTTTGGGAACGCACTCCGTCAGCGCGGGACTCGACTACCCGGGTGTCGGCGCGGAGCATTCCTACCTGAAGGACCTTGGGAGGGTCGAGTACGTGGCCGCGACCGATGAGGAAGCGCTGCAGGCGTTCCGATGGCTCGCCGAAAAGGAGGGGCTCATCCCAGCCTTCGAAAGCGCGCACGCATTCGCGCCGCTCCACGATCGAGAGCTTCTTCCCGCCGGCTCCAGGGTGCTCGTGAATATGAGCGGCCGAGGGGACAAGGACATGGAATCGGCCGCGCGGATCCTAAAGTTGTAGATGGGGCGTGCGGAGATCGACGGCTTGGCTCTGATGCGATGGGCCTGGGGCAGGGGCTGTACGGCAGGTTCCCCTGACCACCTTATGTGAGCGCACCATACTCGGGCTCGCGGCAGGCCGAGAGGGCTCAACTGCCGACGTGGTGGCGGCCTGCTTCCGCGGCTCTCGAACCCTCACCCCTGCCCCTCTCCCCCGGGGAGAGGGGATGTTATTACGGATATGTCGCCATGCAAGCCGTTAATGTCCCAGCAGGTGGCGTAAGAAGAACGGCCCTCAGACCCTCACCCCTGCCCCTCTCCCCGGGGAGAGGGGGGTTAACTTGAAGCAATGATTTTGGTCGATAGCGCCGCGGATCTCGAACCCTCATCCCAACCCTTCTCCCTCGGGGCGAAGGGCTTCGGAAACCCTCACCCCTCCCCCTCTCCCTCGGGGAAAGGGGATTGGCCGGTCGGCTAACGGCCGTGCCAGATTTTGCCTTCGGGTACAACGTTGCACTCTATGGAAACGAGCATAGAAGCCATAGGCTTGAAAAACGCGTGCGCTCTCTTCCTCAAGGATTTGGAAGCCCTGCCCGAAGATGCTTTCTGCAAGAGCTTCGGGCACACGACGCGCTCGGTTGCGGACATCGTCTATGAGGTCAACCTAGTGAACGACCACGTTGGAATGGCGATCCGCGACGAGGAGCAGTTCGAGTGGCGCAACGACGGCTGGATCAAAGCCCCAGCCGAGTTCTGCAGCAAGGATCAAATCGTGGACGCGTTCAAGAAGTCCTCGCAGAAGATCGTCGAGACTGCGGAGAGTTTCACGCCGGAGCAGCTCGCGGAAAAGTTCACAACGAATGGAAAGGAGACCACGCGCGCCGAGCGGTGCCGCTTCATGACGGTACACATCTGGTACCACTGCGGTCAGCTGAACTTTATCCAGACCCTGCTCGGAGACACCGACTGGCACTGGAAGTAGCATTTCCCCCAGCTTCATTTAACGCCGCCCGACTTGGGGGCTATAGGCCGGCAGCGGAGAGCGTGTGGCCGGCGTTGCGAAGGTGATGTTCAAGGCTGAAAAGTTCTTTGACCTGCTGAGGTGAAAGCCGTTCGCGTACGTCCGGATCGTTCTCCACGCTCGCCTTGAAATCGGCCCCTTCCCAGGCTTTGGCAGCGTTCCGCTGCGCCACCTTGTAGGCCGCCTCGCGCGACATGCCCGCCTGCACGAGCGCGATCATGACGTGCTCGCTGAAAACGAGGTCGCCCATCTTGCGCAGGTTCGCCATCATCGTTTCGGGGAACACCCCGAGGCCCTTCAAAATCGTCGTTAGCCGGCCGAGCATGAAGTCGGCGAGCTGGCAGGAATCCGGGAATACGATTCGCTCGACGGAGGAGTTTGTCAGGTCTCGTTCGTGCCAAGTCGCCACGCTCTCGAGCATTGCCATCGAGTTGCCACGCAGAATGCGAGCGAGTCCCGCGACCGTCTCCGAGTTCCATGGGTTGCGCTTGTGCGGCATGGCGCTGCTGCCCGTCTGGCCGGCGGCGAAGGCCTCTTGGACCTCCAATATCTCGGTGCGCTGCAAGTTGCGCAGCTCCGTAGCGATCCGCTCCAATCCTGCGCCCAGCAAGGCAAGAGCGTTCAGGAAGTTCGCGTGGCGGTCTCGGTTGATGATCTGGGTGCTGGCCGGGTCCGGTCGAAGCCCCAGTTTTTCGCACACGATCCGCTCGAGCTCGGGAGACACGATTGCGTGGATGCCGACCGCGCCCGAGATCTTGCCCACGGCGACGTCCTCATGAGCCTGCCTCAGGCGTTCGATGTTGCGGCTCAGCTCCGCGTACCAATTGGCGCATTTGAAGCCGAATGTGATCGGTTCCGCGTGGATGCCGTGCGTGCGTCCGATTTCCGGGGTGTTCGCGTGTTCTCGCGCCAGGCGAGCGATCTCCTCGCCCAGCGCCTGCGCGCTGCGGATCAGCACCTCGCAAGAATCGCGCAGCATCATTCCAAGGGCGGTGTCGATCACGTCGTAGCTCGTGACGCCCATGTGTACGTAGCGGCCCGGCTCGCCGATGTTCTCGGACAGGTTGCGAACGAACGCCATCAAATCGTGGCGCGTTTCCTTTTCAAGCTCGTCGCAGCGGGCCAGGTCGAAGGAGGATTTGGCGCGGATCGCTTCGACCGCATCTGGCGGCACATCGCCAAGCTGGGCATGTGCCTCGACGATGGCGATTTCGACGTCCTGCCACCTGGTGTACTTCGCATCGCGAGACCAAATAGCGGTCATGGCGCGCGTCGTATATCGCTCGATCATGGAACCCAGAGGGTACCTCTCGGCGACCGGGACGGCTAGCCGACGAGACGGGAGACGAACGGCAGGCGAACCATGGAAATGCTGCCGAGCAGGGCCACCTTCTTCGGGTTGGTAGGCAGGTATAGCGCCGTGTACGCATCGCCCGGAATGAATTGACGCCCGCGACGGAACGAGACCTTCTGCGTCTTCTGAATCACCCGCCCGTCATCAGTTTCGAATCGGTACACGACCTTGCACTGATTCGAGCGGCTGCCGCGCGTGGGCGGCGTATTTGAGAAAATCTGGGCCTTGGTACAGGTCCCAACTCTGATCAGACGCTGCTCCAGGCGGATCTGCGATTCCAGGAGCCAGAGGATGAACCCCATCATCGCTGTGAAGAGGAGCCCGAGCACCGTCCATGTGACAAGCGCACGATGTGCCGTCTCGTCTGTGACGACGCCGTACCGATGAATTGCCGGATTTGCCGGCATGTAGGTTACGGTAAGGGTGCCGCCGACATTCGTGGAATCGTAAGTGCTGCTGTTAACGGATGCCCTGTCCTGGCCGTGGTACCTGCCGACGTCGAGCGTGTAATAGAGGTAGTAGCTCCTCTGCTTCCCGCTGTATGACCGCTTGTCGTAGACATGCCCCGCCGTCCGCGAGCCGTGAGAGGCAAGCGTTTGCAACTCTCGCACGTCGTTGCCGCCGAAAAGAATCACGAACACCGCCACTCCGACCAGGATCGCCACGAGTGCGATCCGGCCGAAAAATGCGCTTAGGGTAATCGGCGCGGGTCTTGGGATGGAGGTCGAAACCTCGTATTCGGGGGCTTCTGCGCCTTTTGAGACTTCGGTAAACATATTGCGCCTTAGAGATTATCGGCCGCGGCGGCGGATCGCTGCAAGCACTTTCTACAGGGCAATGTCGTCGCGGAAGTACGATCCCTCGATTCTCACACTTCTCGCAGCTTCGTAGGCTTTGGCGCGCGCCGAGGCCAATTCCGGCGCTTCGGCGGTAGCAGCGAGGACCCGGCCGCCGGAGGTTATCAGTTTGCCGGCCGACATGGCAGTGCCCGCGTGGAAGATCTTGACGCCTTCGGGAACCGTTCCCAGATCGATCGGCAGCCCCTTTGGATACTCGCCGGGATAGCCGCGCGAAGCGACGACGACCGTTACCGCCGCGTTCGGCAGAACCTCGACGTTCGGGACGCTTTCGCCCTTGGCGCAGGCCATCAAGGCATCGGCAAAACCCGATCCTATGCGCATCATCAGGCTTTGAGTTTCGGGGTCGCCGAGGCGCGCATTGTATTCCAGGCAATACGGAACGCCGTTTTGAACCAGCAATCCGGAAAACAAGACGCCCCGATAGCTGATTCCTTGCTGGGCCAGAGCGCTGAGAATCGGCCGCGCGACCCGCTCCTCTGCCTCCCTGGTCAGGGAATCCCCGACCCATTCGACCGGAGAAACGGAGCCCATTCCGCCCGTATTTGGCCCCTTGTCGCCGGTGTGAGCTCGCTTGTAGTCTCGAGCCACGGGCAGGCTGTGGAGCGACTGATCGCTGCACAACGTGAGCAAGCTGAATTCCGGCCCGACCAGCCTCTCCTCGACTACCACGGCTGCGCCGGCGTCGCCGAAGGCGCGATCCAGCATCATCTTCTCGATCGCTTGCTCGGCCTCTGCGGCGTCTTCGCATACGAACACACCCTTTCCAAGCGCGTTTCCGCTCGCCTTGACCACCACGCCGCCACCGACGCCCGCAAGCTCCCGCGCAAAATCGACGGCGGCTTTCGGATCGGTAAACGATGCGAACCTGGCGGTAGGCACGCCGGCGGCGGCCATGAGCGCTTTCGAGTAAGACTTCGAGCCCTCGATCTGGGCGCCGCGTGCGCCGGGGCCGAACACGAGTCTTCCGGCGTCTCGAAGGCGGTCAGCGAGTCCTTGGATTAGCGGGTCTTCGGGCCCGATGACGACGAGGTCGATTTCCTTCCGACGGCAAAGCTCGATCAGTCCGTCGGCATCCTTTTGAGAAACTTGGATGCATTCGCAATCGGCGGCAATGCCCGGGTTTCCTGGCGCGCAAAAGACCTCTGCTTCCTTTGCGAGCTTCCATGCCAGCGCATGCTCGCGCCCTCCCGATCCGACGACCAACACGCGCATAGCAAGATTATGAGAGCGAGCAATGGACGCCCGCATCGGTTGGTTGGGCCGTTATCTCGTCGGGCCCGCGAGGCATCTGGTCCTACCAGCTAGTGTGCCGCGGAGCGAGGACAAACCTGCATCTCTCTGTCTGCAACCGCGCGGGCGCATCAGCGACGTGCACAATGCGATTTTGCTTGCTACTGGAATCGTGCAGCTACCCATAATGCACGCATGTTGACCCTCGTTGTCGGCGCGGTAGTCCTGGGACAAAGCGTGACCGCGAAAGCCATCCTGGCGGAGGCGAAAGCGAAGTTGGAGCACGCCCGCTCGGTGAGCGTGACCGTGATCGTCACAAAGGAGGAGTTTCCAAAGTCCAGCACCGAAAAGTGGGCATTTCGCAAGGGCGGCTATTTGCGAGCGGAATTCGGCGACCTCGTCCGAGTCGCGAATCCAAGAGCAGCATGGGAGTATTCGAGATCCAAGAAGACCTACCGGTCGATTCCGGCGCCGACACACGACGTCAACGGGGGCGACGTGCTGAACCAGCTGGCCTTGACCCTCTCGGGCTTTCCGATTCTCAGCGGGCCGACAAGCGTGCCGTGGCACCGAATGAAAACACTTCGCATCGAGCTAGACGGCAGGAAGACGATGACCAAGGAAACAAAGCTGTTTGCGTTCTTCGACCCGAAAACGCATCTTCCGCTGGGCGTCTCGGCCAACTTGGGTTCAGTAACCCAGGTGATGGTTCTCAAGGATCTGAAACTTAACCCGAGACTTGACGACAGTCTCTTCGAATTCAAGCCGCCCGCAGGATGGACGAAGCTCAAGGAATGAGTCGACGCCGACGATCTCCCATAATGGCGGCATGAACGGGGAGATGATCGAGTTTAAGAACGGCGCCGAGCACTACGGCGGATACCTTTCGAGACCGGCTAAGCCCGGGCCCGGCATTATCGTGATTCAGGAGTGGTGGGGGCTGGTGGACCATATCAAGCATGTGGCCGATCGGTTCGCGGCGGAGGGATTTGTCGCGCTTGCGCCCGATCTCTACCGCGGCGACAGCACCAAGGAGCCCGACGACGCCGCATCGAAAATGCAGGCGCTGAACATCGCCGAAACCGAGCGGATCCTGGCAAAAGCCATCGAGAGCCTGTTGGCGCAACCCGACGTCAGCCCCAACGACAGAGTGGGAAGTGTGGGTTTCTGTATGGGAGGTCAACTGTCGCTGTTCGCCGCAAGCACCAACCGGCAGGTCGCCGCGTGCGTCGACTTCTACGGAATCCATCCTATGGTGCATCCGGAGCTCGAGGATATCGGCGGATCTGTGCTCGGAATCTTCGCCGGCAACGACACTTTCACCACGCCTGCCGCCGTGAAGAAGCTGGACGCGGACCTCACGGCCGCCGGCGTGCGGCACGAGTTCACAACCTATCCTGATTGCCAGCACGCCTTCTTCAACGACGACCGACCAGAAGTGTACGACCCGGCCGCTGCGGCCGACGCCTGGACGAAGACCCTCGACTTCCTCCGCGAGCATTTGGCAGTGGAGTAACGATCGACCGATGCGGGGCCCCACTTGCAAGGGGCTTCGCGCGTGGTTTCCGCGCCTACGGGAAAAGCGGCTCGTTCGGCCTTGGGAGTCGCTGATCGAACGGGAGAAGGGCGGGGAAGGGCTTGTGGGGCTCGAGCTGGTACCAATACGCCGTGCTCGAATAGTCATTCGACAGTTTGTTCGCGTGGCCGTGCTCGATGCTCACCCGGATCGACTTTTCAAATCGAATCGGGTCCTCGATGTGGTAGCGATACATCGAGTTCTTGCCCTTCCATCGCCAGTCCTTGTTTCCGGAATTCAGGGTGATTCCGAAGTAGGGCGCGCAGAACTCCTGGGTCGGGCCGAAGGCAGTGCAGAAGTAATCCTCGGTGCCAGTCCCATGCAGTCGCGGCGGCCAGGGCTCGCCGTCGATGACGATCATGTCGTCGCCTTCTCCATACCAATCGTTCCCCTGGCGCTGAAAGCAGTCGACATTCAGGTTGCAGCCCACATAGATGCCGTTGCCCTCCGCTTCCAAGATCAAATAGTTGTCCGCATCGCCAAGGTTGGGCCTTCGCGACCAGACCTCCATGATGTTTCCGGTGTGCAGCCGCTCGGTCAGCCAGCCCTGGGTCGTATGCTCCCTGCGCCACTGCGCGTGAAAGCGGGCGACCTCGCCTCGCTCCGGCGTGTCGTACTCCTCGTAGTCCACATAGAAATACACGTTTAGGCTGGAGGCGGTCTGGTTCTCCAGCTCCACGCGAGCGGCGTCGAACGGCATGGGCCACCAGCAGTTCAGTCCGCGCCCATCCTCCGGGCCCATCTGCAGCGGCGCGGACGAGAAGTTTTTGAGAACTCCGTGGCCAATGCCGAAAAAATCGCCAACCGGGACTTCGATCGAGGGCGCCGGCTCGCCGTCCCAAAACGCTCTTAGGACCGCACCTCGGGTGAAGGTGTCGTCGCCGCCCACGGTCATCCAGATATGCCGAATGCAACCTGGGCGGTCGGTCTCCAGCAGCGACAACCGCTCGCCGGGCGGCAGGAAAAACCAGTCCGAGTTGTTGCCGCTGCGATCCCACGAGCTGCTCCTCTTGGATCGGTAGTCGCGCAGAAAGGGAAGCCGAGAAAGCGAGCTTGGGCCAAACACGCCCGATCTTAGCGCAGTTCTTCGATCACCTTTGCTCCGGATTCGCGGTAGCTGCGATAGTTCGCAATTCGGTCCGAGACTTCGACTTGCCTTCCAGCCTTAAGCGCGAGTCTGGCCAGTCTCTCCATGTTTCCGCCCTCCGCGATCTGGACGAAGGCCAATCGGCGCGAGAGGCAAGCGACGAGCCGGTCGCGCACACGGTTGTTCGCCATGGCAAAATCCGCGTCCGGTCGAAACGGGCTGACAACCAGGTCGGTTGTGGGATCGAACTGATAGCGCCAAAGCCTGGCTGCGCGGAACGCCTCATCTTTGAGCTGCTCGCCTAACACCGTAAACAAACCTCGGTCGAGGCAGAGGATTCGCGGCGAGCCCCAGCGCAGCGGCACAATCGCGGAGCGCTGGTACTCCGGCTTGTCATGCCCGGATACGAGGATCTCGCCGGCCAGCACTCCCTTCTCGGTCAATGCTTCGATCATGTCGAGCTCGGTTGGCCGAGAATCGCGCGATGACAGGACGCAGAAGGTGTTGGTTTCGAGCAGCTTGACATTGCCGTAAAGGAACAGCACTCCCGGCGGGTCCGGATCCATCTCCTCGATGAGCGCGGGGTAGTGCGCGTCCGCAGCGGTAACGAGCGCAACGCCGAGCCCGGACAGGCGCTCTTCGAGGGCCGCCACCTCCGGAAGAGTGTGCTTGACGTTGGTTGTAAGGGCCGTTGCCGCTTTGGCGCTCAGGCGGTATTCCTCGCGGAGAGCTTCGGCCGAGAGATCGAGGAATTGGTTGGGGGTTCTGCCCAGTAGGCCGTTCCTAGCGAGGATGCGCGTTACGGACTTGCCTCCGATTCCCGGCGTCATCGCCAGGAACAGCGAAAATGTGCGGGAAGGCAGCTTCATACCGTATTCGCGATCCTCCGAGCCGCGTCGAGCCGCAGCTCGATCGCTCTGCCGCCGCTGCGGCCCATTTCCAGAATGACTTCGTCATGGCTGAGGGGCATATCCGTGATGCCGCATGCAAGGTTGCTCACGATCGCCAGGCAGCCGTACTCGACGCCGGCTTCCCGCATCAGCACGGCTTCGGTGGAGGCGGTCATGCCGACGACCTCGCCGCCCAGCCGCCTGTAGGCTTCGATCTCCGCAGGAGTTTCATATCGGGGTCCGTTGCCTCCGACATACACCCCGCTGCCTTCGATATGAATGCCTTTCGCTTCCGCGGATTCGATGAGGGCGCGGCGCGCGCCCGGTCCGAAAGGCTGAGAGAAATCTGTGTGCACAACGGTTTCATCGAAGAGCGTTAGGTTTCTGGATGTGAGGTCCAGGAAATCGGAGCAGGCGACGAAAGTTCCCGGTCCCCAATCGGATCGAAGGCTGCCGACCGCGGCCGTTGCAAGACAAGCGCGTACACCCGCCGCACGCATGCCCTCGGCGAGTGCTTGGTAGCCGACCCGGTGGGGTGGCACCTTATGGCCCGCCGAGTGGCGCGACACTGCGAAAATCCGAGTGCCCTCGTGCTGCAGGGCTCGACCGCGTAACATGCCATGTGGCGTGGCTACGAACATGGGCGGCCCGGGCAACCGAGCCAGGCGCTCGCCGATGCCGGAGCCTCCGATTATGCCGACGTTCATTTCCATGCGACGCGATTATAGATGAAGCGCGCCGCCCGGATGTAGACTCGGACGAATGACTCTTCGCGAGGTGATGCACGCGCACATACCTTCCTTGACCGTGGAGAGCACCGTGCGAGACGCCGTCGACAAAATGGACGTGTATCAATTTCCAGCGCTCGTCGTTGTAGACGAGGAAATGTCGCCGGTCGGGGTGCTGACGGAAGGGGACTTGTGCCGCGTCGTTACCACCAGGGACAGCCTTACCGGCATGGCCAAGGAGCCGGCTTTCGCTTATTCCAGCAAGGAGCCAACCACGCTTCCAGCGGACACCGAGATCGGCGAAGCGTTTCACAAGATGCTTAGCAGCGGCCTTACGATTTTGCCCGTAGTGGACGATGGGCGTCTTGCGGGCATCGTGCTTCGCGTGGATCTCATGCAGGCGATGCTGCTCGACATCGCCGAGTCCTCGTAGAGTTCAGTCGCTATGCTCGACGTTGGCGACGTTTTTCCCGAGTTCTCGCTGCAGGATCAGAACGGAGACGCCTGGACTCGCGACCGCTTGAAAGGGCACAAGTGCGTGGTCTACTTCTATCCCAAGGACGACACAACCGGGTGTACAGCCGAAGCTTGCGGCTTTCGCGACCTGCCGCCGGACGTGCCCGGGGCCCTGGTGATCGGCGTTAGCCCCGACGATGTTGCCTCGCACAAGAAGTTCGCGGAAAAGTATGGTCTCAACTTCGTACTGCTGGCCGATCCGGGCAAGGAGCTGATCGAACCTCTGGGCCTGTGGGTGGAGAAGGCGATGTATGGCCGCAACTATATGGGAGTCTCGCGCACCACGTATCTTCTGGACGAAAATGCCGTCATCCGCCAGGTATTTCGAAACGTGAAGCCCCAAGGGCACGCGCAGGAAGTGCGCGATGCGCTGGTCGCGGTACGGGCCTAGCTGCCGGTAGACTTCCGAAATGGCCGAGAAAGAAACCGCTCCCCGCATCCGCGCCATGAAGGCTTCGGGCAAGCGGATCGTATGCATCACGGCATACGACGCCCTTTTCGGCAGGATCGCGGACGAGGCCGGCGTCGACGTCGTGCTGGTTGGCGATTCGCTCGGCAACACCATTCTCGGCTACGACAACACCATTCCGGTTAGCCTCGAGGAGATGGTGCATCACACGAAGGCAGTCCGCGCAGGCGTCCACCGCGCCCTGTTGGTATCGGACTTACCCTTCGGCTCGTACCAGGCCTCGCCCGAGGATGCGGTCCGCTCCGCCGTAGCGCTGGCGAAAGCCGGTGCGGAAGCAGTCAAGCTGGAAGGGGACTACTCGGAAGCAGCACGTGCGATCATACGTGCGGGGATCCCGGTAATGGGGCATGTCGGCATGACTCCGCAATCCGTTAACCGCTTTGGGGGACATCGCGTGCAGGGCAAGGGGGAAGGCAGCGGCGCCGTGGCTGAGACGGCTTGCGCGCTCGATGAGGCCGGGGTCTTTGCAACCGTGCTCGAGCTGATACCTTCCGGGCTGGCAAAGCAGCTTACGTCCAAGCTCTCGAACCCGACCATCGGGATAGGCGCGGGCGCCGACTGCGACGGCCAAATCCAGGTGATCTTCGACGTTCTGGGCATGTCTTCCGATGTTTTCCGCCACGCGAAGGCTTACGTCGATGGAGCCAATGCGCTGCGGCAGGGAATCGAGCGGTATTCGCATGAGGTGCGTGAAGGCAGCTTCCCGGATCGGAGTCACAGCTTTTGAGAATCGTCTCAAGCTTTCGAGATTTCGCACCGGAACCGGGCCCGACGATCGGACTGGTGCCTACGATGGGCGCGCTGCACGAGGGGCACCGGGAGCTCGTCAGGAGGGCAAGGGCCGAGTGCGACAGAGTAGTCGTTTCGATTTTCGTCAATCCGGCCCAGTTCGGACCGAACGAGGACTATGGCCGTTACCCAAGACAGCTTGAGGCGGATTGCGACTTGTGCGCCGCAGAGGGAGTGGACGCCGTTTATGCCCCTGAATTGCATGATGTGTATCCGGATGGGTTCTCGACCGCGATCGACCCTGGCGAGATCGCGTCAGAGTGGGAGGGAGCCTTCAGACCCGGCCACTTCCGCGGAGTTGTAACCGTAGTCGGTAAACTCTTTAATACCGTCCTACCAACGATAGCGTACTTCGGTTGGAAGGATCTGCAGCAATGTCTTGTCGTTACCAGAATGGTGCGAGACTTGGACTTTAGGGTACGGCTGGAGTTTGTGGATACCGTGCGCGAGGTCGACGGCCTTGCACTGTCGAGCAGGAACGCGTATCTCGAAGCGAATGCGCGTCTCATAGCTCCCAGGCTTTACTCGGAACTGAAGCGCTCCGGCGAGGCAATTGAAGCCGGAGGGAACGTTCAGGAGGAGCTCGATCAAAGCAGGCTCGTGCTTCGGGATGCCGGGTTCGACATCGACTACTTTGCCTACGTCGACATGAAATCTTTGGAATCCTTGGACACTATGCTGTTGCCGAGTGCCGTGATCGCTGCCGTGCGGCTTGGTTCTACGCGCCTCATCGACAATTATCGATTGCATCGACAAGCTTAATATTTCGTAGATTATTTGCATCCTCGAGGATATTCGGGGCGGCTGTCCAGTATAGTTATGCACGGAGCATTTCGCATGAGCAAGACAGTACAAAGCGTCAAGAATTCACTTAAATTCAAAGCACAAGAAAAGCAGGGTGTGCTTTCGGTAAAAGTAGGAGCGAAGAAATTCCCCGTCCCTGTGGGGGTTCGCATATTGAGCAGTGGGGAGTACCTGTTCCTCTCCTTCCCAGCGTCTTCTGAACTGTACAGGCTCGATCAGCGGAACCTTACGAAGATGTCGAAGGACGAAGACGCCACCGAAGCATTTGCCGCACTGAATCCGGGCAAGCGCAGGGCCAAGAAGCGTGGTGGAAACGTGGCCATTTCGAATGAGTTAGCCGAAGCGCTCAAGGCGATTCCGTCCGGCTATAAGTTGGGCTATGGAGCCGATGGCAGTCCCAAGCTCGTTAAGACTCGGCGCCGCGGCAAAGCTTCCGAGTAGCTTCGAATTTCGAAAGCCCCTTGCCGGATTTGAACCGACGACCGTCCGCTTACAAGGCGGGTGCTCTACCACTGAGCTAAAGGGGCCAGCGAAGTAAAGATACCTGCCGAGGCGGCAGGTATCGGTCTACCGGTGCTGAAGGGGGGCTGCCCTTCCGACAATGAGAGGGTGACCCCGCCGCCTGTAACGCTCGCCCGCGACGTTTGGGAGCTGTTCGACGTCTCGGTTTCCACATCTCCCGAAGGGCTGGAAACCTATCTGCGGCGGGTCCTCGGTCATGCGCTTCGTTGGTTCGAAGCCAGTGCGGCTAGCGCGTTCGTTCGAGGAGACGACGGTGAGATCAGATTGGCCGCCCAAGTGGGTTCGGGCTCTCACGTGCCTGCCGGCGCAGTGGTTCACATCGGGCAGGGAGTGGCGGGCAAGTGCCTCGAGCTTGGCCAAGCGCTGCTGATTCGCGATCCTCGAGACGAGCCTCTCCTGGCTCACGCCGTGGCGGAGATCAGGCCCGAGCTGAACAGCTCGATGGTAATACCGCTTTCCACGCCCGAGCATGGCAAGGTCGGGGTGCTGAACCTATCGCGGCGCGTGGGAATGCCCGCGTACGCCGCTTCGGATCTCGAGCAGGCGACCGCTGTCGGCAAGCAGATTGCTCTCGCAGTCGGAAATGCGCTGCTCCTTGCCGAGGCCAAGAGGGCCGAGGAGAAAGTCCGCGCGCTGCTCGATGCTGTGGAAAAGGCTGTGTTCGCGATCGACACCCATGGGGTTATCGCGGAGCGCAATCTCGAAGCATCGAAGGTGACCGGCGAGTCCGAAACGCTCGAGGGCGCAGAGGCGGCGCTCGCTCCGGAGCTTGCAGAAGCTCTCCGGGACGGGTACCGGCTTGCATTGCTAGGCGAGCTCACCTCGACCGAAGCGAGGCAGGCGGATACGGGGCGCGTTTGGACCGTTCGCTGTAAGCCGCTCAGCAACGGCGCGTTGGCGGTGGTCGAGGAAATCACCGAACGAGAGCGTGCAACGGCGGAGAGGGCGCAGCTTCACCGGTTGGCTGAGATCGGACAGATGAGCGCCGCGATCGCGCATGAGATTCGAAATCCGCTGACGGGAATTCGGAGCGCGGCACAGATGCTTCTGGTCGTGCCCGAGCAGCAAGCCGAGCTCGCCGGGATCATCGAGGACGAGGTTATGAAGCTGAACTCGCTTTGCGACGAGTTCCTCGATTTTGCCAAGCCGATAGTGCTGAAGGTGCGGCCGTTAATGCTTTCGAAAATAGCCGGAGATGTCGTAGAACGGGAGAAATCCAGATTCCGCGAAGCCCAAGTCGATTTGCGGCTTGAGATATGCGACGGCGAGCCGACAATCATCGGGGATCGGCTGCGCTTGGACCAAGTGGTGAGGAACCTCTTGCTCAATGCGCTTCAGGCTAGTCGGGCGAGAGATTCCGTCATCGTACGGATCGATCCGTATGGGCTTAGCATCACCGATTTTGGAACCGGTATGGACCAGGCAACACTCGAAAGGCTTTTCACTCCGTTTTACACGACCAAGCCTAACGGAACCGGGCTGGGGCTAAGCACCGTGAAGAAGATCGTGGACGCCCATAGGGGAACGATCGAAGTGGTTTCAAAGCCGGGCGAGGGCACATCCTTTTGCCTGAAGCTTCGAGGAGAGCGATGAATCCCAAGCCCAAGATCTTAATAGTCGACGACGAGGTCAATATCCGGCGGATCCTGCAGGTCGCGTTCGAGAAGGCAGGATTCGTTCCAGTCGTGGCCGAAGACGGACCCGAAGCGCTGCGGCGACTCGCCGAGGATCGGCCCGACTGCGTTCTGACCGACGCTACGATGCCCGGCATGAGTGGCTACCAGCTCTTGAATGCCGTCAAGCAGCAAGACCCAGATCTGCCGGTTGTGATAATGACCGCGTTCGGGACCATTCCCCAAGCTGTCCAGGCGATACGCGACGGAGCTTTCGAATACGTCACGAAGCCTTTCGATCTCGAAAACCTCAAGAGAATCGTTTCGAGCAGCCTGCGCGAGCCGGCGCCCGGGCGGAGCGACAAGAAGTCCGCCAGCAAGACCAAGGCGCCAACCTTCATTGCCGAATCGCCTGCTATGAAAGCCGTGCTCGAGACTATCGAGCAGGTTGCGGACTCTCGGGCCACCGTGATGGTGGGTGGAGAAAGCGGCTCGGGTAAAGAAGTCGTGGCGAAGGCGCTCCACGAGCTTTCTTCGAGAGCGAAGAAACCGTTCGTGGCTGTATCGTGTGCCGCGCTCCCGGAGACTCTGCTCGAGAGCGAGCTTTTCGGCTACGAAAAGGGCGCGTTCACCGGCGCACAAGGCGCCAAGCTGGGACGATTCGAAGCCGCGGACCAGGGAACGCTGTTTCTCGACGAGATCGGCGAGGTTCCGCTTTCGTTTCAAGTCAAGCTGCTGAGAGTGTTGCAAGAGCGCGAGTTCGAGCGCCTGGGCGCAAATCGTCCGACGCGGGTCGATGTGCGGGTAGTGACCGCCACCAATCGAGACCTGCGCGAAGCCGTCGAGCAAGGCCTTTTCAGGCTCGACTTGCTGTTTCGGCTTCAGGTCGTCGAGATATTCATCCCGCCTCTTCGCGAGCGGCCGGAGGATGTGACGCCTCTCGCCAGGCACTTCCTCGCAAAGTTCGCCTCGGAAAACGCCCGGCAGCCGCTTTCGATCGGCGCAGATGCAGAGCGGATTTTGCTGGCTTACCGCTGGCCCGGCAACGTGCGAGAGCTTGAAAACACGATGGAGCGCGCCACGGTTTTGGCCGCGCCATCGCAAACGGAGCTCGAAGAGCGGTTGCTTCCTGTCTCGATGCGCATGGCCGCGTAAGAGTGGGCCGAACGGCCCCGCCGGCACTTGCCGGGCGAGGTACCTTTTACCTGGTTCAACGCCGACCACTTCGTTTGGACGTTGCGATCTGTCCACCTTCGCGCACGGGAACAGTGCGCACACGAGGGGGCCAATCCCATGATTGTCGATGCACCACGGCGCATGCTTCTTGCAATGCGCAACCGGGCGCGGCGGCCAGCCAATGCAGTGCCGGCTTTAGAGCCGCACGATCGCCCGAACGAGCGCAAAGCGCCGAGCTTTTTCGAAAGTTTGGAGCAACTTTTCGCCCATCAGGCGAGGCTGATGTTTCGCGACCTCGAATAGACATTCGGCCGGCCGAAAGGCCGGCCATTTCGAGCCTGAGGGAAGTTCGAGAACCTTTGGGACCAGGGGAACTAAACGGGGTTCAGAATTTGTCCTTATGTATAGCTGTCCTCAATATAGGCTGTACACAACGCGTGCCTTGGGGGCACAAGAACAATGTCCACTCAATCCCCAACGCTTAGCGCGACCGATCAGGTTCGTTTTAACGAGCTGATGGAAGCGACATATAAGAAGGTTTTCAATATGGCTTACCGTTTGGCCGGGAATCGGCCGGACGCGGAAGACCTTACCCAGGAGGCGTTTTATCGCGCCTACCGATCTTTTGAAGATTTCGAAGGGGACCGCCCGTTCGAGAACTGGATCTTCCGGATCGTGACACGTCTATTCCTAGATATGCTCCGAAGCCGTCGGCGCAGAATCAAGGCTGTCTCCTACGACACGCCCCTGCAAGCGCCGGGGCACGACGAAACCCTTTACTTCGATATGCCGGACGTAGCGCCAAATCCTGAGCAGCAAGTCCTCGAGGGAACGTTCAGCGAGGACCTTCAGAAGGCGATGAACTCTCTTTCTCCCGAGCAGAGGTTGCTCGTGACTCTGGCCGATGTCGAAGGCGTTCCGTACAAGGACATCGCAGACATGCTCGACAAGCCGGTAGGGACGATTCGCTCCCGGCTGCATCGAACCCACAAGCTCATTCGAACCCGGCTGGAGCAGGTTCGGCACGAGACTCACGGCGTTGGAGTTTCCAACAGACGCTCGCTGAAGCTGGCTCATCAAAACTAAGGTTTTCGGGCCGTAGGGAGAGCTTTACGGTGACGGGCTCCCAGGTTCCGGCATAATCACCTGGTACATGCTCGAGCGCCCAAGCTGGGACTCCTACTTCATGCAAATCGCCCACCTAGTCGCTACGCGGGCTACTTGCCCGCGGCGCTCGGTGGGCGCTCTGATTGTGCGGGAGAAGCGGATCTTGTGCACGGGATATAACGGTGCGCCGAAAGGCTTGCCGCATTGCCCGACATTGGGTCCGACGAACGATTGGCCCGTGGGCTGCTTGCGCGCGGGACACTGCATCCGCGCCCTCCACGCGGAGCAGAATGCGATTCTCCAAGCGGCGATCTTCGGCATTCCGTGCGAAGGCTCATCGATGTACGTCACCGATCAACCGTGCAATATGTGCGCGAAAATGATCATCAACGCCGGGATCACGCGTGTAGTTTATCAGGGGGACTATCCGGACGAATTCTCAAAGGAGCTCTTCCGAGACGGAAGCATCGATGTGCGGCGCTACATTGATGGAGAACTCGTGCAGGTCGATTTGGGCACATGAGCGGCGTTTTGGCATTGGTGTCGCAGGGGCGGTTCCTGGAAGGGTTTCGCGCCCCGTTGCTTACAGGGATCCTCGCGCTGGCGGTGAGTTGGATCCTGACGCCGGTGGTGCGCAACCTCGCCATCCAGAAAGGCGCGATCGACGACCCCAAGATCGACGACCGGCGAGTTCATAAAGAGCCCACCCCCCGCTGGGGCGGCCTGGCGATCTATGCCGGCATCTTGTTCGCGCTGCTGGTAGTTTTGCCGTTCGCGAACCCTCAGGCGCCTTTCCCGCTTTATCTGATTGGCATGCTCCTGGTCGCCGGGGCTTTGGTGGTCATCGGCGCTCTCGACGACCTGTATCAGTACAAGGCGAAAGTTCAGGCGATTCTTCTGCTCGCCGCGGGCGTCGCTATCCAGTTCTTCGCGGGCCCGATTTTGGGGCGCGATTGGAGGGTCCAGATCAACACGGTCGGGATTCCGTTTACGAACGGCCGCTACTTCGACCTCCATCCCTGGTATTTCGCGTTTCCGCTGACGGCGATCTACATCTTCGTTGTGACCAAGACGATGGACACGATCGACGGAGTCGACGGGCTCGCCGCCGGCATCGCCAGCATCGCCGCGACCACGCTGACGATTATCGCCACGTACGGCCATCAGCCGCGCGTCGCCTTGATCGCGGCAGCGACTGCCGGCGCCGCAATCGGATTTCTGAAGCACAACTACAACCCGGCGAAGATCTTCATGGGGACGGGTGGCGCTTACGTGCTGGGGTTCATGCTCGCCTGCTTGAGCATCGTGGGCGCTTTTAAGACGGCGGCCGCCGTGGCTGTGGTCGTTCCCGTGCTGGTGTTCGGAATTCCAATTTTCGATGCGTTTTTCGTCATCACGAGACGGCTGCTGAGCGGCGACCCGATCACGAAGGCGGATAAGCGCCACCTGCACCACACGCTTTTGAAACGAGGGCTGACGCAGCGCCAAACTGTCCTCGTGCTTTATGCAGCGGCAGCCGTGCTCTGCGCGGTCGCTTTGTTGGTATTCCGTAGCCATGGGTAGGCCGCTCATCTTCTGCTCCGTCGGAACCCGGCCCGAGGCCATCAAGATGGCGCCCGTCGTGCTCGAGCTGAGGCGCTACGAAGATGTCGCGGACACAGTGCTCGTATCGACCGGGCAGCACAAGGAGATCTTGCTGCAGGCGTTGGATACGTTCGGCATCCAGCCGGACGAGGACCTGGCGATCATGCAGCATGGCCAGAGCTTGGCGCAGGTCACGAGCCGAGCGTTGGATGGGATCGACGGCTTGATCCAAGCCCGCGAGCCGGACATTATTTTGGGCCAAGGGGACACGACCACGGCCTTCGTCTCGGCCCTAGCTGCCTTTTACCGCCGGGTGCCTTTCGCGCACGTCGAGGCCGGCCTTCGTACGGAAACGATCGACAACCCTTTCCCTGAGGAGTTCAACCGTCGTGCGGCGGGGCTGGTCGCAAGTCTGCATTTTCCGCCAACCGAGTGGGCTCGGGATAACCTGGTCAGAGAAGGTAAAGACCCTGCAAAGATATTCGTGACCGGCAACACGGGAATCGACGCCGTACTTCAGGCGGCCAACTTGACGGACCAGAGATGGCTACCGGATTTTAAGGGCCGTCTGATCTTGCTGACCACGCATCGCCGGGAGAATTGGGGCGAGCCTCAGCGCAGAATCGCGGAAGCAGCGCTAGCCATCGTAAACGAGTTCGAGGACACGCTGCTCGTTGTGGCTATGCATCCGAATCCGCAGGTTCGCGAGGTTCTTTGTTCGGTCCTTTCAGACCACCCTCGCGTGCAACTCATCGAGCCGCCTGAGTACGCGTCATTTGTAAAGTTGATGCAGCGCAGCACGCTGATCCTCAGCGATTCCGGTGGGGTTCAGGAAGAGGCGCCCGCGTTTGGCATTCCGGTGCTCGTTCTGCGCGAGACGACCGAGCGGCCCGAGGGCGTAGACGCGGGCACGGCGATGCTTGTCGGAGCTTCGAAAGAGGCGATAATTCGGGAGGGTAGGAGATTGCTGACAGATCGAGAGGCTTATAGACGTATGGCGCAAGCCGTAAGCCCCTACGGGGACGGCCACGCCGCAGAGCGCATTCGGCACATCGTGCTGCGTTCGCTGGGAGTCGAGACGCCGGAGGTTGCGAGTTGACGCTGACTTGGCTTCAGGCGGTCGTGATGGGCATCGTTCAGGGGCTGACCGAGTTTCTTCCGATCAGTTCCAGCGCCCACCTGCGTGTGATTCCGGCGTTCCTGGGCTGGCCCGATGCCGGAGCCGCGTTTACGGCGGTGATCCAGCTCGGTACTGTTCTGGCCGTTCTCATCTACTTCCGGAAGGAGCTTGTAGCCGCGATCGGGGCGTGGGCACGCAGTTTGCGTGACAAAAAGCTGAGGGAAACGCCCGATGCAAGGCTGGGATGGGCGGTCTTTTGGGGCACCGTCCCCGTCATCGTCGTGGCGCTGGTCTTCCAGCATGCCATCGAGCAGAACCTTCGGGACCTGCGGATCATCGCGTTCTCGATGATTTTTCTCGGCCTGCTCATGTGGTACGCGGACAGCATCGACCGCAAGAAGCGAAAGTTGGAAAGCGTGAAGGTGAAAGATGGCTGGGTCGTGGGCGCGTGGCAGTGCCTTGCGCTCGTACCCGGCATGAGCCGAAGCGGCAGCACGATCTCAGGCGCGTTTTTCCGGGACTTCAACAGGCCGGCGGCCGCGCGGTTCTCGTTCCTCCTATCGGTCCCCAGCGTGACAGGAGCCGGGATTTACGAGTTGATCAAGGCAAGGCGGGATTTTGAAGGCTCGCTAATGGCGCCGACGATCGTTGCAACGGTGCTTGCGTTCATCGTGGGGTACGCGTCGATCGCGTTCTTTATCAAATATCTCCAGAAGCACGGCATTGGACCTTTCGTCTGGTATCGGCTGCTCATCGGGTTCATCATTCTCATTGCGGTCCAGGGCGGCTATCTTTCGCCGATGGCGGGAGTGCCCGATCAGGTGCCTAGCATATCCGGAAGCACCGCGCCTTAGCCTATGTTTCGCCGCAAGCCTCCAGTCGTCGCTCATCCCGCGTGGCTGATCGTTGGGCTTGGCAATCCAGGCCCCCAATACCGCGGCACGCGGCATAACGTGGGCTTCGACGTCGTCGATCGGATCGCCGAGCTGAACAAGATCCGGCTCGACCGATCCAAGCATCACGCTCGATACGGCGCGGGGCAGATAGGCGGAGTGCCGGTAGTGCTGGCGAAGCCTCTTACTTATATGAACCTCAGCGGGCGGGCGGTGGGGCCGCTTGCCCGAGAACTGGCGCTAAAGCCGGCGAGGATCTTGGTGGTGGCGGACGACCTCGATCTGCCGCTCGGCAGAATCAGGCTCAAGCCCAAGGGCAGCGCGGGCGGGCACAACGGACACAAGAGCCTGATCGCAGTCTTGGGCGAGGATTATCCGCGCTTGAAGATCGGGATTGGCCGCGCGCATGGCGGTGAGACGATCGACCATGTGCTCGGAACGTTCGATCGAGACGAGCGCGATGAGATCGACGACGCCCTCAGGCGCGCCGTACTGGCGGTCGAGAAAGCGGTGGAGGAGAGCCTGGAAGCCGCGATGAATTTGGCGAACCAATAGCTTCCAGGCCGTTTCAGGCTATCGCCCTCTGAAGTAGCCGACGAACTTCCCCTTCTGTCGCGCCTGAAAGGCAGACACGATGGCGTCGCGATTGAATGCCTGGGGTACCTCGCCGGTCTCGGCGTAAATGTAGAGCGCCGTTCGGTACACACCTTGAAGGCTTGCTCCCGCGGCTGCGAGGCCCAGCCAGTAGATCACGGAGAGGCCCAGCACCGCCATGATGAGCACCGGCATTCCGGTAAAGCAAACGGCCACGAATGGAATTACCGGCATTAGCATCAAAAGGAACAGCGCGAGTCCGATGCCGCCGGAACCGATCAGGTTTTCGCCCCACGTCTTGCGGAGCAGTGAGCCAGACTTCTTCACCGCGGCGATCGGGCTGCCGTGCTCTACGGCGACGACCGGCACCACGAAGAACGTCACGATGTTCCAGGCGCCGCCGATAACGGCGACGACAATCTTGCCGACGAGCCCAACGCGCTCTGAGATGATGTGCAGCACCATGCCCACGGTGGCTGCGATGAGCGTCCAACCGAGAATGGCGGGCAGATGGCGCACGGCGTTGCTCAGGCCCTGATTGAAGCTGGTCGGGCGGCCCATCAGGCTGTCATGGGCGCAACTGACGAGGCCCGCGTTGAAAAAGATCACCACGAAGTAGCTGATCATATAGAACGCGAACATCACCGGATAGCCGATCGCCTTGGGCAGACTTTCGAGGTTGTGCCCTCCCGTGGCGAGAAAGACCGGCACGAAGAATACGATCGAGAGGAGCACCGTGACGGTCGCCGAAATGATCGGAAACCATGCGAGCCCCGGATGAGATTTCAGCACCGCAAAGCTTTCCTTAGCTAGCGCGATACTGCGCGAGAACCTTCCCATGGCGCCATTGTACAAGGGTTTGCGATTGCCGGAAAGAGATGCCTGGGAATCGACCCCAACGCCTCATGTATTCTCACCTCGGATGGACGCGAAAGCCCGCGTGAGCCAGCTCCGAGACGAGGTGGAGCGGCACGCATACCTGTACTATGTGCTCGATTCGCCCGAGATAAGCGATTCGGAGTACGACAAGCTGTTTCGGGAGCTTCAAGATCTCGAGGCGGAGCACCCCGAGCTGTGGACTCCGGACAGCCCTTCGAACCGTGTGGGCGGCAAGCCGGTTCAAGGGTTTACCCAGCATCGGCACGCTGTCCCGATGCTCTCGCTAGACAACGCCTTCAACCACGAGGAGCTCCGAGCATTCGATGATCGCGCCAAGCGACTCCTAGGCGTCGAGGGACCGATCGAGTACTTCGCCGAGCTCAAATTCGACGGAGCGTCGATCTCTCTGACTTATGTCGATGGCGTGCTGCAGCTTGGAGCGACCCGCGGCGACGGGACAACCGGAGAGAACGTGACCCAAAACGCCAAGACGCTGCGAGGCGTGCCTCTGCGGCTGCGCGAGAGCCTTCCGGGCGAGCTAGAAGCCCGCGGCGAGGTCGTCATGCTTCGGTCCGTTTTTGAAGAGCTGAACCGGATCCGTGCCAGTCGCTCCGAGCAACTGTTCGCGAACCCGCGCAATGCGGCGGCAGGAGGCCTTCGGCAGCTCGACAGCAAGCTGACTGCGCAACGCAAGTTGAACTTCTTCGCGTATGGGGTCGGGCTCGTCCGGATCGGCGAGCGAACGTTAGCGGACACGCAGGCCGGAATCCTACAGACCCTGAAGCGGCTGGGTTTCGCGGTGCGAGACGAGCCCCGGGTGCTGCACGGAATCGACGAGGTGATCGAATATGTCGGTCACGCAGGGTCGATCCGGGGCTCTCTGCCTTTCGGGATCGACGGTGTCGTGGTGAAGGTGAACAGTTTGGCTCAGCAGGAGGACCTAGGGTTCACGGCCAGGGGACCTCGTTGGGCTATCGCCTTCAAGTTTCCCGCGGAGCAAGCGTTCACTAAGTTGAATCGGGTGTTTCCTCAGGTGGGGCGCACCGGAAATGTCACGCCCGTCGCCGACCTCGAGCCCGTGAGCGTGGCGGGGGTCATCGTGGCGCGAGCGACGCTGCACAACTACCAAGAGGTTCGACGTAAGGATGTGCGCGAGGGGGACGTCGTGATCGTTCAGCGCGCGGGCAATGTCATTCCGGAGGTTGTCGGACCGGTGCTTGACAAGCGCGCCGAGGGACTGACCCCTCCCGAGGAGCCGACTCATTGCCCGGAGTGCAACGCGGAACTCGTGCACGTCGGCGGGGAGATCGCGCTGCGGTGCCCGAACAAGGCTTGCCCGGCGCAGATCGAGGCCAAGATCGCGCACTTCGTGAGCCGCAAGGCGATGGACATCGACGGCTTCGGCCCGAAGCTAATCCGCAGGCTGTTGGAGGTCGGATATCTCACGGATTTGCCCAGCCTTTACCGCCTAAAAGATCGGCGCGACGCGATGGTAGAGATGGATAGGCTTGGAGATCAATCGGTGGCGAAAATCCTCGAAAACATCGAACTGAGCAAGCACCGACCGCTCGATAAATTCCTGTTTGGGCTCGGCATCCGATTCCTCGGTGAGCGGGGAGCGCAGGAGCTGGCCGCACATTTTCGCACCCTCGAGCAGATTCGCTCGGTCGATTACGACCACTTCCTGGAAGTGAACGATGTCGGGCCGAGGACCGCCAGGGAGCTTCAGGAGTGGTTCGAGGAGGAAGCAAACCAGCAGATGCTGGACGATTTCCGGGTAGTCGGAGTCGTGCCGACGGAAGCGGCCGCCCCGGAGGGGGACACGTTCGCCGGGAGCACCCTCGTCTTCACCGGAAAGCTGGAGAAGTTTACGCGAGAGGACGCGGAACAGCTCGTAATGAAGCTCGGGGGTAAGGCTGCGGGCAGCGTAAGCAAGGCTACGACGTATCTTGTCGCGGGCCCCGGAGCAGGATCGAAGCTGGCCAAAGCCGAATCGCTTGGCGTGCCGGTGCTGACTGAGGACGAGTTTCTCCGGATGCTTCCCGAGGGATCCCTCTGAACGAATACGAGATCGTGACGCAGGCGGGGGCGCTCGACATCGGCCGCTGCGTGTTCAGCGGTCAGGTGTTCCGGTGGGATGTGCTTCCCGATGGATCGCTGGCAGGAGCGGACGGATTCGACTGGTATGTGGTTTCCGCGCCGGAGCGCAGGGCGAACAAAGACGTGTTCCGCGTCGAATCGAATGCGCCTCCGCACAGCTTTGAGTCGCTGTTCCGGCTGGACTGGGACGCGGAAGCAGTTTTTCGAGAGATAGTGGCTCGTGGCCCGGAGCTCGAGCCCTATTTGCGCCGCGAGCCGGGTTTGCGCGTGATGCGCCCCGGCATGGCGCGAGAAGCGTTTTTCGGGTTCCTGTGCACGCCGAACAACCACATGGTGCGGATACGACAGATGATTCGGCACTTGGCGGCTCGCGCCCCGAGGCTCGAGACCGGCGGCAGATTCCAAGCGCATGGCTGGCCAAGCATCGACCAGATCGCATCGATTCCGGAGGAGGAACTTCGGCGCGATGGGTTTGGGTATCGCGCCGCCACGATCCCGGCGATCGCCCGCCAAGTTCTCGCTTTGGGAGGCGAACCTTGGATCGAGTCGCTTCGCGCTGCCGGGTTCGACGAAGCGCGAGGGGCCCTGATGAGCCTGAAGGGAGTCGGGCCGAAGCTGGCCGATTGCATCTGCCTGTTCGCACTCGATCTCACGGAGGCGCTGCCGGTAGATACGCACATTTGGCAGGCCGCTACGCGGCTTTACTTCCCGGAGTGGGAAGGGAAGGCCGTTACGACACAGCGGTACGAAGCTGTCGGGGCGCTGTTCCGAGAAAGGTTCGGCAAGCTGGCCGGGTGGGCACAGCAGGCGCTGTTCTACGACAATTTGCTGAGAAATCGCGGCAGGCAAGGCGATCCCGCGAGGCCGGATTCGAGCCGCCTGAGCGATTAGCACTGGCGGCCACCTACGCCGGTTTATGTATGCTGGTCTCTATGAGTTGCTCACCGAGGCTGAATAGGCTGATGGGCGAAGACGGGAAGTGCTTCGACGTAGCCATCGACCACGGGTTCTTCAACGAGCGTTCATTTCTCGGAGGAATCGAAGACCTCCGGCAAGCGGTTGGTACGGTCGTAACCGCCGAGCCGGACGCGGTTCAGCTTGCTCCGGGCGCCGCACCGATCCTGCAGGAGATGGCCGGCAGGAGGAAGCCGTCTTTGGTGATGCGCACGGACGTCGCGAACATCTATGCCAAGGAGCTGCCGAAGGTCCTGTTCAGCCGTCTGGCGGGCCGGGCCGTAGAGCAGGCGTTGCGTCTGGACGCCGCTTGTGTTGTAGTCAACCTGCTGTTGCTTCCGAACCAGCCGGAGCTGCATCAGGCATGCGTTGACAACGTATGCGAGCTCAAGCCCGAGTGCGAGCGAATGGGGATGCCGCTGATGGTCGAGCCTCTTGTGATGCAGCCCAACCAGCGGGCCGGCGGGTACATGGTGGACGGCGACATCGACAAGATTTTGCCGTTGGTCCGACAAGCGGTGGAGCTTGGGGCCGACATTATCAAAGCGGACCCGTGCGACGATGTGCGCGAGTACTCGCGGGTGGTCGAAGTCGCCTGCGGCGTTCCGGTGCTCGTGCGAGGCGGAGGCAGGGCCCCGGACGAGGAGATTCTTTCGCGCACCGAAGAGCTGATGCGGCAGGGCGCCTCTGGGATCGTTTACGGGCGAAACGTGATTCAGCACGAAAACCCTGCCGGCATCACTCGAGCGCTGATGGCGATAGTGCACGCGGGCGCCACGGCGGGCGAAGCTGCGAAGGAGATTGCGCGGTGAGTCGGCTTGCGGGTTCAGACCGTCTGTATTTCCATTCGATGCGACGAAAGTTGCACCATTAGGCCTCGTTCAGCAAGATTGTTATGTCGAACCCGCACGTCCAAGATTCGGCGTTTTGGGAAGCGGCGATCGAGCATTACCATTGGGACCGCCTCGAAGCGGCGTACGCCGCAATCCAACAGCGTGGCGTGGGGGAGGCGGGCACTTATATCCGCTGGTATCGACTGATCGAAGCCGAGGCGCTAAGCCGACGACGCTCGAAGCGCACGAAGGTGAATTCTTGGCTGACCTTCGAGTGCATCCCAGAGGATGCTCTTCGGGACGAGTCGGACCTTATCGCCGCTGCGGTCGAGGCGTGCGATTCGATCGCCGAACGGCTTGGATGGTCGCACAGCGCGCCGACGCTCATCTCAGTTCTGGCGGAGGAAGTCGATGCGCCGTGGGCCACGAATCCGTACGGCTACTACGTCAGCAAAGAGCTTTACGAGAAGATCTGCCTGCCGGCTTACCTGGTCGAGGACCGAGAAGAGCTGAGCGAAGCGGTGGCCCATGAATACGCGCACGTGATTTCGGAGACCGCCTCGGACGGCATGAGCCCCGCCTGGCTGTCGGAGGCCGTGTCGGTCATCGCGGAGGGATCGCCAGACCCCGAGGCTTTGCGGATCCTTGCGGACGGCGCTTGGCTCAAGCCGGAGGATCTCGAACTGACGCTCGACGGCCGCTACGACGAATCGAACCAGCGCGAAGTGTGGCTGGCGTATCAGCAGTGCGGGACCGTCGGTCGGTACTTGTCGTCGCTCAAAGGGGAGCCCAAGCTCCTCGATTTGATGCGCGAGCATACGAATGAATCGGTCTGGCGCAATTTATGGCTTTCGCTCCGGGGCAAGTCTCGTGTAGACGGCGCCGTCGAGGCGATTTACGGCATGTCGGTCCGGGAGTTGCACGAGCGCGCGCACGAATGGTTGCGCGTGCAAGAAGCTCCTAAGCCTTGACCGGCCACTTGGGCAAAGTGCGGGCGAGAGGTCGGTCGGTGCGGTACCCGAGCGCATATTCGGCTTGCACCAGCGTGTGGATTTCTCGCGTGCCCTCGTAGATGACGGCTCCGCGGGAGTTTCGGAAATAACGCTCCACAGGGAATTCATCGCAGTAACCGTAAGCGCCATGGATTTCGATGGCGTCGCTCGCGGATTGGAATGCGTTGTTGCAGTTCTGCCACTTCGCCATAGAGACCTCGCGCGTGTGCCTGATGCCCGTGTTCTTCATCCAACCGACTTGGTAATACAGCAGCCGGCCGATATCCCGCGAGGCCGCCATATGCGCGATCATCTGCTGGACGAGCTGCTTGCGGCCAATCTCCTCGCCTGAAACCTTGCGGGACCTCGCGTATTCGGTCGAAGCCTCGAGGCATGCGACGATGATGCCGACCGCCCCGCTCGCGACCGTGTATCTGCCGTGATCGAGCGCGGACATGGCGACTTTGAATCCGTCGCCATCTTCGCCGATGCGGTTTTCCGCCCCGACTCGCAAGTTATCGAAGAAGATTTGGCCCGTGTTGCCCGCCCGAACGCCGAGTTTTCCCTTGATCGGCCTAGATGAGAAGCCCGGAGTGTTTCGTTCGACGATAAAGGCCGCGTGCCGAGCCTTGTCGCCCGGCTCTTGGAGCCTCGCGATGACGAGAAACTGGTCAGCGTAATCGGCGAGCGATATCCATGTCTTCTCGCCGTTGAGCACGTAGCTGTCGCCATCCTTTCGCGCGTGGGTTTGAATGTTGATGGCGTCCGAGCCGGCGTTGGGCTCCGTGAGGCCGAACCCGCCGACCCGTTCGCCCGAAGCGAGCTTGGGCAGCCATCGCTTCTTCTGCTCTTCGGTCGCCCATTGGAGGAGCGTGAGGCAGTGGAGTCCGCTATGCACGCTGAGCACCACCCTGGCGGATGTGTCCGCGCGTTCGAGCTCCTCGCAAACGAGGCCAAGGGAGACATAATCGCTGCCAGATCCGCCATAGACCTCCGGGATGCTGACGCCGAGAATGCCGGCCTCACCCATTTTGTCGAGCAGAGTGCGGTCGGATTTCCCTTCGCGGTCTCGCTCGGTCAGGCCGGGAAGAACTTCTTGGCGGCCGAATTTGGCCGCCATTTCTCTAATTAGCTCATGCTCGCTCGTCAGCGCAAAGTCCATGGCCTTAGGGTACCGGGGAGCGATGGGCGTAGCGCATTGGGGCGTGTAAGCGGAGCGGATAGCGCCAGCCCAAAACCGGCCAGTGGCTAGCCCTGGGTTTCGACCCGAACACCGACCCGGGCCCCCAGCCCCGGCGAGAGTTGAGTTTCTCGTCCGGCTCAGGTTTTAGCTGGGGGTGTTAGCTGCGGGCGTTAGCTGCAGCCGCTCGTCTCGCCACAGGTGTCGCACTTGAGGCATACACCGTTGCGCACCATGGTGAACGCCCCGCAATTCGAGCAAGGATCTCCCTCGTACCCCTTGAGCCGAGCCTCGCGAGCAAGCTCCGCGGCGGGGGCTGAGCGGCCCGGCACGCGAGTTGCCCCGACCGGCTCCGCCACGACGGCTTGGGCCTTGAGCGGGCGCTGCTCGGGCTTGCTTTCCGGCATCGCTCTACTCTGCCTGGCCGTTTGCTCGACCTGCCATAGCGGACTTCCGACGGCGCTCGGACTTTGGTCGTCCAACGGCAAAGGCTGCTGAGGGCCGGTGGGCGTGGAATATCCGGCCGAGCCGTGGGCTTCGAAAGCTGCGCCGGGAACCTGCTCCCCGACCTCGCCAATTTCCTCCTCGTCGTCGAACTCGGGCGCCTGTGTCGGATGGCCCATGGCATCGCTCCGAAGGTCTTCCGGCTTGACCTGAACCAGGTCTGTGCGGCCGAGATACGACAGAGCCAGCTCCCGGAAAACGTAGTCGATCACCGACGTGGACATCTTGATGTTCTGGTGCCCCTGAACCGTGCCGTTGGGTTCGAATCGAGTGAACACGAACGCCTCCACGAACTCCTCGAGCGGCACTCCGTATTGCAGCCCCAGAGAGATCGCGATCGCGAAGCAGTTCATCAACGACCGGAATGCCGCACCTTCGCGGTGCATGTCGATGAAGATCTCGCCGAGCGTTCCGTCGTCGTATTCGCCCGTACGCAGATAGACCTTGTGGCCGCCTACGCGAGCCTTTTGCGTGTACCCTTTCCGCCTGCCGGGGAGCGGTCTTCGCTTCGATATGTACCTGTACACGAGCTTGGCTGCAGCCTCCGAGACCTCCGAGGGAACGTTCAGCGCCGCCATTGCAGCTTGGGCCGGCGCTTCATCCAGGCCGGCTTCGAGAATCGCGGCAGCGGCTTCGTCCGACGCAGAGTTCAGAGGCTGGCTGAGCTTCGAGCCGTCGCGGTAGAGAGCGTTCGCCTTCAGTCCGAGCTTCCAAGACAGCATGTACGCGTCCGCGACGTTTTGGATGGTGGCGTGCGCGGGCAAGTTGATGGTCTTGCTGATCGCGCCGGAAAGGAACGGCTGCGCCGCGGCCATCTGCCGGATGTGCCCTTCCGCGCTGATGAACCGCTGCCCCTTGCGGCCGCATTTGTTTGCGCAATCGAACACCGGCAGGTGCTCGTCCAGCAGGTGCGGCGCGCCCTCGACGGTCATCGTGCCGCAAACATATTCGTTCGCCGCTTCGATCTGCTCCTTCGAGAAGCCGAGCGCTTCGAGCATCGAAAACGACCAATCGTCGAGCTGCTCCTCGGTGAAGCCGAGGGTCTTGCGGCAGAATTCGTCGCCCAGCGTCCACTTGTTGAACACGAAGCCGATTTCAAATGCGCCTTCGAGAGCGGCCTCGATCGCCTGAAGCGCTTCCGGCGTGAACCCCTTCTGCTCGAGCGACTCGTGGTTCACGAACGGGGCGCCGCGCAGGGTCTTGTGCCCGAGCGCATAGGCCACGATATCCTCGATCTGCTCCTGGCTGTAGCCCAGCCGCCGCAGAGCGGGCGGGATCGATTGGTTGATGATCTTGAAGTACCCGCCGCCGGCGAGCTTCTTAAACTTCACCAGAGCGAAGTCCGGCTCGATGCCGGTTGTGTCGCAATCCATGATCAGGCCGATCGTGCCAGTCGGCGCCAAAACGGTGACCTGCGCATTGCGGAACCCATGCTCGTCGCCGACCTCGAGCGCCCGGTCCCAAGCATTGCGCGCAGCCTCCAGCAAGGGCTCCGGGCAGACTTCTGGAGCAATCGGCACCGGCTTGATGCTCAATCCCTCGTACTCCTCGGGGCGAGCAGCATAGGCGGCCCGCCGATGATTGCGCAGCACTCTCAGCATCGCCGAACGGTTCCGCTTGTAACCTGGGAACGGCCCTTGCTCCTTCGCCATTTCTGCGCTCGTCGCGTAGCTCTCTCCTCCGAGCACGGCGGTCAGCGCACCATTGATGGCGAACCCTTGCGGGCTGTCGTAGGGGATTCCCATCTGCATCAGCAGCGCGCCGAGGTTTGCGTATCCGAGGCCAAGGGTTCGAAACTCATAGCTGAGCTTCGCGACCTCCTTCGAGGGGAACTGCGCCATGAGCACGCTCAGCTCGAGCACGATCGTCCACAGCCGAATCGCGTGTCTGTAGCCTTCGATGTCGAACCGGCCCGACTTGGGATCGTAGAACCGGATCAGGTTGATGCTGGCCAGGTTGCAGGCCGTGTCGTCGAGGAACATATATTCGGAGCACGGGTTGCTCGCGTTGATCCGGCCGTCGGCGGGGCAGGTGTGCCACTCGTTGATTGTGGTGTCGTATTGGAGCCCTGGGTCGGCGCACGACCAGGCGGCGTAGCAAATCTCGTCCCAAAGCTCACCGGCATCCGCCTCTTTGGTTACTTCACGCGTGGTTCTGGCGCGCAAGTCCCAGGCGCCATTCGATTCCACCGCGCGGAAAAACTCGTTCGGCACCCGAACCGAGTTGTTCGAGTTTTGCCCGGAGACCGTTATATAAGCCTCGGATTCGTAGCCTGTGTCGTAAGTGTTGAACTGGATCGAGCGGAAGCCTTGCTCGGCGAATTGAAGCGCCCGCTGAATGTAGTTCACAGGCACCTGGGCGGCTTTCGCCGCAACGATCGCCCGCTTGAGCGCCGGGTTCTTGCGCGGATCGGCATTGAGCGCTCCGTCGGGATAGCAGGCGACCATGACGGCGTTCAATTGCTTCTCGCAGATTTTGGATCCGGCGACCAGCGAAGCGACCTTCTGCTCTTCGATCACCTTCCAATTGATGAACTGCTCGATGTCCGGATGGTCCATATCCAGGCAGACCATCTTGGCAGCGCGCCTCGTGGTACCTCCGGATTTGATCGCGCCCGCGCTCCGGTCGCCTACCTTGAGGAAGCTCATGAGACCGCTCGATTTGCCTCCTCCGCTCAGCCGCTCGTTCTCGCCGCGGATCTTCGAAAAGTTCGTGCCCACGCCGGAGCCATACTTGAAGATGCGGGCCTCGCGTGTCCAGAGGTCCATGATTCCGCCCTCGTTCACGAGGTCGTCCTTGACGCTCAGGATGAAGCATGCGTGAGGCTGGGGCCGCTCGTAGGCGCTGCCGCTCTTGGCCAGCTTTCCGTTCTTAGGGTCGATGTAGAAGTGGCCCTGGGCTCCGCCGGTGATGCCGTACGCGAAGTGCAGCCCGGTGTTGAACCATTGCGGCGAGTTCGGCGCGGCGATTTGCCTGGCGAGCATGTGGCACAGCTCGTCGTAGAACGCCTGCGCGTCTTCGCTTCCATCGAAATAGCCGTGCTGCTCGCCCCAGTGCCGCCAGCAACCCGCGAGCCGGTGGAATACCTGTCGGGCATCGGTCTCGTGATCGGCTTCCGGATCTCCGTATTGCGACCTCTCGCCTCCTGACTCCTGGTCGATTCCGGCTCGGCGGAAGTACTTCTGCGCCAATATGTCCGTGGCCACCTGCGACCAGTGCGCGGGCACCATGACGTCGTTCATTAGGAAAACAGTCGATCCGTCAGGGTTGCGAATCTCGCTCTTGCGCGCCTCGAAAGCTATCCCCGAATAGGGATCTTCTCCGGCAGTTGTGAAATAACGGCTAATTTTCATGAGGGTCGTCCTTGAGTTGAGTGGGAAGGGCTGTCAGCTGGTTGGGTGACAGCTGTTTGGGATTCAGTGCCGGGTGTATGGGGCGGGGTGTCGAGGCTGGGGTGATCGGAAGGGGGATCGGCTGCGAATACTTCGCGCACCGTGCGCTCATCGGTTCTTTGCCGCCGGTAAGCGATTAACTTGTTGAGTGCCTTTGAGGCAGCCTTCAATTCGGCGGATATTCGCAAGGCTTCCCCAGGCTCGATCAGCGAGCGCCGATGCACCCGATGCATCCAGCGGACAGAACCTATGGCAAAGCCCCGCGCGGTGATGAAGAATCGCGGTGAATCAGCGTCGGCAGCGCCGCCGTAACGTTCGACCAGGATCGCACAGGCGCTGTCGATCTCACGGACGGGTTGCTTTCCGGCCGTGTCTCGAGTGAAGCATGTCCATCGCAGAACCTCCGTCCAAACTCGGTCGGCAAGCGGTTCGAACGTGCGAAACATGCCCGTCTGCTCGATCGGCAGATACGTCGACCGACTCATCTCGCTATCCACGGCCCAACGCTCCACGTTTCTCTGCTCTTCTGGCTCCAGTCACCCAACACCAAACTCCTTACACCAAACCAGGTTTTTACCCGTCATACGTCTACTATAATCCATCAAAAATCGTTAACTTGCGCGGGCGGTTACTTTTCTTTTGCGCCCCTTGAACGAATCGAGAACTTCCTGGAAGTCCGCGAGCGTTTCGAACTCGCGGTAGACGCTCGCGAAGCGCACATACGCGACCGTGTCGATATCCCGGAGGGCTTCCATGACCTTGTCGCCGATGACCGACGAGGAAAGCTCCTCCTCGAACTCCTGATAGAGCTCGCGCTCGATCGAATCGACGGCGTCCCGCAGGTCTTCGATCGCCACGCGGCGTTTCCGGCATGCGATCAGCATCGAGTGCAAAGTCTTGTCCCGCTGGAACTCCTGCCGGCTGCCATCCCGTTTGACGACGAAAAGGCGGGCGCGCTCGGGCCGCTCGTGGGTCGTGAATCTGCGGTTGCACCGGGTGCATTCGCGCCGCCTCCGGATGGTTTCTCCGTCGATCCCAGGTCTCGAATCGAGCACCTTTTGATCCGGATAGCCGCAGAAGGGACAGCGCATATGGTTTTTGACCTTACCCCTACATCTAGGGGTTCCAGCATTATTGTGCTACGAGATGTTGCGTGTCAAGGGTTTTGTTGCGCTGATTTTGCCAACAGGTTTCCCACAATTTATGCACCATTTCGCGGTTCTGAAACGTCCGCCCTCAATCCTGGTTCGGGCCGACTATCTGGTACCCTCACAAACTCGCGGGAGCCTGTAGCTCAGTCGGTAGAGCATCGGCCTTTTAAGCCGTGGGTCGTGGGTTCGAGTCCCACCGGGCTCACTTCCTTCCTCTTCGCGGCGCGGTGCAGATATGATGGTTTCGTGCCGACCTCCGAATGGCCCCTGGACGATCAGCAGCTAGCAGCCTTGCGCGCGGCGCTGGATCGCATCGTGCCCGCGGACGATTGGCCGAGCGCGACCGAGCTAGGGTGCGACGAGTTCGTACGCCGGCGGCTGGAGGCGTCCTCCGAAGTGCTCGCGTTGTACCGCGAGGGCCTGGACCGGCTGGTTTCCCAAGGGTTTGCCGCGCTGCCGGGCCACGCGCAAGACGAGATTATCGGTGAGATCGAAGCAACCCGCTTCGGTCGGGAGCTCATCGAAAACGGGATCGAAGGGTACTACGCCGACCCAGGCAACGGCGGGAACCGGGGCGCACAGAGCTGGAAGATGATGGGCTTCGAGGTGCGCGGGTGAGCCGATACGATGCGATCGTCGTCGGCGCGGGAGCCGGAGGAGGCGTCGCAGCTTGCGTGCTCGCCGAATCGGGCAAGACCGTGCTGCTCTTGGAGAAGGGCCACAGCTTGGACTTCGCGTCCACGGGGCGCGATCACCTGCGGAACCATAGGCTCTCGTGCTACGGTCACAGCACCGGTCCGGACATCGAGGGGAATCCTCGGGTGTTCGAGGACGAGGGCGGGGAAGACCGTGTGGTGAAGCCGCACTGGGGCGAATACAACAACAACGCTAGCTGCGTGGGCGGTGGCACCCTGGTGTATGGCGGCCAAGCGTGGCGGTTTCACCCGCTCGACTTTCGCATGGCTTCCACGTACGGCGTGCCAGAAGGAAGTTCGCTGGCAGACTGGCCGATCGGCTACGAAGAGCTGGAGCCTTACTATGAGCGCGCCGAGCATGAGATCGGGGTCTCGGGTGGACCTCCCGCGCCCCAAATGCCGCATCGGCGCGAGTATCCGATGCCGCCCATGCCGGCAACCTGCAAAGGTGAACGGCTGCGTCAGGGCGCTGCTCGTCTGGGTTGGAGCACGCAAGCGGTTCCGCTGCTGGCAAGCTCGATTCCCTGGCAGGGGCGAAAGGCTTGCATCAACTGCCAGCACTGCGTAGGATTCGCGTGCCCGGTCGATGCCAAGAACGGAACGCAGAACACGGTCATACCGCGGGCGTTGCGCACCGGGCGCTGTCGACTCGAGACCGAAGCGACCGTGACCACTCTGGTGGGCGACCAGCGCGAAATCACGGGCGTCGAATACGTCCGAAACGGGGCTCGCGAAACTGCCCACGCGGAGGTGGTGATCGTGAGCTGCGGCGCTATCGAAACCGCGCGGCTGCTGCTGCGGATGGGGCTAGGCGGCGACGAGGTGGGGAGAAACCTGCAGGGTCACATCTACGCCTCGGCCTGCTCCCTCATGCCTGAGCCGATATGGGATGGAGTCGGACCGGGAGCGACGGTGTCGACGCTCGAATTCAGCCATGGCAACGATGGGCTCATCGGCGGTGGAATGCTCGCCGACGACTTTCTGGTGCTGCCGATCGTTTTCGCGAAGTGGCACCGCCCGCCCGACGTGCCGGCCTGGGGACCCGAGAACAAGCGCTGGATGCGCGAGGCTTACCGACGGTTCGTCACGTGCATGGGGCCGGTGCAGGATGTCCCCAGTCGGGAATCGCGCGTCACTCTGGCATACGGGGTCACCGACAGCGTGGGCTTGCCGGTCGCCCGCCTGTCGGGAACGACGCATCCGGAAACCATCCGCACAGCGCGATTCCTTCAAGAGCGGGCCGAGGAATGGCTTCGCGCCTCGGGGGCCGAGCGAGTCTGGGGCAGGCAGCCCAGCTTGGGTCTGAGCGCAGGCCAACATCAGGCCGGCACATGCCGAATGGGGGACGATCCGGCCGCGTCGGTCGTGGACAGTTTCGGTAAAGTTCACGGCACGCGCAATCTTTTTGTGTGCGATGCCTCAGTGCACGTAACGAATGGTGGCTTTAACCCCGTACTGACGGTATTGGCGCTGTCGTATCGCACAACAACCGAATTGCTGCGACGGTGGTGAATTGCTATGCGCCGAGCCTTTACGCTCATCGAGCTACTTGTAGTGATCGCGATCATCGCGATCCTGGCGGCGCTGTTGTTCCCGGTATTCGCCCAGGCCAAGCAGGCTGCCAAAGCTGCCGTGTGTCTGAGCAACATGAAGCAGATCGGCGCGGCCGCGATGCTGTATTTGGCCGATAACGACGACCAGTATTTTCCTGCCGCGAAATACTCTCCGCTGCCGGGGTTCGCACCTCAGCAAACTTGGATCGGTTACGACAACGCCAATACGGGGGGCATCGCGGGCGGTTATGCGGGGGACATCAGCAAGCCGGCGACGGCGCCGCCTCGCCCCGGGATCATCGACGAGTATCTGAAGAACGAGGAGATCAAGAGGTGCCCGAACAAGCCCTCGGGCTCACAAAGCGCGCTGGCGCTCAGCGGATTCTCGGTGAACCAGCCGTCGGCGTTTTACGACACGCACCCCAACGCACGCGCGCAGGAGTTTGGCCCTGCTATGGACAACCCCAAGACCATCAACGGTCTGATGGATTTCGACGGGGCGAACGAATCGGTGATCGAACGCACTTCGGAAACGTTGCTTGCTTGGGAGCATCAGGCCTACGCGCCCGTGTGCAACTTCTTGCAGGCTTACGATTGGTTCAGCAGTCCTCCCGACCTGCAGAACCTTAAAGACCATTTTAATTTCCTGCACAACGGCGGGACGAACACGATCTGGACCGACGGCCACGCCAAGCGACTGACTTACGGTCAGCTTAAGCGGCCGTACTTCTCGGTTCGAAAAGATATCTACGACGAGTGAAAAAGCCTCGCACCGATGTTCGGCGCGAGGCTATTCGTCGCTGCGGGACTAGTGGCGCTCGCGCCAGGACTTCAGCTGGATGCTGTAGTAGTTCTTGTTCCCAGGCAGGCCGGGAGGCATGTGGGAAGTCAGGGAGGGCACCTGGTAGATCGATGGCACGTTCGTGCCCATGTCGAAGTAGTTCGCCACAAACGTGCCCGCTACATTGTTTTGCTTCGCGCTCTTGATCGTGTCCTGAGCATAAAACGCGCCGCAAAGCGTGAGCTGGGACGAGCCGTTGCCCGTAGCCAGATTGATGTTTTGGGCGGCCATGATGCCTATCGTCGTCGTGTTCGGGAAAACCAACCCGGTTGCCGGGATGAAGTTGCCGTCGATGTTGACGTTGCCTGTGGCGTAGAGCGTTCCCTTTCCTGCGAACGTCACGGTGTCCTTCGAGCCGAGTTGCAAGTTGCCCGTGACCCTGACGATGCCGTTCACCGTCAGCTTCGCGGCTGTGCCTCCGGACATGGGCGTAAAGCTGACCGAATTTCCATAGGCATCCGGCCCGTAGCTGAACGCCGTGGTGGTCGAGGTAATCGTATTCACCGGGAGGCTTAGCACGCCGGCGGAGGAGAGATAGCTCCCTTCGTTCGACCAGTTCGTGCCGCCCGAATCGATATAGGCCTGCGCGCCGATACCGGAAAGCAGCGGCATATCGAGATTGATATTCGACAGGTCGTAGGCGTTGCTGGTGCCATTGTCGCTGAACACCGAGCTCGCGCCCTTCGTGCCGGTAAAGCCATCGTTCACGTAAACGCCGTCTACGGTCGCCTTGCTCAAGCCTCCGTCGATCACTCCGCTCGCGCCGATGGATGCGCTGCCCGAAATGGAGATTCTCCCGTGCTCGGAGCGGACCTCCGCGCCCAGCGTGTTGACGCTGTTCACCTGCGGGCACGATGGAATGACCGACTGAAGCAACGCAGGGATTCCGCTGTAGTTGTTGCCCACGTACGCACTGCCGCTGAAGCTCGAGTCGAGGTCGGTCTGGGTCAGAGGCGGGTCGTAGACGCCGTTTCCGTTGGTGTCGTTGAAAGGCTCGGCGGCGTTCCACACTCCGTCACCGTTCGTGTCGACAAACGGCTCGCCCGGGTCCCAGACGCCGTTACCGTTCTTGTCAGTGAAGGGCTCTGCGTTGTCGTGCACGCCGTTACCGTTCAAGTCGGTATAGGCTTCGCCTTCACCCAAGATATGCACCGAGCCTCGGATGTTCACGTTTCCGTTGATCGACTGCCCGGCCGCGCCCGTACCGGCGAAGATCGCGTTATTCCAGATACCCACGTTCTTGAGCTTGATGAGCGTGCGCAGGCTCTTGGTAGAGCCGCGATACGTGACGGTGGAACTAACCCAAGCGAGGTTTGCCGAGGCTTCTGGGGTGACGCTCACGGTGGCGGTGCAGCCCGGGGCGATGTTCGACAGCGTGTCGGACATCGTGTAGGTTGCGGCCTGGAACACGCCGTTCACCTGATCGATGGCGGCAAAAGCCTGGGTGATGCCCTGCTCGTTCGCGGCTTGCACGGCGTTGAAGGCGATGATGGCGTCTCGGTTCAATCCTGATTTCGTCAGGCTGCTGAGCGCCCACGAGCCGATGCCGGAGGCCATGGTCATCAGGCAGGTCAGGACCAGAAGGCAGTAAACGGCGGTAGATCCTCGAGCTCTCATGATGTGTTCCTCAATGCGACCGTAGTCTTCATCCGCGTGTAGCGAAGCTGGCCACGGACCGTCTCGACCGTAATCAAATTGATGGAGATGGCTTTTTTCGAGCCTATGGTGGTGAGCTGGAATGGCGTGTACGCCATGTTGTACTGGCTGGAGCCCGGCTGCGGGTCGGTGCTCGACAGGTCGCGCACGAGCTTTCGGCCGGTCACGTCGTCGGTCAACGTCTTGGCGGTGAAGTTCACCGTATAGGATCGCGCCACGCCATCGGAGGTCAGCGGGTCTGTGAACTCCTTCTCACCGGTGACTGGGTCTGCCGTGGCGCTTCTCGCGGGCAGCGTGTACGAGAGAACCGTGCCAGAGGAGTTGAGGCTGACGGCCATCGAATTTCGGATGGCAAGCGAGATCTCGCGTATTGCCTGCGCGCTGGGCGACGATGTAGTCGTATCCGCGTCGACATTCATATAAGTGCGCGTGCCGGTGATCATAAGAGCCAGAGAGGCAAACATGACGATCGACATCACGAACATGCCTGTCAGCACCTCGACCAGTGTGAAGCCGCGCCGGCTCATCGGTACCCTCCCACGATAGTGCCCGTCGTGAGCGTCCGAGTGGCCCGCGGCGCGCGCCAGGAAAGGCTGAGCACCACCATCACCGAGTTCCCGGAAAGGTTCACGAACGACATCGTTCCGGTGCCGCTCGGCAGCGCCTTGGCCGGGCTGTAGTAGGAGCCGTCATCCAGCGGAATGTTCGTGAACGAGTAGGGCGGCGAGGTTTGGCCGCCGTCGATGAGGTTTAGCGAGGTTAGCGTGGTGGCGTTGAGGTTTCCTGCCTTCAAGAGCTGAAGGTGCTCGCACAGCCTTTGGCCGATCTGAGCCGCCCTTATCTCTTCCGAGGAGGTCTTCTGTGCCCTCATGTACATCGGCATCAGCGTGTAATAGGCCACAGCGCCGAGTGCGATGATGAATGCGGCTATGAGGCCATCCACCAACATCGAGCCTCGACAACGCGCGCGCGAACGGTTCGTCACAAAATTCATTGTCGGCACCTCGGCCCGCGTTCCTGCCAGATTCGCTGCCTCCTCGAGGCGTCGGAATGAGCGCCCATCGATGGGTCTATTCCTCACTCTTCGAAAAACTAGAGCAGTTTTCGAAAAACCCGGTGAGGCAAATAGCTAGCCGCAAATCTCGCGTACGTCTTCCACCTGCCCGGCGCCAGCGCGAGGCTCGCCGCGTACACTCGGCGCGCGCCGACGGCGTCTCCGTTCAGCGCTTTCACGGTGCCCATCGCTGCGAAGTTGAACGCCTTAGCCCGCTGAAGCTCGACTGAGTCGAACCGCTCGCCGACGCGAGCCAGCTCGGCTGCGAAGAACTCACGCAGCCGCTCGTCATCTTTCCAAATCCGTTCCTGCTTGTGGCTGGCGTTGGCGCCATGCACGCGGTAATCGGTCAACTCGCCTTCCACGTACCCAACCTGAAACCGCTCTGCGATGCGAAACCACATTTCCCAATCGCCGCTGCCGAAGTAACTCTCATTGAACCGGCCCACTTCCTCGAAGCAGCGCATCCTCGCGAGAGCTGCGCTCGCTATGATCTTGTTCTCAAAGACGAGCCCGAGCAGGATGTCGCCTGTTTCGAACCTCGGAAAGGCGAAACCTAGCGGGTTGCCCGGGATCGTGGCGCCGGCGCCATCGATGAACCTGCCGCCCGTGTGCACGAGCCCGACTTCCGGATGCTCGTCCAGGAGCCTTACCTGCCGCTCGAGTTTCGGAGGAGCCCAAACGTCATCGTCGTTGAGAACCGCTATCAGCTCGCCGGAGGCGGCCGCAAGGCCCACGTTCAGCGTGGCGTAGGTGCCGAGGTTGGCGTCGTTGAAGATCCTCGTTATCCCCTTTTGTTCGGCGAGCCATTCCCTCGTACCGTCGGTCGACCCGTCGTCGATCGCGATTACCTCGAAGTCTGCGTAGGTTTGGGCACGCACGGAGTCGAGGCAGGCCGGCAGGTAGGCGATGTGGTTGAAGCAGGTGAGCAAAATGGAAACGCGCGGCATGGGGCTAGGGCAGCCGCACTTCCACGGACCAATCCACGATATCCAGGTCGGGATCGGGGCAGTCCGTATCTGCGGGCGAGTCGCTCGTGGGCTCGACGAAGTTAAAGCTCTGGTTGTCGAAAACCCGGCTGGTGGTGAGCGGGATCGTCACGAAATCGTTGACTTCGTTGACGCTCCGGTTGTCGCCGAGCGAATCGATGACGCGTCCGGCGCCGCTGCTGGTCGAAATGCGGTTCATCGTCAGGAGGTTGACCTGCATCGATCTCATGTCCTTGGCGGCAAGGAAGCTGTCACCGAGTTGGTCTAGCGTGATCTCGAAGCTGAGGGTGTTGTCGCCGGCCTGCGGATCGGTCTCGTTGATTGGCACTCCCACGTCGGTCCATTTAGTCAAGTCGATCGGGCTCGTGGGATCGGGGGGATTCGTTTCCTCCGAGGTTCTCACGAATCTGCGGATGACGTAGGGCCGCGAGAGGGTGGGGTCGAAAATCACGTAGTGGGTTGGCTGCCCGGCAACGAATCCGTTCGCGTTCGGATAGCTGATGACGGGGACCGGGCCGTTGGTATCCGGGTTCACTTGGTCCGATACGCGAATCGCGAAGATATATACATAGTCCGGGCGGATCTCACGCGCGACGCGCATGCGGAAGATGACATGCTGAAACTGGCTGCCGGCTCCGGTCGAGGGAAACTTGGCGCAGCCTGCCATGAGCAGCGCCGCGGTAAGGCAGATCGCCGTCCTCAAACGACGCCCTCGGTCCAGTACAGGATCCTGTGGCAAGACTCGCAGGAGGCGATGCGATCGTTCTTCAGCGCGTCCATGATGCGTTCCGGCACCTGGGTGCCACAACCCGTGCAGCGCGTTTTCAGTACTTGCGCCATACCGATGCCGTCGTGCTTTTGCTTGATCGATTCGTAGCGGGCGAGCAGCGAGGCCGACACAGCTTTGGCCGCTTCGGGCCTTTGAGCCATGAGCGTGGCGTACTCCTTCTCCAATTTGCTCTTTTCGGATAGGGCGATCTTTCGCCGCTCTTGCAGCTTCTGCTTGGCTGCCTCGACTCTCTTTGCCGACTCCTCGGCTGCGGCCTTGGCGGGAGGCGTCTCCTCCCACAGCTTAAGAATCCTTTCGTCGCTCCCGCCACGCTGGCGTTTCAGGGCTGCGATCTCCTTCTCGATGTTCTCCACTTCGCGGGGGTTGACGACTTTGCCGCCGTAAAGCTCCCGATCGATCTTCTTGATTTTGTCGTCGATGGCCTTTTGGGCAAGCTCCAGGTCGCTCAGCTCGGCGGCAAGCGCCTTCGCTTTGGATGTGGCTTCGGCTTCCTGGGCCTCGATCTTGGCCAGCTCGGCCATCTCGGCTTTGCCCGGGTCCAAGTGCGCCGCCCTGGAGCGGACTTCCTGGAGGCCGACATCGATTTGGTGCAGCTTCCAAAGCCGTCGCAGCTCGTCCGATGCCATATCTGCGCAGGTTACCGCCAGGCGGCGCTCGGCGGTCGACGAAGCGGTCCATCGACAAGCGTGGAGCGGCTCCCGACGCCCGGCCTGCCGCCGGTAAACTCGGAGCCATGAAGGTGCTCGTTGCGGATAAGTTTGAAAAGAGCGGACTGGACGGCCTGAAGGCGCTCGGGGCGGAAGTTTGCTACGAGCCAGACCTCAAGGACGATGCACTGGGAGGGGAGATTCGGCAGTCGGGCGCCGAGGTCTTGGTCGTTCGGTCGACCAAAGTGACCGCGCCGATGCTGCACGAATCGAAGCTCGCGCTCATTATCCGCGCGGGGGCAGGCTACAACACCATCGACGTCGAGGCGGCGAGCCAGCAAGGGATCATGGTGACCAACTGTCCCGGCAAAAACTCGATCGCCGTCGCCGAACTCGCGTGGGGGCTGATCCTCGCATGCGACCGGCACATTCCGGACAACGTGGCGGAACTTCGCCACGGGAAGTGGAATAAGAAGCGGTTCAGCAAAGCCCGCGGGCTTTACGGGCGGACGCTGGGTCTGATCGGCATGGGAAATATCTCGCAAGAGATGATCCCGCGCGCGAAGGCTTTCGGCATGAACGTCGTCGCTTACTCGCGGTGGATGACCCCGGAAACGGCTGCGGCGCTGGGAATCGGCCGGGCCGAGACCGTACCGCACATCGCCGCGGTTTCGGACGTCGTTTCGGCGCACGTTGCGCTGACTGCGGATACGAAGGGCTTGCTGGGGCGCGATTTTTTCGAGCGCATGAAGCCAGGCAGCATTTTCATCAACACGAGCCGGGCGGAAGTTGTGCAGGAGACTGAGCTTCTGCGTGCTGTCCGCGAGAAAGGCGTGATAGCCGGGCTCGACGTGTTCTCGGGAGAGCCCGCCGGCGGGGAAGGCGAATATAGCGGCGAGCTCTGCGGGGCGGAGGGCGTGTACTGCACGCACCACATAGGCGCGAGTACCGACCAAGCCCAGGAGGCCATTGCAGCGGAGGTCGTGCGCATCGTTCGGGATTTCCGGGCGAGTGGACAGGCTCCAAACGTCGTGAACGTTTTGAAAGCCGAGGTCTCGACTCATCTGCTCGTAGTGCGTCATCTCGACAAGGTCGGCGTGCTGGCCCACGTCCTCGGAGTCCTTAAGGATGAAGGC
>JAICWL010000184.1 GCA_025934835.1 Fimbriimonadaceae bacterium
TCCGGCGTGCGCTTGGAAACCGAAAACTGGTTCGGGCTTTTGGATCAGCCCGGGCACGTCTTCGAGATGCTGGATCGTATGGAAGGCGAGCTGGGGCTTTGCGCGGACTTCGGAAACTGGAGCGGCCCGGACAAGATCGAGCGCCTCGCCAGGATCTTTCCCCGCGCGGAAACCTGCCATGCGAAGGCGGAGTTCCTCGCGCCCGGCGAGATCGACATGGAGGACTACGACCGGTGTCTATCCGCAGCTTGGGGCTTCAAGGGTCCCTACGTGCTGGTCTCGAGCGGCAAGGCGTCCGACACTTGGGCCGAACTGGACCTCCAGCGGCAGGCGATCGAAATGTCGGCCTGATCTTTCCGGCCCAGAATCCAAAATGCAAGACAGGCGAACCGCGCTATGATGGCTGCAGCTTATGGCTGAAACCGTAACGGCGGTCGATGGCGAAGTGGCGCTGGCGGAAAGCGAGCGTGGGCTGGTTGCTGCCGCAATCGTCATCGGCTCGGGGTTTTTCGTCGTCGGTCTAACGAACCCGGGAAACCTTGCCGACCTCGCGCTGAAGACTCTACTGAAGGATGGTCTGCACCTGAACGCCCAAGGTGTCGCCTCGTTCGGTCTCGTCAGCGGTCTGGCCTGGTATTTCAAACCGATCGCGGGCATCTTCACGGACGCGGTGCCGCTCTTCGGCACGAGAAGACGCTCGTATCTCCTCGTCGCGATGGTGCTCGGAGCGCTGAGCATGATCGCCCTGGGCCTGGCGCCGCACAGCTACGCGGCGGTTCTCGGGCTCGCAATTGCGGTCAACGCCTGCCTGGTGGTCTGTTCCACGAGCCTGGGTGGTTACCTCGTCGAAACCGGAAATCGAACCGGATCGACCGGGCGGCTGACCGCCGTAAGGCGATTCGGCGAAACTTCCGTCCAGTTTATCGCGGGCCCGATAGGCGGGATGCTCGCCACGCTCGCATTTATCTGGGCCATGGGAGCCAGCGCTCTGGCCATGCTCGCCGTCGTGCCGATCGTGTGGTTCTTTATGCGCGAGCCTCGGAGCCCCGGTCACGGCGCAGAGGTCTTTCGCGTCGCCGGAAATCAGATCAAGTCCGTCCTGAAATCCAAGAAGCTCTGGTGGGCCTCGGTGTTTCTCGGCCTGATCAACTTCTGCCCGGGATTAGTCACACCGCTTTTCTTTTTTCAGCGCGACACGCTCAAGTTTTCGCTGCCGTTCATCGGCCTGCTCGGCGTCGCAAGTGCCATCGGAGCCCTTTTGGCGGCGTTCTTGTATGGGGCTCTGGCGCTGCGAATGTCGATGCGTGGGCTGCTCGTGCTCGGAGTCGCGCTCGGCGCGCTGACCGCGCTCGGCTATCTCTTCTACCGGACGCCGTTCGAGGCCGGCGTCGTGGAGGCCGTGTACGGCTTTGGCCTCGGGATGGCGAACATCGCGACGATCCATCTGGCAGTGCAGGGCACCCCCGCCGGCGCCGAAGGTCTCGGATTTTCGCTGATCGTGTCGGTCGCGAATCTTGCGAGCTCGGTCGCCGACGTCCTCGGCTCGTATCTCGTCGATCATCACTGGAGCTTTGCGAACCTGGTATTGCTGAACGCATCGACTACCGCCGCGGTGCTCATCGTTGTGCCTCTCCTGCCTAAATCGCTGACCAGCTCGACCGATGGCGCCGCGGCGACGTAAGCTAAACCGGCAATCCGATTCGTCTTCTCGCGTCTAAAATGATTAGAGGAGCCATGGCAAACGTTTCGTCTGTTTCCGATGTGCCTCAGAATCTCGTCCACGACTTTGAGCGGGACGGCTACGCGGTTGCGCGCGGACTGTTCTCCGATGCCGAATGCGACCGCTTCGCGGACTATTTCACCTCGATGGTCGAGCGTGGAGGAGACGGCTGGGCAGAAGGAGGCGTGCTGCCCGACGATCCCGATCCCCTGAAGCGATACCCGCGCCTGCTGCAGCCGCACCGAGGAGACGAGTTGGCCTTCTCCTTCATGATCGACCCTCGGCTGCGCGCGCATCTGACGGCCCTCGCGGGCGCCGAGCCGCTCGCCGTCCA
>JAICWL010000125.1 GCA_025934835.1 Fimbriimonadaceae bacterium
CTGCTGGATCCTGCCCGCAGGGCCGAACTCCAGCGAAATCAGCGAGCCGGTAAGCTCCTGCCGGTCTAGGCCGAAGTCATCCATCGGGGACGGCAGGTTACCCGTTGCCTTTTCTCAGAAGCATAAACCCGGCATCCAACCCCCATCTCCCCCTACGGCAAGCCGGCCCTCCGACCAAACTCCGACAGCTTATACTTGCACCCGAGTGCCGAAAATCTTCGATAACATCGCCCTGCAATTCCTCCCGGCGCTGGAGGAGATGCTCCAAACGTCAAAGCGAGCCGACTTCTGCGTCGGCTACTTCAACCTCCGCGGATGGCGCCGATTAGGGTCCGTAATCGATGAAAAGTTTTCGGGTGAGCAGGGCAGATGCTGTCGACTGCTCATAGGAATGCACACCTTCCCCGAAGCAGAGATCCGCGAGGCCTACAGCCTAATGAAAGACGGAGAAATGGACGCGGCCCGCGCGACCAAGCTGAAGCGGAAGGTGGCAGAGGATTTCCGACAACAGCTGACCATTGGCGCACCGACCGACCAGGACGAACGCACGCTGCAGCACCTTGCCCAGCAGCTTCGATCCGGCAAAGTCGTCGTAAAGCTCTTTCTGAGAAACAGCCTCCACGCCAAGCTCTACCTAGTCTACAGAGACGATGTTGCGGCCCCGATCGTCGGGTACGTCGGCAGTTCGAACCTGACCTTCGCCGGCCTGATGAAGCAGTTCGAGCTCAACGTCGACGTGGTCGAGGGTGACGCCGCGAACAAGCTTTCAAGCTGGTTCGACGACAGGTGGAACGACAAATGGTGCCTCGACATTACCGGGCAGCTCGCCGATATCATCGAGTCCAGTTGGGCGCGGCCGACCCCTATTCCGCCGTACCACATCTATCTCAAGATCGCCTACCACCTCGCGCAGGAAGCGCGAGCCGGGCTCGGCGAATTTAAGATTCCGCGCGACTTCGGCAATCTGCTGTTCGAGTACCAGGTCGCGGCCGTCAAAATCGCCGCGCATCATCTCAACAACGACGTCCGTCGCGGAGTCCTCCTGGGAGACGTGGTTGGCCTGGGCAAGACTCTTATGGCGACCGCCCTGGCGAGAATCTTTGAGGACGACCTGGGCCTCGAAACCCTTATCATCTGCCCGAAGAATCTGGTCGACATGTGGGAGGACTATGTGCACACCTATCGCATGCGCGCCAAGGTTCTCTCCATCACCCGTGTCACTCAGGAGCTTCCCGAAATGCGCCGCTACCGGCTAGTCATTTTGGATGAAAGTCAAAACCTTCGAAACCGCGAAGGCCGTCGCTATCGAGCTGTCCAGGAGTACATTGATAAGAACGAATCCAGATGCATCCTGCTCAGCGCAACCCCATACAACAAGGACTACCTCGATCTCGCGGCGCAGCTCCGGCTCTTCGTGCCCGAAACCCAGGATCTCGGCGTCCGCCCCGACCACTACATTCGCGAGAAAGGCGAACTCCAGTTTCTAGCGGAGCATCAGTGCCCGCTAAGGAGCCTAGCGGCCTTTGAAAAGAGCCCGCACCCGGACGATTGGCGGGATCTGATGAGGCTGTTCATGGTTCGGCGTACCAGGAGCTTCATCAAGGATCACTACGCCGTCTCGGACCCACAAGACAGTCGCAAGTACCTGCTGATGGCGAGCGGGGAGCGGAGCTACTTCCCCGAAAGGATCCCGCGCACGATTCGCTTCGCGTTCGATGAAAAAGATCGCGACGATCCGTACGCCAGGCTCTATAACGACGCAATTGTCGGCGCCATAAATCGACTCAATCTGCCCCGATACGGCCTTGGGAATTACGTGGCCCCTAGCCCAGGCTCGCCGCCCACCCCGGCCGAAGCAAAGATAATCGCGGACCTGGGCCGGGCCGGGCGCCGGCTGATGGGCTTTTGCCGAACGAACCTGTTCAAGCGGCTTGAAAGCTGCGGCCCCGCGTTTATTCAATCGCTCGAACGTCACGCTCTGCGAAACCACATCTACCTTTACGCAATCCGCCACGGCTTGCCGCTGCCCATCGGAACGACCGACGCAGCCATGCTCGACGCCCAGCAGTACGATGAAGATGCCGACGACACGGCGGTGACCGGCAGCGTCTTCGACGCAGAGAAGGACGACCTCATCGACACCGACGCGCCGAGCATCCAGGTCCCTACCTTCACGCACGAAGACTTTGCGGCGCGGGCCGAGCAAGTCTACGAACTTTATCGAGGCAAATTGGCGACGCACTTCAAATGGCTGCGCCCCGAGCTGTTTGCGCAATCTCTCGAGCAGGACCTCCTCAGAGACAGCCAGGAAATCAGCGACATCCTCGCTAAGCACGGCACATGGGACGCCTCACGGGACCGCAAGCTCGCCGCCCTTCACAAGCTCCTAGCCGAGACCCACGCAAAAGAAAAAGTCATCGTGTTCAGCCAGTTCGCCGACACCGTCACTTACCTGGCGAAAGAGCTGAAGCGCCAGGGCCTGAAAAAACTTGAGGGGGTATCCGGCCGAAGCGACAACCCCACAAGGACGGTTCAGCGCTTCAGCCCGGTCAGCAACAATAAGCGAGACGTCGTTACGCCCGAAGATGAGCTCCGAATCGTCATTGCGACCGACGTGCTGTCGGAGGGCCAGAACCTCCAGGACGCGCACGTCGTGGTTAGCTTCGACCTCCCTTGGGCGATTATCAGGCTGATACAGCGTGCGGGCCGGGTCGACCGAATCGGCCAGAAGCACGAACGAATCTACGCGTACAGCTTCTATCCGATGGACGGCGTGGAGCGCGTTCTCAGCCTCAGAGAGAGGGTTCGGCAGCGCCTTACGGAACATGCCGAAGTCGTCGGGGCGGACGAGCAGTTCTTCGAAGACCTCCAGGTCGACAAGCGCTACAGCGACCTCTACAACGAGCAAGCGGGCATCCTCGATGCAGATGGCGACAATGAAGTCGACCTCGCATCCCAGGCGTTCCAAATCTGGAAAGAGGCGATAGACGCCGACCCCGCTCTCAAATCGACCATCGAGGACATGCCCGACGTTGTCTACTCGGCGAAAGCGCATGCGCCCGAGGCAAACAAGCCCGCAGGCGCTTTGGTCTACATGCGCGCCGCGGACGACACCGACGCCCTCGCCTGGGTCGATTCGAACGGCGAGCCCGTGTCTGAGTCTCCATTGGCCGTGCTTCGCGCCGCGGCTTGCCGGCCCGACACGCCGGCGGTCGAACGCGCCGCCAACCACCATGAGATTGTAAGTAAAGGTGTCGAACGGATGGTGAAGGAGGAGACGAGCGCCGGCGGGCAGCTCGGGAAACCTTCGGGCGCTCGCTACCGAACCTACGAGCGGCTGAAAGACTACGCGGGGCACGTTAAGGGCACGCTCCTTGAGAGCGAGGAGCTGGTGCGCCTCATCGACGACGTGTACCGTTACCCATTGCGGCCATCGGCGACAGACACCCTAAACCGGCAGCTCAAAGCCGGAATATCGAACGATGCTCTCGCTGAGCTGTGCATCGCGCTCCGAAGCGAGGACAGGCTGTGCCAAGTCTCCGATGAGGTCGAACGCCGTGAGCCGAGGATCATCTGCTCGCTGGGTCTCGTGGGGGATGGCAAGCCTTGAAAGAAATACGAAGTTGTCTGATTCAGTTCGCTTTCCGCGAGCTCTTCACCCAGCACCTTATGTGGGACGGCTTCTCGGCTCACCTCCCGATCGAGGTGGCTGGCGCGCTCTACGAGCTCGAAGGCATCGCTCACAAGAGCGGATTCACCGTTTACACCTGCCGGCCCGCGCCCGGCTCCTCGTTCCCAGGCTCAGCCGAGCGAAAGCGAATCGGGCGCGAGGTCGCAAAGCTCGCTCATGAGCACATCATCATCTTCTTCGACCCAGAGCACACGCGCCAAATCTGGCAGATACCGCGCCGAGAAGACGGCAAGACCGTCGGCCACTCCGAGATTCCCTACTTCAAAGGAAAACCCGTCGAACATCTGGCTCGGCAAATCGAGAAGCTCTCATTTCCGCTCGAAGAATCGGAAGCCACCAGCATCGTCGACGTCACCGCCAGGGTCAATCAGGCGCTACTTGCCGAAAAAGTCACAAAGAAGTTCTTCAGAGAGTTCAGCGACCAGCGCAAGGCGTTCGTCCAGTTCCTCGACTGGATCGAAGATGAATCCAAGCGAGACTGGTATTGCTCCGTCCTCCTGAACCGCCTCATGTTCATCTACTTCCTGGGCGGGAAAGGCTTCCTTCCGCAAAACACGGACTTCCTCAGGAACAACCTTGCGAAGAACATCAGTGAGAACGGAGCCGACACCTTCTACACGCACTTCCTCCTGCCCCTCAGCTTCTTCGGCCTTGGCGAGCGGCAGGGCAAGCGCGGGAAGTTCGAGCAAACGTTTCAAGACGTGCTGTACCTCGACGGCGGCCTCTTCGCCGTCCACCAAGTCGAGCGCGAGCTAGGGCTGAACAAGGAAGCGGTCAATAAGGGCGTCTTTCCCGCCAAGACCAAGATCCCCGACGCGGAGTTCAAACGATGGTTCGATTACTTCGACAAGTGGCTCTGGACGCTCGATGACGACAAGGTCGAAAACGAAGGCTACATCAGCCCCCACATCCTCGGCTACATCTTCGAGAAGTACATCAACCAGAAGCAGATGGGCGCCTACTACACCAAGGAGGACATCACAGGCTACATCTGCCGCAACACAATCATCCCCCGCCTGTTCGACATGCTTGCCGAAAGCGGCGACAAGGGCGCTAAGGCCGGGCATCCTCTTCCGATTGGGCCCCATCCGAACCTCCTGAACGATGGCCGCGGCATCAGCGCAGGTGAGGGCATAGATCGCTACGTCTATCCCAGCGTCAAGCAGGAAAGCAAGCTACCGACTGAGACCGACTACGAGCAGGAACAGCGTCGAAATCGCTACGAGAACATCCTTGCCGACTTCGACGCCGACAAGATCCAGGGAATCGATGACTTCATCACCTACAACCTGGACATCGAGAAGCTCGCCCTCGATTTCGTGAGCAACATCCAGGACCCCGAAGTGCTGCATGCTTTCTACTTCAAAGGTCTTCAGCAAATCACGGTGCTGGACCCCACATGCGGCTCCGGCGCCTTCCTCTTCGCCGCGCTGAACATCCTGCACCCGCTTTACAACGCCTGCCTAAGCCGCATGAGGTATCTGCTCGGCAAAGCGACCGGCAACGAGCCCGACGTCGTGAACTGGGGAGGCAGGCTCCATTTCGACGACCTGGACATAGACCAGAGCACACTCGCTGACTCTGTCCCGGCATTCCCTCGCGGCAACAAGACCTTGGATGCGCTGCGGGCGGAGCTCGAGCGCATCAACGACCACCCGAGCGCCGAATACTTCATCAAGAAGTCCATCATCGTCAACAACCTATTCGGCGTGGACATCATGGAAGAGGCGGTCGAGATCTGCAAGCTCCGCCTGTTCCTCACCCTTATCGCCACCGTCGAACGGGACGATTCGAAAGATAACTTCGGGGTCGAGCCGCTACCAGACATCGACTTCAACATCTTGGCGGGTAACACTTTGGTCGGCTACGCAAGCATTGCCGACATAGATCGCCTGTGGCATGAGGTTGAGCTTGGTTCTTCGACTCTAGCA
>JAICWL010000029.1 GCA_025934835.1 Fimbriimonadaceae bacterium
CGTCACGCCCGCTCCGTCCCTTCGAATCTTCTGCGTCCCCACGGCAACCCGGCTCCCAAGCCCGTTATAAGTGTAAGACGTATAAGAGCCGTTTGAGGTGATCGAGGCCACACGGTCGTCATAGTCGTACTGAAGCTCGATCTGCCCATTGCGAAGGCTCGTCATGCGCCCCGCGCCATCGTAGCCGTAAGCCTGGCTCACTCCCCCCGAAACGGCCGAGAGAATCTTGTCCGCAGGATCGTAAGTAAACGAATCGGTGAGCCCGTTCACAACCCTTGAGAGCCGGTTGCCGTTGGCATCGTACGTGTAAGATGCCGAATAGCCCGGACGGCTCTCCGTGAGCAGCTCGTCCGCGCTATCGTACGTGTACTGCGTGAGCGCGCCGAGCGCCGTCCTCGAGCACAGACGCGAGGCCACATCGAAGCCGTACGACTCGCTTCCCAAGACCTGGCCCGAGGCGTTCTTGTGAGTAAGGCCCGTAAGGCGGTCCGAGCTGTCGAACGTGTAGTCGGTGTAACAGCCGTTTCCGAACGTCTGCCGGCTCACTCTGCCTGCATCGTCGTACGTCCAAGACGCGCCCGCGCCGGAAACCGGGCCCGTCAAACCCGCTAGACGCTTGCAGTTGTCGTACGCGTAGGTCCTCGTCCCCGAGGAATCGCTCATCGAGGTGCGATCCCAGCCCGTGTAGCCGTAGGTCAGCGTTCCGGCGGGCGTGGTGAGCGTGTGCGGCATCTCGTGAAACTCATAAGTCCAGCTCGTCGTACCGCTTGCGTCGATCATCGTGTCGGGCAAATACCAGCCGTGGTAAGTAAAGCTCGTGCCCACACCGCTCGGATAGCTCACCGTGGACAATCGATCCATGGCGTCGTAGCCGTAATTGATATCCTGAGCAAGAGCGTTCGTGCGCCTCGTCTGGTTGCCCATCGCATCGAATGAGCTATATTCGGTCTCGCCGTCTGCCAGCACCGATTTCCAGAGCTCGCCCCTCGGTGTGTAAAGGCAAGAGCGAACGTACCCGCGAGCATTCGTGACGCTCGTCAGCCATCCGTTGCCGTTGTAGCCGTAATTCTCTGTTCTCGACAGCCCGTCGGCATGGCTTGTGAGGCGCATGGCGTCGTCGTAGCCGAACGAGTTCGTATGACCAAGCTCGTCGTGGGCCGTGGTGAGATCGTCCTCGAGGTCGTATAGAGCCGTCTGGGTCGAATTATCCGGATTCGTGAGGGTCACGAGGCGGCCCCATTCGTCGTACGTGAAGCTGCGCGAGTGGTTCAGAGGATCGGTCACGCTCGTGGGCCGACTAAGAATATCGTGCGCGATGCTGGTCGGCTTGTTGTTTCCATCGAGCACCGTGACGACGTCGCCGTAGCTGTCCGGCGTGTAAGAGAAGGTTCCATCCGGGCCCGAATACGAGGTCTCGTTGCCATACGAGTCGTAAGTCCTGACCCAGTCCAGATAGTTGGTGCTTTGATAGCTGATGTCGTCTCGAGTCGGGTTGCCTCTAGCGTCGACGGTGACGACGTGTACGGTGCCCTCGCCGGTCGTGTAGCCCGTTACGTCGTTGAAAGCGTTGTAAGTCGTGGCGATGGCGCTGCCCGGAAGGCCACCGCCACCGTTGAAAAGCGCGGAGGTTTGATTCCCATTCGCGTCGTACGCGAACGTCCAGATAATGCCGCGCTTGGTCGTGTAGCTCACCACGTTGTGGCTGCCGTCGGAGGCGCTCGTGTCACTATAGCCGGCAGGGTCGGTTTCGCCTAGGTACACGCCTGCGTTGTACCGGTGCGTTTCCGAGCCGCCCGCAGGAAGCGAGTAGCTGGTCGAGCTTGACCCATACGTGTAGGCTACACTATTGGCAAGCGGGTCGGCAAACGAAATAAGGCGATGCGAGCTGTCGTAAGCGCAGGCCCACGCCTTGCCCCGCAGGTCGGTTTCGCTAGTGATGTCATTGCCCGTGTCATAAGAGAACGAGCGCGCGTACCGCTGGCCGGAAAGATAGGGGTACGTCAGCCCCGTCATTTGATTGGAGCCGTTCAGGCTGAAGCTCCAAGACCTCGAGGCGGGGTCAGTGAGTCCCGTGTACCTGGCCGGCGAGCCAGAGGAAGAAAGAGTCAGCACGCGACCGCTAGGGTCCATGATAGAGCGCATCATGTGCGTGGTCGCATCGCGGGATACAGTCGTGACGTTGCCGTTTCGGTCGGATATGGTTAGCAGGTATCCGAAGTTGTCGAAGCTGTAGAGCGTTTGATCTTTCGTCGTAAGCGTCCAGCCGCCGGTGACGCTCGCAAGCCTATCGTAGACCCCGGCAGGCGACGTGTAGGGGCCCGTAGTGCCGCTCGAGCGCTTGAACACCACAGAGGTGCCGTCACCCCAAGTGAGGATCGCGGTCAGGGGATACGTGGTGGGTCTGCCGAGCAGCGCCTGGTAGCCGCCGTCTTGGAACACGGTCACGTCGTAGCTGGAGCGCCAGTTCTGGCCCCAGCCGAGGGCGCCCTTTCCCGCACTGTTATGGTACAGGGTGAAGTCGATCTCATTCCCGCCCCGAGTCGGCCAGCTAACAACCGGAACAGAGGTCAGCCGGTCGCCGGTATTCGTGTTGACGGCGCCGGCTGCATTAGGTGTGCCGCCGCCCGGCCCCCAGTTCTCCCAAGGGAATCCTCCGGCCCTGGCATCGCCCGCCGTCGAGCCGCCGGTAGTTCCGCCTGTAGTTCCAGAGGAGCTGGTAGTTGAAGTCGTACCTGTAGTTGTAGTCCCGGTCGTGCCGCCCGTAATCGCGGTCGCCCCCCCTCCTCCGCCGGCGTTGATCGTCATGCCGTTGCCGGGCTGACCACCCGGGAACGCGGCCGTGTAAGACTCGGGATACGAGCTCGATGAGCCGTCGAGGCCCTGCATCTCCGACAGGTCCTGCAGGGATGTGTCATCCCAAATTCCGGCCCTGTAGACTTCGTCTCGCGCGGGATTCGGCCCGTTATCGATCGGACCGGGCGAATCCGTATACATCGGAGGCTCGCCCTGGAGCGCGCGGGCAATTGAGAGTACGCCCGTGGCGCATGCGGCATGCGCGAACGCGAAGCAAGTGAATAACGAAAGTGCTCGAAATCCTCGATGGCGAGCAAGACTGGCAACACTCATATGTCCCTCAGTAACGCACCTGGACCGTACAGCCCATTTGAACGCCATAGTAGCGCATTTTCGCCGCCATTTCAATATGAACGCGATTGGAGCAAGATAACCAGCAAAATTACCAGGGGCTGGGAAGAAGCGCTCGCAGCCTCCGACGCCAAGCCCGAAAGCCCATCCCTGAAGTAAAATCCTCAGCCGAGGAGAAACTAAAGACTTGCCTTACGTCATCACGGAGCCTTGCATCGGAGTCAAAGATAAATCCTGCATAACGGTGTGCCCCGTCGACTGTATCTATGAGGGCGACGACATGGTCTACATCAACCCCGACGAATGCATCGATTGCGGCCTTTGCGAGCCCGAATGCCCGGTGAACGCGATCTTCGTCGACTCCGACGTCCCCGCCAACTGGCGCGATTACGTCGACAAAAACGCCGTCGAGGGCCGGCGGCTGTCCGGCTAAGCCGCGCTGATAAACAGCTTGCGCCAGCGCGCGGCATCCAGGCGGCCCATCGTTTCCTGAACGAGCACGCCGATCCGATAAATCTCGGGGTTCTCGTCATCCACCCGGCAATAGCGAACTTCGCCCTTGCACATGACCGGCCCGACCGACGACTCGATTTCCGTATCGATCAGCTGTCCCTGCTCGACCGCCACGGCGCTGTGCATCGCAAACCCTTGGCGACTCACATCCACGACCTCGATTGCCACCGCCTCACCGCCGATCCACACCCTGCCGGGGCACTTGCTCACCGCAAATCGAACGCCTTCCGATGCCTGGCGGTAGCGAATCGTCGAAGCGATCTTGAAATACGCGTCATGGCCTTTCTGGACGATCAGCTCGGCTTCGAATATAGCCGTGCGATCCAGACCATGAACCTCGAACGTGCATTCGTCGCCAACGCTGAGTCCCGACCCGATCCGCAAACAGATCGCTGTGTCGGACGCGGCCGCCACCCAGCCGCCGAACAGTTTCGAGTCGCTCACCCTGCGGATGCGGCACCGGGTGTTTGCCATGGAACTCAGCTTCATGCGTCCCCACCTGCCCTCGAGGTCGGGGGGCGGGCAAGGCACCGCCTTGCCCCGGTGAGGGCAGGGCGCCTATCGTCCGAACGAAATCGCCGCATATTGACTCGCAGGTTGTGCAGCCTAGTCCAATCTTTGCCCCATTCGTGCCGATGCACAGGTTCGCCAACCAAATCCCGGTATAAACTCCCCGAGATCGAGGAGCGGCAAACCAAGCAGTAAGATGTCAGCCCAAGACGATTCCCCACCCTTGCTGGAGCAAGCTCAAGACCAGTTCATCCTCGAATGGGGTCGAATGAGCAGCAGTTGGGGCATCAACCGCACGATGGCTCAAATCCACGCGCTGCTCTTCGTGACCGGCGAGCCGCTCGACGTGGACCAGATCATGCAGCGGCTCCAAATTAGCCGCGGGAACGCCAGCATGAACCTGCGTGAGCTCATGGATTGGGGGATCGTACGCAGATTCCGGCGGCCCGGAGATCGGAAAGATACCTATCTCAGCGAACCCGACCCATTTCAAATGTTTGTCCGCGTCGTTCGCGAGCGCAAGCGCCGAGAGATCGATCCCACGGCCGGTGCGATCCGCGAGGTTCTCAGCAAGCTTTCCGGGGCCCAGCCGAACGCCTCCGTCGAAACGATGCGAGCCCGCCTCCGCGCCCTGCTCGAGATTTTCGACCTTCTGGACGCGGCGTACAAGCAGGTTTTCGGCAGCGAGCTTTCCCTCGCAGAGTTGCAAGAGTTGCTTCAGGCAACCCCATAGGTAAGCGGGTTTTGCGCCAAAACACTTCAGGTTTCGGCGCTACAGTGGTATGTTGCCCTTGCCTATGGCAGACAAGCGGAATGCACCCAGAACCGCGATGCCGACGCGGGTACCTGTTCTACCCGTCCGCGATACCGTGCATTTCCCCTCGCTCATCAACACGCTCCACGTGATCCGCGAGCCCAGCGTTAAGGCCCTGCGACGCAGCGAGGAGTCCGACCACATGGTGCTCGTGCTCAGCCAGCGCGACATGGCGATCGAAGAACCGAGGGCCGCGGATCTCTTCCGCGTGGGCACGCTCAGCCAAGCTCTCCAGTCCTCGCCGATGCCGGATGCCAGCCTGCGCGTGGTGCTACGAGGAGTGACGCGAGCCCGGGCGACAAAGGTCTTCGGTAAGGACGGCCTCTTCTGGGCCGACGTAGTCTGGCTCGAAGAAAACCCCATCGAAGGTCCGGAGTCGGAGGCGCTGATCCGTGCCTGCATCGACGGATTCACGCGGATCGTCCAGCTCAATCGCGACATACCGCCCGAAACGCTGGACAGCGTGATGCACGCCGAGAAGCCTGGTCTCCTGGCCGATACCATCCTTCACCACATGCCGCTGCGCTCCGCGGAAAAGCAGGCCCTGCTCGAAGAGCTCGATCAAAGGGCCCGCCTGGAAAAGACGCTCGCCGCGCTCCGTCAGGAGGAGCAGGTGCTCGAGCTGGCGAACCACATCAGGGAACGCGTCGAACGGGAGATCAACGACTCGCAGCGCGAGTTCTATCTCCGCGAACAACTCCGCGTGATCCAGAGCGAGCTCCACGAGCGAGAGCACCGGGTGGGCGAATACGACGAATACCTCGAGCTCATCCAGAACGCACAAATGCCTCCCGAGGCCGAAGAGAAGGCCATGTCGGAGCTTCGGCGTCTCGACCGCACCCCCGCCGCCTCGCCCGAAGGCATGGTGTTGAGAAACTATCTCGATACGCTCGTGAACCTTCCCTGGTCCAAGGGAACGCGCGATTCCATCGACCTGGCGGCTGCCGCCGAGCTGCTCGACGTGCGCCACTACGGCCTGCCCAAAGTGAAGGACCGCATCCTGGACTTTCTCGCGGTTCGCCAACTGAAAGACACGCTCCGCGGACCCATCCTCTGCTTCGTCGGCCCACCCGGCGTTGGCAAGACCTCCATCGGGCGCTCGATCGCCGACGCGATGGGAAGGAAGTTCTGCCGCCTCTCGCTGGGAGGCGTGCGCGACGAGGCCGAGATCCGCGGCCATCGCAGAACCTACGTGGGCTCCATGCCGGGCCGGGTACTGCAGGGGCTGCGCCAGTGCGGCTCGCGAAACCCCGTCATGGTTCTCGACGAGCTCGACAAGCTCGGTCGCGACTCGCTCGGCGATCCCACGAGCGCGCTTCTCGAAGCGCTGGACCCCGAACAGAACTGCCGCTTCAGCGACCACTATGTGGAAGCGCCATTCGATCTTTCTGCCGTCATGTTCGTCGGCACGGCCAACGTCATCGAAAACATCCCCGCGCCGCTGCGCGATCGCATGGAGATCATCCCTTTCTCGGGATACAGCGAGCAAGAGCGGTGCGCCATCGGCAGGTCGTTCCTCTTTCCCGAAGCCCTGAAAGAGCACGGATTGACGCCCGAGCAAGTTGAGCTGCCGGACTGTTCCCTCGATCTTGTGGTGCGCGAATATACACGCGAAGCCGGGGTGCGCGAACTGAACCGAAAGCTCGCGGCCCTGTGCCGAAAGGTGGCGCGAAAGATTGCACTCGGCGAAACTCAGCACGTCTGCTTGGACGAGTTCGAGCTGCGCGCTTCGCTAGGCAGGCCGAGGTACTCGGGCTCGCTCGTGACCCTGAAAGACGAGATAGGCGTCGCCCGCGGTTTGGTGGTCAGCGAGCTCGGCGGCGACGTGATCCCGATCGAGGTGTCCGTCACCGACCCGCTCGGCCCCGCGCCGGAGCTGAAGCTCACGGGAAACCTGGGCGACGTGATGAAGGAGTCAGGCCAGGCCGCATTGACTTACGTTCAGTCCGTGTACGGCGTCCTGCGTAAAGACGTCCACATCCACGTGCCGGAGGGCGCAATTCCGAAGGATGGGCCAAGCGCCGGCGTCACGATCGCCACGGCGCTCGCATCGGTCTGGCTGAACCGCAGCGTGAGGGGGAGTGTCGCAATGACCGGCGAGGTCACGCTACGCGGCAGGGTGCTGCCCGTCGGCGGGGTGCGAGAGAAGGTGCTCGCGGCTCAGCGCACCGGCATCAGCGCGGTCATTCTGCCGCGCGGCAACGAGCCCGACCTGTGCGACGTGCCCGCGGATCAGCTCAAGGGGCTCGACATCCACCTGGTGGACGACCTTCAGGAAGCGATAGAGCTAGCCCTGCTGCCCTAAGATCTGATCTCGCGCATCCTGCAATGTCGCCAGCGCCGCCTCGCAATGCCAGCGAACGTGCTCCAGCTCGTCCATAAGCTCGCCGATACGCGCGGAGTCGGCATGTTCTGCGACGCTCGGAGCCAAGGTCTGCTCCACTCGGTCGGCTGCTTGCAGCAGGTCATGGAGGTCGACTGCGATCCCTTCGACCTCGCCAGGCTCGTAGCCCGCACCTCGAAGAGCGTCCTGAACGTCTTCGCCCAAGCGCCAGTATTCGGCCACCATGGGGTCGTTGCGATCTTTGTTGGGGTCGGGAGAGCTTGGCGCGGGCACGCTTAGTTTTAGCCCAAAACGCTATAAGCGCACGATCTGTTTCTCGGCCGATTCGACGCACACTTCCGGCATCGCGTCCAGGCGATCGACGATCCCCTGGAGAATGCTTTCAGCGTGCGCCGAGTTGTTGCTGATCGTCGCGAAACCGACCGATGCCACGTTCCAAAGCTCGTTCTGATCGACCTCCGCGACGGACACCTGGAATTGGCGCCTCGTACGCTCGATCAAGCTCCGCAGGACGCTGCGTTTATCCTTGAGGGTAAAGCAGCCGTCCATGCGAAGCTCGATGCGGAGCGTGCCGACGATCAATTTGCGAGTCTAGCCGGGGGTCGCCGTGAAGTTGATCTCGACGATCGCCTGGTTGTGATCGGCGTCGGTGAAGGTCGCGTCCACGAAGCCGACCGCAACGCCGTTGTTGTTGATGCCCGTGACGGTGGTCGCGGTCTGGACCAGGCTATAGGGCCCGTTGCCCCTGCTCTCGACGGCCGCAGTGGCGACCGGCGTGGCATCAATCACGGTGTACACGCCGTTTGAGTTGACGAACCCCTGAATTCTGTCGGGCTGCTCGGTCGTAACCGTCCACCCGCCGACTTGGTCGTTGACATTGATGCACGTCGCGGTCGTTTGAACCAGGTCGGGCGGCAACGTGAGGGTCACCGTATCCTTCTTGTGCATCAGAAACGGTACGGTGTTGAAGCTGCCGTCGCCTACTGGCACGAAGGCGGTTCCCACAACGGTCCCGTTGTTGTTGATGCCCGCAAGCTGGGTCTCAGATCCGTCGACGGCGCGGTAATCCGTCATCGTGAACTTCTTGTTCTTGTACGTGAAACCGTGGAGCACGTACGTCTCGTCCTCGTAGTACCCACATATTGTGCCGGAATCATTGACTCCCGTCGCGAAGGTTGAGTACGGACTCGGGGCTGCGATAGTACCCTGAAATACTCCGTCCTGCAGGACGAAGCCGACGGTTTGTCGGTTGAATTCATCCACGTACAGAGCGTTGGTATCGGGCTGAGGGCAGAATCCAACGACCGTTCCGCAATTGTTCACACCGCACGCGTAGGTGAACTGCAAGTACATCTGCGAGCCGAATTGGTCGAGCTGCGTTCCATCCGGAATCACGTCGAACTGCTCGATTCCGGCAATCCTCAGGTAGATATAGTTCCCCGGGTATTCACCCTTGATGCAGTTGCCTACCAACGTGTCGTTCGTCGACACTCCAGTGACCTCGAGCTGCTTTACGTCTGAGTTTGCGGGCGTGATCGCCGCGAGAGTGTAATGGGTTTGGGCGAGGCCGAGTACGGTAAGGCCTGCTGCTAGCGAGCTGGCGACGAACAATCGCAGTATTGATTTCACAGTCATCCTCTCCAAGGGTAGTAGCGTCTGGCGCTATAGCCCGGCTGGATTAGTTTCACGCGAAACGATTCAAGCTGCAAATAGTCGGATGGAATTTGCGACGACTCCCGCAACCATAGGAAGCTTCGGTGTAGTTTCTGCGAGCAACCTTACCGGTTTGGGCGTGTCGCTTAACGAGGCAGTCCGATAGCGAGAAGCCCGATGACCGCCACGCCGAAGTAAATCCCTAAAGTGCCGGCCCCGGCGTAGTCCTTCGAGAACCGTTGGCCGCCGAAGAGCATCAGCAGCGTGACCGCTGCCAGACTCAATGCGAGCGTGGGCATGATGCCCGTGAAGCCGACCAAGAGCGTCACCACGGCCAATAGGCTCGCCAGCGCAGTGGCAGCCTCGAAAATGGTAATCGCGACGAGCATTCCAGGCACCACCGCCTTCATGGGCGTTGCCGCGAAATGCTCCTCGAGGTACGCCAGGTTGCCCCGATAATCCAAGATCTTGTCCAGGCTCGATTGCGCGAAACAGATCGCGAAAAACGCGCAAACGACCATTCGAGCGACAAGCACTGCATCCATGAGAGCCTCGCTTTTCGGACGAGGAGCGGCGCGAGTTCGATTCACGACCCGAAGACGTCCGCTTGGCGCGGTAGCATTGCCCCTACCGATATGCTGGGGCAATACAAGCTTCTGTTTCTGGGTGACGTGGTGGGCAAGCCGGGAAGGACTGCGGTGCGCGAGGGGCTGCCCAGCCTCCTCGACACCCACAAGCCGCTATTCACCGTGGTCAACGGAGAGAATTCGGCCGGCGGCGTGGGAATCACCCCGGACATCGCGCAAGAAATCTACTCGGCGGGCGCCGATGCGATCACTCTCGGCAATCACGCGTTCAACAAGCGTGATATCTACCCCTATCTCGACTCGGACAAGCCGATTGTGCGTCCCGCGAACATGCCGCGAGGCGTTCCGGGCAAAGGGGTCTGCATCGTACGGAAGGCCGGCATCGAGCTGGCCGTGCTGAACCTTTGCGGCCGCGTTTTTATGGATAGCTACGGCGACCCGTTCGAGGAGATCGACTCTCTCTTCGCCGGGCTCACCACCCCGCATCGCCTCGTCGACTTCCATGCTGAAGCCACCAGCGAAAAGATAGCGATGGGCTGGCATTGCAACGGACGTGCGACCGCCGTCGTGGGCACCCATACACATGTCCAAACAGCCGACGAAACGGTGCTCCCGGGCGGAACGGCGTACATCTCCGACGTAGGAATGTGCGGGCCCGTCCGCAGCGTGCTGGGCATGCATCGAGAGGTCGTTCTCGAACGGTTCCGCACCACGCTCGCACAGAGATTTCAAGTCGCGAACGAGCCGGGTGTAATCTGTGGGGTAGTCATCGACGTCGAAATGGAAACAGGTCGCGCAATTTCGATCGAAAGAATCCGGTTTGGCGACGAAGCGTAACTATACGCGCGGAGGGAAATGACGAACGTTAATAGAATTTGGACCGCTGCTCTCGCTTCGGCGATGGCTGTCGGCGCCTTCGGCCAGGCCAGCCCCGTGCTCTATAACCCGACCCGGTCGATAAAAGATCAGGGCATCAGCCTCTCCGGCTGGGGGAGCGGAACCGCCTCCGAGACCGACGAAACAGCGTACGAGGGCACTACGTCGGTTCGGATCTCGTCCCGCAACTACTTCCAAGGCGGGATATTCGAGCTGAAGAACCCCGTCGATGTAAGCGGCCAGTACTCGAACAAGAACAACTTGCTTCGAATCATGTTCAAAACCGCCGATCTGGGCACGGTCTTCAGCGGCGCGGGCAAAGGCCCAGGGCTCGCTGGGGGCCCTCCATCCAAGGGCGGCGCAGGCGGAATTCCGCCAGGGTTCGGAGGACCGGGCGCTCCAGGCGGTTTCGCCGGAGGGGGAAGACCAGGCGGCAGCACCCAGCCCGCTTCCACGCTCGACACGCTGCGCGTGATCGTCACGACCACCGACGGCAAGAAGAGTGAAGCTTATGTGCCGGTCACCGGCATCGTCGCCGGCTCGGACGGCTGGAAGAGCGTTGCGGTGCCGCTGCAGGCCATCTCCGGACTGGATCGAACCAACAAGATCGTGAAGGAAGTCGCAATCTCTGCGGACAAGACCAGCACCTTCTACATCGGCGATATCCGCGTTCTGAACGATTCGACCCCGATTTCGGGCGAGATTCAAGGGCAGACGCAGTTCAACCTCGCTCTCGGAGACACCGTGACGTTCGTTGCGAGCGGCTCCGGAGGCTCGACGCCGGTTAAGTTCGATTGGGACTTCGACGACCGCGATGGAATTCAGGTCGATGCCGAGGGGCAGACGGTCAAGCGGCGATTCCGAGTTCCTGGCACGTACAACGTCACGCTCACGGTCGTCGATCCGTTCGGCCTCAAGGCGCCGTTCTCGACAAAAGCCAAAGTCGTCGTCAACGGCTGACGCCGCATCTACGAGCCGCTCCGCTTGAGCGGCTCTAAACCTTGCCCGCCGGCTCGCGCAAAAGGGCGTGGCGGGCAAGAAACTCCTCGAGCGCCCCGTAGTACGTCGCCGGCTCCTCCCACCGGCCCTCCGAGTGACCGTAGCCCTGCAGCCACACGAGCTGCTTCTCGGCTCGGCACGCTGCGAAGTTCCTTTGAGCCTCGGTCGGAAGCGCCAGAGTATCGCGCGTGCCGTGGATGAACAAGGTCGGCGTCGACTCGTTTTTCGCCAGCGACTCTGCAACATCCACCTTGAACGGGTTGAAGCCCGCAAGCGGCGCCGCCAGATACACGGTCGGCCACAGCGCGACCTGCAGCACCTTGCCGCCCAAAAACCGCCACCAGCCGAGGATGGCGCCCGCCAGCTTCGAGTAGCAGGAATCCAGCACGAGGCCGTTGGCTTCGGCGAGACCCTCGCCCAGCGCGAGCGCCGATGCCGCCGAGCCCATACTGCTCCCGATCAGTAGGATCTTCGCTCCCGGCGCCCGCGACCGAGCGTACGCCACGGCTGCGGCCACGTCGCAACGCTCCAAGTACCCGAAGCCGCACTTCTTGCCGCCACTCCGGCCATGGGCGCGAAAGTCGAACAGCAGGCTCGATATGCCTCGCTGCCAAAGCCAAAAAGCTACCGGCACAAGCTCGGCGCGGTTCATCATGTAGCCGTGGGCGAGCACGGCCACTGTCCCAGCCCCATCCGCTTCCACCCACCAGCCGCGAAGAGTGATTCCGTCCGATTCGAAGCTGATCTCCTCTTGATTGGCGCCCATCGAGCCTGGAGACACGAAAATCGGCGTCCGATACGGGCGCAGGCTCAGGAAGGCGACTCCGAGCACCAGCACGACGTAGACGGCGACGATGGCGAGGATCCAGATCATGGCTTGTCGAATTCCGTTACCATTTGCGTTTTGAGGCGCTCGTCGCTAACAATAACAACCGCACCCCTCCCAAATGATGTACGCACTTAATTTCTACACCGACCTTTACGGCGATATCCTGCGAAACAGCCGAAAGACCGTCACGATTCGTTTGGGAGACAAGAGAGACAAGTACCGAACGGGCATGATCGTCTGGGTCACCGTCGGTCCCAGATTCGGGCGGCGGCAGAAGCTTTACTCGGCCATCCTCGATCGCGTAGAGGTGAAGACGGTCTCCGAGCTCTCACCGAGGGATATCGAGCGGGAGAACCCCGAATTTCGCTCGTCCGAAGATGTGATCAACGTTCTCAGCCGAATCTATGGCGACTTCGTGACGCCCGAGCACAAGGTGACGGTCATCTATTTCAGCCGGGTAGACGAATAAGCCTCCGGAGCCCTAATATGGATGCCGATGGAACGCGAAGCGGCGCTGAGCCCCGGGTCCCTCGCGCCGGCGATCGATCTCGACTTCCATCGCAGGCAGATTGAAGGTCGCCCCGCGCTGGTGCTTTGCTCCGGCCTGATCGTCGGCCTGGTTACTCCCGCCCACCTCTTGAACGCCGCGATCGTCCTCATCTTGGCGATATTGTTCCGCAAAAGCTCGGCGCGCTGGATGGTTCTGGCCGCGTTTGCGGTGGGGCTCGTGCTGGCGCCTTCACCTGCCGCCGCAGTGAGAGACAGCACATGGCTGCAAGGCGCCGCCGAGATCGTCTCCGCACCCCGCCGGTACGAGCACTACGATGCTTTCGAGCTCGAGCTAGCTGGGCGTCGCTACTTGGCCGAGGTGCCATCCGCGGAAGGCATCTCTTGGGGCGATCGCTTCAGCATCGCGGGAGTCGCCACGCCGTTTCCGGATGAGATCGCGCCGATCTACGCCGCGCAGGGGGTTTCGGGCAAGGTGCGGCTCGATCCGTCGGCCATGACGCGCGCGGGCTACGGCCCTGCGTTCTTTCGCCTCGCCGACTCCTGGCGGCAATCGTTCTTTGCGTTCGCAGCGGGTTCGATGAACAAGGCCGAGGCCGAATGGGCGGACGCCATATGCTTTCGAAGCGGAGCCCTGCCGATGGAATCGCGCGACGCGCTGAAGCGGACCGGCACGGTGCATGTGGTGGCAGCCTCGGGCTTGCACGTGTTCGCGATCGCTCTGGCGTTTCAATGGCTGCTGGGATTCCTGCCGATTCCGCGCTGGGCAGTCGTGGGCCTGGTGAGCTGCCTGCTCGCTCTGTACGCGGTGGCCGTGGGCTTGCATCCGCCCGTGCTCCGCGCAGCTCTCATGTCGGTCGCGTTTCTTGCGGCGTATCTGATTCGGCGCGAACCGGACGGTCTCTCCGCTCTGGGAGTCGCCGCGATCGCGTGCCTGCTTTGGAACCCGGCCGGCGTGCTGGACGCGGGATTTCAGCTCTCGTTCGTCGCGGTCGCGAGCCTGATCGTGTTTCACAAACGGCCGACTTTGCGCCCCAGAACCGCTGTCGGGCTCGTCTTGCAGCGCTCGGGCCAGCTAGCCTACGCCAGCATGGTGCTAGCGCTCGCCATGGAGCCGCTCGTGGCCTATCACATGGGCATGGTTTCGCTCGTCTCAATCCCGGCGAACGTCGTCGTCGTTGCCTCGGCGAGCGCGCTGCTGCCGGTCTCGATCGGTGCGTTCGGGCTCAGCCTTCTGGCTCCCGGGCCGGCAGCCGCGCTAATGAGCCTGCTCGCCTCGCCCCTCATCGACGTCGTGAGATGGGTGGCCGACGTGCTGGGCGGACTGCCCTTCGCCGCGCTCGACGTGCCGCCCTTCAACGCCTATTGGCTCGTGGCTTACTATGGTGCGGGGCTGCTCCTCTGGAGGGCGCAGCCCCGACGACCCTCCTCCGACTAGGGCGAGCCCAGCAGATTGCGCCGTTGCCGGATCTTATCGAGCGCCTCGCGAAGTTCTGCCGCAGTCTGCTCCTCGCGCTCCACGATCTCGGGCTTGGCGCGCTCACGGAACATGGGGTTTGCGAGCCGCTGCTCGATCTTGGCCAGCTCGTCCTGCGCCTTGTGCTCCTCCTTATCGAGCCTTTGGGTCTCCTTCTCCAAGTCGATCAGCCCCGCGGTAGGCAGGTACCAATCGACCCCTCCAGCCGACGTAGTTATGAACTTTTCATCGGACGGCTTGCCTGGTCGGAGTTCGCCGAACCACGCCTGTGAGGCGATTACGGAAGCACCGGCGCCAAGATCACCCTCGTAGTAAACCGCCTCGACAGCCCGCATAGCGGGAAGGCCCACCTCGGCGCGCAAAGCTCTGAGGGACCGCGTGATCTCGAATGTCCGCTCGATCTCCCCTTCGGCGTCCGGATGCTTGAAATCACTCGGCAGATCCGGCCAAGGCGACGACATCAGGAACTCCGAGCTCTTGCCAGGCAGATAGCTGTACAGCTCCTCGCTGAGGTGCGGCATGATCGGATGGATCATCTTCAGGAACGCCTCGATCGCAGTGAACAGCACGAACCTCGGCGCCGCGTTCTCGCTCTCATTCGCCAGGCGCGGTTTGCTGACTTCGATGTACCAGTCGCAAAGCTCGCTCCAGAAGAATCGGTACAGCGCATGGCTCGCGGTCTGGATATCGAACGTGTCGTAGGCGTCCCTCACCTTCTCGACCGTATCGTACAGCCTAGATAGCAGCCATTCGTCTACTAGTTCGAACCTGTCGGGGGCCAGTTCCGGCGGCTCGTGAGCCGTCATCAGCACGAACCTGGTGGCGTTCCAGATCTTGTTGCAGAAGTTCCGCGCCTCCTCGGTTCGCCGGTCGCTGAACCGCAGGTCCTGGTTTTCGCCGGTTTGCGAAAGCAGCGTGTACCTTAGAGCGTCCGCCCCTATGGAGCCGATGAGCTGCATCGGGTCGATGCCTGTCCCTAGGCTCTTGCTCATTCTTCGCCCGTCCTCGCGAAGGACGGTCGCGAAGATCATCACATCGCTGAACGGCTTTTCGCCGGTCAGATCGAAACCCACCATGGTCATGCGAGCCACCCACAGGTTGATGATGTTTCGGTCCGTGACGAGCACGTCGGTTGGATAGAACCGCTTCAGATCCTCGGTTTGCTCCGGCCAGCCAAGGGTCGCAAACGGCCACAAACCCGAGCTGAACCAGGTGTCGAGCACATCGTCGTCCTGACGCACGATCGGCTTGTCGCCTGCCTTCCTCTGCGCTTCTTCCCAGCTCAGGGCGGCATAGGCGGTGTCTTCCGCATCGTAGTAGATCGGGATTCTGTGGCCCCACCAAAGCTGCCTGCTGAGGCACCACTCCCGCAAGTTCTGCATCCAGTCGAGGAAAATGTGGTTGTAGCGCTCCGGGTGGAATCGAATCTCGCCTCGCTCCAGGGCGTCGATGACGGGCTTGGCTAGCGCCGCTTGGTCGCAGAACCACTGCTCGGACAGCAGGGGCTCGATCACTTCGCCGCTGCGCTCGCTGATGATGATCGGAATGTCGTGATCCTCGATCTTTTCGAGAAACCCCTGCTCGTCGAGGTCTTGCACGATACGCTTGCGCGCCTCGTTGCGATCGAGCCCGGCATACACGCCGCCCTCTTCGGTAATCCGCGCCCGCTCGTCGAGCAGCACCGGCATCGGCAGGCCATGACGGGTTCCAACGGCATGATCGTTAGGATCGTGCGCGGGAGTGATCTTAACGGCGCCGCTGCCGAACTCGGGATCGGGATAAATGTCCGCTATCAGCGGGATCTCCCTCCCAAGCAGCGGCAATATCAGCGTTTGGCCGACTTTGTCCTTGTATCTGCCATCCGAAGGGTGCACCGCCACGGCAACATCGGCGAGCATCGTCTCGGGCCGCGTCGTAGCGATCGTCACATGCCCTTCACCGTTCGCAAACGGATAGCGGATGTAATACAGCTTCCCCCGGAAGGTTCTCCGCTCGGTTTCGATATCGGAAACGCTCGTCTGCAGAGCCGGGTCCCAATTGACCACGCGCTTTCCTCGGAAGATGAGCCCTCGCTCGAACCACTCGACGAACACCTTGAGCACGGCCTGGGCGTAACGCTCGTCGAGAGTAAAGCGCCCCCGGCTCCAGTCGAACGCACAGCCGAGCTGCCTCAGTTGCTCCAGAATGGTGTTCCCGGCTTCGTCTCGCCATTGCCAAACCCGCTCGACGAACTGCTCGCGTCCAATCTGAGCTGCGCTCGTGCCCTGCTTGCGGAGCTGCTTCTCGACCACGCTTTGCGTGGCGATTCCGGCGTGGTCCTGGCCCGGGAGAATCAGCACCGATTGACCCCGCATCCGCTGGTACCGACCGAGCAGGTCCTGCAGCGAATAGCACAGCACGTGCCCCATGTGGAGCGAGCCGGTGATGTTGGGAGGAGGAATCGTAATGCAGTACGGTTGTTTCGCAGGATCCGGGTCGGGCTTGAATAGCCCCGCTGTCTCCCAGCGTTCGTACCACTTCGATTCTGTGGAGGACGCGTCGTAGCGCGTCGGCATTTCCGTTATATTCATGTTCTCACCGCCGCTCCATGTCTTGGAGCGACCGCCTATTCTACTTGGCGGCGGTGTTTCACGTGAAACATTGGACCTACTCGCTGCCGGGCGCCCTTGTAAATAGGTCCCGCATGATCTCCTCCATCTCCACCTCTTCGATGGCGACATCGCTGACCGGAAATGCTTGGAGCATAGCGGCGGTCGCTTGCGCAGTCTCGCTCCTGGGAACCTCGATCACCGCGACTTCTCCCACGTCGCCGATCACGCGGCCGTACCGCATTAGGTCCGTCTCCGCCACGGGCTGGGCGAGCGTAAGCCGAACGCGCCTGATGTCGCTGAACCGACTCGATAGCTGGTCCAGCGTGCCACGAAACACAATCTGTCCATGGTCGATCACCACGACGCGCTGACAAAGCTCCTGCACATCCTGCATGTAGTGGCTGGTCAGGATCATCGTGCATTCGTCCTCTCGGTTTAATTCGCGCAGAAAATCTCGAATGCGCTTCTGGCTCACCACGTCGAGCCCGAGCGTCGGCTCGTCGAGGAATACGACCCGCGGCGTATACAGAAGCGCCGCGACCAACTCGCATTTCATTCTCTCGCCCAGGCTCAGCTTCCGAACCTGCACGTGCATCTTGTCGGAAAGCTGGAGGGCGTCGACAAGGTGGTCCACCCGCTTCTTGAAAGTCGAGTCCGACACCTCGTAAAGCTCTTTCAGCACCAGGAATCCGTCCCAGGCGGGGAGGTCCCACCAGAGCTGCATCTTGTTGCCCATGACCAGCGAGATCTGCCGCAGCATCTCCGGCTTGCGCTGCCATGGCGTGAAGCCGAGCACCGTCGCCTCGCCGCCGCTCGGATAAAGAATGCCGCTCAGCATTTTCAGCGTAGTGGTCTTCCCAGCGCCGTTCGGACCGAGGAAGCCGACGAACTCTCCCTGCTCGATGCTCAGGTCGACGCCCTTGACCGCCTCGGTAGCCACCTTGTCGGGCTTCACGAGCATCTTTAGCGCGCCCAACGCGCCGGGCTCCTTCTTGTTCGAGTAATAAACCTTGCGAAGCTCTCGCGTCTCGACGGCGGCCATGAGCGCTGATGTTACCGAGGAACCCGCGTTAGCGGCCCGCTGCCGCCAGAAGCACCACGACGACCGGAGCGGTGAATAGCAGGCTGTCCACACGATCCAGCAGTCCGCCGTGGCCTGGGAGGATCGTTCCGCTGTCCTTGACTCCTGCTCTTCGCTTGATATAGCTCTCGAACAGGTCGCCCGCCTGGCCGAAGACGCCGGCCGCGAGCCCCGCCGCAGCCGAAAGCGCAAGCGGCTCGCCTAGCAGCGCGCCCAGACCAACGGCTGCCAAAATGCACCCGACCAAATTCGCTGCAGCGCCTTCGACCGTCTTCTTCGGCGACACCTTCGGAAGCAGCGGGTGCTTTCCGATCGCCCGGCCCACGAAAATCGCCGCCGAGTCGCCAACCCAAAGCGGCGCCAGCGCCAAGAACACCGGCGCGCTCCATTGCCATGGCTGGCTACCCGCACCGCGGCCATGAAGGTACAAAATCGAAGCGAAGGGACCCACTACCCAGCCACCTGCCAGGATTCCGCCAAGCACAGATTGTCGTGTAGCGATATAAGTTCCGGCGATGCCGAGCATCGTCAACGCCAGGAAACCGGGCGCAGCCGCGATGGGATTCGACCAGGCCAGGGCAGCCAGCCCACAGGCAATCACGCCTCCGGCCCAAGCCCAAGGGCTGCAGGTTATCGCAGCCAGCTCAGAAAGGCAAATCAGGGCGGCGACTACCGAAAGAACTCCGACCGGGAGCGGGGAAGTCGCAAACAGGCAGGCAAGCGCGACGATGAGCAGTACCGACGCGGTGAGGACGCGCTGCTTCAACCCGCTGAGGCTACCAGACTACTTGGGCGACTCTTGCAAGGGCCCACCCTGCGTCAGCCGGAGCGCAACCTGTACCCGGTTCTCGCAATGCAGCTTGCGCATGATCACGCTAACCAGGTTCTTGATCGACTGCTCGCGGAGGCCGGTCACTTGAGCGATCCGTCGATTGCTCATCCCCTTCGAAACGAGCTGCGCAACCTCGAATTCGCGCTTGGTCAAGTCGCCGTTGCGCCGTCCGTACGATCTCCTGCCCTCATGCACGGAGGGCGCGGTGATGCGCACTCGACCACCCATCTCCTGAATCGCCTCGAACAGGTCATCGGCAGTGCCGGTCCTTGAAACTTGGCGGTCGACCGCACCGTCATCGAACTCTTCGGTCTGGTCGTCGGGCGTGATCAGCACGATACCGAAGTCGCCGAACGCCTTGGCGCCCAATAAGAATTGCATCTCGCGCTCGTCGAGACCGTGCGCGTCGACCACAAGCAATTGGGCGCGCTCCTCCTTCGCCGAGTTGATCAGCGCCCGAGCGTTATTCTCAATCGAAACGACCTGGTGGCTGCCATGATGATCGATCAAGCTCGCCAATGCGTCACGGAACAAGCCTTCTTTACAGCAAACAGCAATGCGCATCGCTTTTCCCCACTCCCTCGGTGCAGGTGCTCCCAATATACACGTTGCTCTCTAAAAGAGGAACCCTAGGTTCAACTTAATTTCGTATTGCACTCGGAAGAAAGTCCACGCTGTCGTGTTCGACCAGGCTTCCTATCTTCCGCTTCACCCGCTGAAGAGCGTTGTCTACCGACTTCGTATGGCATTCCAGTTCGCGACTCATTTCTCTATAAGACATTCCCTGGAGATAGCATCGAAGTACACATAACTCAAGCTCGCTTAGGGTACCTCTAAGTTCGTCTTCCAAGTTCCGAACAGTTCCCGCCGGATCTTCTGCAGCCTGTGAATGGGCCGGATCGCACAAAACTTCCAGAAGAGAAGGGTCCTGCGGGCCGTCCGACGAGCGATTCAGCGATACGTAAGCATTCAGGGGAGCATGCTTGTGCCGGGTGGCGGTCTTTACGGCAGTGATGATCTGCCGTGTGACGCATAGCTCGGCAAACGGCCGGAACTTGCCCAATCGGTCGTTTCGAAAGTCGCGGATCGCTTTGTATAGACCGATCATCCCTTCCTGGATAACGTCCTCTCGATCCGCGCCCACCACGAAATATGACTTCGCCTTGCTTTCCACCAGGGGGCGGTAGCGAGTGATCAGAAACTCCGCGGCCCCGGCATGACCACGCTTTGCCAAGCTCACAACCTCTTCGTCTTGCATCAAGCCGAATTTGCTGTCGATCAGGCCCTTGACTTGTAGCTCCAACCCATCCACCCCTTCAGACTCAGACGCGGGCGGCACCTCCGTCGCGTCGCGAATCTAGTCTAAGCCGAACCGGGAGCCTTCTGCAACCCGAGCGACCGATAAAGCGGCTTACCGGAAAGTGCGCATTAGGCCGCAAGCCGTTTCCCTGGCAGCCCTGCGGGGGAGTAGCGTGGAGTTGCGATCAAGGAAGCTCGCGAAACGATCTGGAGAAGAACGGAATGGCATACGTCTTCGAACACTGGCAACTCGGCCAGCTTCAGCGCCTCGCGTCACAGGATTCCAGCCGCGCGGCCAGTCTGATGGGCCAGCTTATGGATAGCTGCCCGGGGCTCTACGAAGAGCTCGCGATCTCGGCGGTCCATCACGAGGTGCTCAGCGTCGACGAGTGCGCCGAGCGCACGAGCATGACCTCGGCCGAGGTCGTCGACCGCCTCATTTGCTTCCGGCAGCGCTCGCGCGTGCACAACGAGCCGCCACCACTCGTCGGCGAAGGGCCGAACGCACGCCTTGCAGACGGCCAATGCGCGGTCTGGGAAGTCGTGCGCATGTACCGCAAGCTAGGCTCGGTCGACCAGCTCTCGCAGTCGTTTCCTTGCGTGCGGCGAGACGAGCTCGAGGCAGCCTTGGCCTACGCGGATCTCTACCCGGCCGAAATCGAGGAGCAGATCGAACGCTACGAAGAGGTCATCAGCCGAAAGAAGGCCGAGTACCCGTTCTCCTGCTAGCGCGAGCCCTTTCCTGCGAGTTTGTCCACGGCGGCGGCCAGTACGAGGTCGTTCCCGTTGGAGTCGTACTCCTGCGGAACCGGCAGGTCCGGCGATACGCCCTTGCCTTCCAGTCGCACCCCGTCGGTAACCACGTCCACCATCGGGATTTCGAGATAGCTCCAATCGTTCACGCGCATCGGAAACGTGCCCAGAACGTTGCCCGCGGTCGTCGAGCCGACCAGCACCGCCCGGTGGCTCTTCTTGATGATGAAGCTCAGCACCTCTTTGGCGCTGCGCGACCCGTCGTTGATAAGCACCACGAGCGGCCGCGCATAGCCGAATAGTTCCGTCATCCCCTGCGTGGGCGAAGTCTTCCACTCGATGTGCGCCTCCGGCCTGTAAAACGGGTCGGCATACCCCTCGGGCCGCCCCCCGAAGCCGTCACGCAGGTCCAGGATGAAAGCATCGGTGTCCTTCAGCTTTCCGTACACCGCGCCGGACAAAGCGTTCTTGAAATCGTCGTTGGCCTGGGTCCAAAGGTGGAAGTAGCCTATCTTCTTGCCGTTCCTATCGATGATCCTCGCGCTGTCTCTCGAAGCGTCCAGGAACATCTCCAGCGCGCCCTCCTTCTGCACCCGCACGTCGGCGGGCAGCATGGTCCCGTCGCGATCGACCGTGAGGTGCACGCTTTGGCCCACCTTGTCCTGGATCGAAGCTACCGGCGTAAACGGCTTGCCGTCGACGAGCGTCACGATGTCACCCTTGCGGAGCCCGGCCTTCTGCGCTTCGCCGCCATCGAGCACCATCCGAACCTGGTAGCCCGGCCCGTCCTTCTTGAACCATGCGCCAACCTCCGGCATGGGCGCCGCTCCCGAGCGATGCATCAGTCCGTCCATGAGATAGAACCCCTGGTCGTCCTTCGTGAACAGCTCAAAATGAGAGTCTTTGAACTCGCCGATCATCGAGTTCACCGCCGCCTCGAATCCTTCGTCCGAAGTTGCCCCTTTGGCCCGGGGACCGTATTTGGCCAGCAGGCGCTCCATCTCCGCCTTTCGTGCGCCACGGGCGTAATATCGGGTTTCGATGGCGCTCTGGACTTTGTCCCAGGCAGCCGAATAGCTGGAGCTCGCCTGGCCGGGAGCGGCCAAGACAAGCAGCGCGAGAGCGTGAAGCATGCCCCTTTTTACTCGCTCGGCGCGCTAAAAGTGCCGGCGGTATACTCTCCGGCAGTCCGTGGGAGGCTCGCGCGCCGCGCAGCCGCCTGCACCACAGGAGAAAAACTTGAGAATCAAGAACCGCCAGGGCAAGAAGAGCCCTCATTCCGCTCGCTACACTGAAGCGGCCAAGCTCGTCGATCGCGACGAGAATCTCGAACTTACGGCTGCATTGGCCAAGGTCAAGCAGACCGCCACCGCCAAGTTTCCCGAAACCGTCGACCTCGCCGTCCGGCTGGGCATCGATCCCCGCAAGGGCGACCAAAACGTCCGAGGCATCACGAACCTGCCCCACGGCACTGGCAAAAGCAGAAACGTCGCCGTGCTCGCGAAGGGAGATCTCGCCACCCAGGCCGAACAAGCCGGCGCGGAAACCGTCGGCGCCGAGGACCTGATCGCAAAGATCCAGGCTGGCTTCCGAGATTTCGACGTGCTGCTCGCCACCGAGGAAATGGCGCCCCAGATCGGCAAAATCGGCCGCATCCTCGGCCCCCGAACTCCCAACAAGAGAAACGGGACGGTGACGAACAACATCGGCACCGCAGTCGCCGAGATCAAGCAGGCCACCCGCGTCGAGTACCGAGCGGACAAGGCCGGCGTCGTCCACATCCCCATCGGCAAGGTCACGTTTCCCGACGAGCACCTCATCGAGAACTTCCGGGCCGGGCTGGGAGCGCTGATCAAAGCCAAGCCTTCGGGCGCCAAAGGCAAGTATGTCGAGACCGTCACGCTGAGCTCCACCATGGGCCCCGGCGTCTCGGTGGACCCGGCGAGCGCCAGCAAGCTGTCGAGCTAATCGAACCGCCTACGGGCCGCGCTCAACCGAGCAGCGCCCTGTAGGCGACCACAGCCGCCGCGACGTGGACGTTCAGAGAGCGCCCCTTGCCGTACATCGGAATGTAAACGGCCGCGTCGCGGTGTCGCATCACGCTCGAATACACGCCGTTCGCCTCGTTTCCCAGCACCAGGCACAACTTCGCCGGGTATTCGAACTCGGCGTAGTTCTGTGCGCCGTCGGCGATCTCCACGACCACAAGGCTGTACCCCTCGCTCTTGACCGCGAGCGCGGCCTCCTCGTGCGTCGGGAAGTACCGATGCCGGATCCTGCGGTGGTGGCCGAGCGAAGTCACACCGATCATCGGGTTGGGGAGCGTAGGAGTCCTGCCCGTCATGATCAGCTCGGTCGCTCCGCATGCGTCGGCCACGCGAAACATGCCCCCCACGTTGTATGCGTCCTCCCAGTCCTGCAGAAGGAAGGCGATCTGGATGTCGCGTCGGGCCATGCGATGCTCTTTGCGCATCTGTCGCGCGCCGGTCTTGGAGCGTATCGCAGCTCCGGTCTTAGGCTTGCCCTCGCTCATCGGATTGCATCATGGCACGACGCCGAGCCTGTGGCAGGCACTTTTCACAGCCGAATGGAACCGAGATTCGAACCGATAAAGAACTGGGCCCACTCAGGGCACATGGAGAGTTCATCGGTGCGTCAAGGACTAGGCAATGCTCAACGGCTCGATACGGGCCTCAAGATCGATCCCAGGCTCGTGCTGGCGAGCCACCTGCTGCAGCTCAACCAAACGGAGCTCGAGCAGGCGATCGAGACCGAGCTGAACGAAAACCCCGCGCTCGACCGGCTGCAGGAGGACGTAGAGCCGATCAGCGAGGAAATGGTCTTCCGCGCGATTGCGCCCCAAGAGCTGAAGCCGTCCGGCGACGATCCCGAATTCCGCCGCAGTCTTCCGAACGACGAAGGCGGCCTGAGCTGGCTCGACCTGGCTGTAGGTGAGCCGCAGACGACCGAGCACCTGCGCGCCCAGCTCCTCAGCGCGCTGCCGGCTAAGCTGCGCAAAGTCGGCGAGTATCTCGTCGAAAGCCTCGACCCTCGCGGCTACCTGGGCGAGCCCCTCGAAGAGGTGGCGCTCCATTGCGAATGCTCCATCGAGGAAGCCGGGCTGGCCCTCGCCGCTCTGCAGCGATGCAATCCCGCCGGCGTCGGCGCCAGGAGCGTGCAGGAATGCCTCTTGCTCCAGCTCCTGCGCGGCGATACGCTCGAGCACAAGCTCGCGGCCAAAATCGTCAAGAACTATCTGGACGACTTCGTTTCACGCAAAACGATGCGCATCGCGCGCCGCTATGGCGTGATGCCGGACGTTGTCCAGCGCGCCTTTGCGGAGATACTCAGCCTCAATCCCTACCCATGCGAGGGCGAGCCCGGCAGCTTGGCTTGGGCATCGCGCTCCGTAGGCGTGTGCCCCGACCTTGTGCTCAACCGCGCTGAAGCAGGGTGGCAAGTCGAGGTCAAGGGCCCCGACGAGACGCTGCTAAAGGTGAGCAGGGCATACTATCGCCGCCAGACGGAGCTGAACGAGCGCCAGCGCCCGCCACGAGACGAGAAGCGGCACGTGGACCACTTCGTGCAGCGAGCACGAGATTTCATTTCCTGCGTCGAGCAGCGCAGGCGCACTATGCGAGCGATCGGCGAGTATCTGGTCGTCTCGCAGGAGGGTTTCGTCTCCACGGGCGACTATGCGTTCCTTCGCCCGCTCACGCGGAGCCAGGTCGCCGAAGACCTCGACCTTCATGAGAGCACGGTCAGCCGGGCCACGGCGGATAAATTCGTGCAGCTCGCGACGGGTGAGGTCGTGTCGTTCGACGTGTTCTTCAAACCGGCCCTGCGGGTCCAAAAAATGATTGAGGGGATCTTGGCCACCGAGAATCCCACCAACCCGCTCTCCGATGAACGAATCGCGGAGCTCCTCGCAGAAAAGGGCGTCATCGTCGCGCGCAGAACGGTGAACAAGTATCGCGACCGCACGAAGCTGCTCTCATCGCGCAAGCGCCGTACAGCCTAGGAAGAGTGGCGAATCTGAAGTGACGCGGGACGGGCCGAACACCCAACCCCGTCCCCCTAGTACCGAATCGTAATCGTCGCGAAGATCGCATTGCTGCCGAAGTTCGGCGGCTTCGTCCACGCGTTGGACACGTGCAGGTAGCGCACGCCCAGGAGTAGTTCCCTCGAGCCGAGTTGGAACGTGCCGCCCACGCCAAGCATCGGAGTGCTGTTCACGTCGGAGTTCACGTCGACCGTCACGTGATTGGTTACTTGCAGACCCCAGCCGATGTCGAAATAGGCGCCGATGCCCCCCTTGACCGGCCATCGGAAACGTGCCAAAGCGAGCGCGCCGAGCGCGTCCACCCGCTCGCCCGGATCGTGATAGCTCGAAAGGCTGGCCGTGCTCACATGGTCCCAATAAACCTCGTACACGAGCTGCGCGGGTATCGAGTGGAACTGAAACCTCGGCTCAGGCTTGCCAAAGCCGATATCCACGCCTCCGCCGAAATGAGGCTGCCGAGAGCCGAGAATCAGCAGACCCGAGCCGTAGGAGGCGGATATGTACCACGACGGCCTTACTCGTGGGTCGGTGTCGGTGCTCCAGCAGAGGGTGCTAGCGGAGATTAGGCATAACAACCATCCCGCTTTACAGATCGACGACTGCCTCACGCCCCGAACGATCATGAAGGATTAGGTACCCTTGCCGCAACCCCATGCCAGGAAAGCTGCCCGTCGTGGTGATCGTCGGCCGCCCAAATGTCGGCAAGAGCACCCTGTTCAACAGGGTGGTGGGCCGCCGCGTGGCTGTGGTCGAAGACACGCCCGGAATCACGCGCGACCGCCTCTACCAGGAAGCTGAATGGAACGGCAAGCGCTTCCAGGTCGTGGACACCGGCGGCATTCTTTTTCAGAAGGACGACCCGCTCGCCGAGCAGATCCGCGTGCAGGCGAACGTCGCCCTCGAGGAAGCCGACGTCGTGCTGTTCGAAGTCGATGCCGCCGAGGGTCTCAACCCCGGCGATATGGACCTTGCCAACAGACTCAGAGGGATCGACAAGCCCGTTCTCGTATTGGCGAATAAAGCCGACAGTCCCCAGCGCGACGCCCACGCCGGCGAGTTTTACGCATTGGGACTCGGCGAGGTCTATCCGATTTCGGGACTTCATGGCCGCGGCGTCGCCGACGTGCTCGACGAGGTCGTTCGCGACCTCGAGGCAACCGAAGCCGAAGAGCCCGGCGCCGAGGAGGTCCGCGTGGCAATCGTGGGCCGCCCTAACGTGGGCAAATCCTCCCTGGTGAACGCCTTCACAGGCGAGCAGCGCGTTATCGTCTCGGAAATCGCCGGCACCACGAGAGATGCCATCGACACGACCCTCGAATATCGGGATGAGAAGTTCCGGCTGATCGATACCGCTGGAATCCGGCGCAGAGGCAAGATCCAGGGCACGGTGGAATACTACATGGTCAACCGCGCCGAAAAGGCGCTGCAGCGCGCCGAGTGCGCGCTTGTCGTGGTCGACGGCCCAGCCGGGCTCACCGATGGCGACAAGAGGATCATGAAGCTCGCCCACGACGCCGGCAAGGCATGCGTGGTCGCCATCAACAAGTGGGACGTGCTCGAGCCGCCGGACGGCCATCCGCGCAAGAACAGCCTGATCAAGAAGGATTTCATGCGCATCCTGCGCAACGAGATCCCCGAGCTGGCCTATGCGCGCGCTGCCTTTACGTCGGCCAAGGAAAGCGCTGGGCTCGAGCCCGTTCTCGACGAGGTTCTCCGAGCCGTCGAGGCCTACAGCTTCCGAATCCCAACCGGCGTCCTGAACCGGCTCATCCAAGACGCGGCATTCGAGAGGCCGTACACCTCCAAGGGCCGACCGTTGAAAATCTACTACGCCACACAAGTTACCGCCAGGCCGCCCACCTTCCTGCTGTTTCTGAACAACCCCGATCTGCTGCACTTCAGCTATGAGCGGTACCTGGTGAACAAAATCCGAGCCGCCTACCCGCTCGAAGGAACGCCGATCCGCATCCGCACGAAGTCCAGCCACGGCGAAGGCTGAGCCGCACCGAGCCCATAATGGTGCGATGCACGACCGTGCGCAAGCCCTGAAACTGCTCCACGAGCACACGCCGAGCGAATCGCTGAGGCGTCATTGCCTGGGAGTAGAGGCGTGCATGGGATGGTACGCGGCCAAGCTTGGGGAAGATGAGGACAAATGGCGAGCCACGGGCCTGTTGCACGATTTCGACTACGAGCAGCACCCGGACGAACATCCGTTCTGGGGAATGCGCCTGCTCGAGGAGCAGGGCTGGCCGGCGGATGTGATCCGGGCGATCGGCAGCCATGCCAACTACAGTGGCATCCAGCGTGTGTCTCCCCTCGAGCGCTATCTGTACGCCTGCGACGAGCTGAGCGGATTCATCGTGGCGGTCACCTATGTCCGCCCGAGCAAGTGCATCGACGAGGTCGAGGTCAAGAGCGTGATGAAAAAGCTGAAACAGGCTTCATTCGCCGCTGGCGTTCATCGCGACGAGGTGATCGAGGGCGCGCAAGGAATCGGCCTGGAGCTGGAGCAGCATGTCGCAAACCTCATCGAAGCGATGCGGGCGAGCGCGGATGTGCTTGGTCTTCGCCCCGGCTAAGCCTTCGGGCCCTTCCAGTTCGCTAGTCGCCTCGCGGCGATCTCCCGGATCGAAAGATCCTCTTGCCTTTCCGGCGCAGGGGTGGGAGGAGGCGGCTCCGGTTCGAGCTTCCTCGGGGGACGCACGCCGAAACGCACGTCCTTGAACAGTCCATCGTCGCCGGCGCGCTTGGCCAGCCGCTCCAGGATCACGTCCTTCATCATGCGCAGCTCCTGCGCCCAGGCAGAGCCCTGCACGGCGACCCAGACCGTGCCCTTGCTAAACCGGTCGGGCCACGATCTTTCGGCCAGCAGCGGGCCCACGACTTCGGGCCAATGCCTGAGAATCGCCTGAGCCCGGGCGATTCTCAGCACCTCCGCCTGCTCGATCGCTGCCGGAAGCATCTGGCCGATCTTTCTCATGCCGCGCGGACTGTTCCCCCCTCCACATGATAAACCGCAGCGTCCTGCAGAATCCGCTCCCCAGCCGCGGAAGCCTCCGTGCAGGTCAGTACGGCCTGCCCGGCATGCTCCAGCGCGACTTCCACCAAGAGCCCCCGCCGGCGCTCGTCCAGGTCCGAAAGAATGTCGTCGAGCAGAAGCAGCGGCGGTGCGCCAAGCTCCTCCCGGCCGATCTCCAGGGTCGCGAGCTTGACGGCGATCACAGAGGTCCGCTGCTGGCCCTGCGACCCGAACAGCCGGCAGTCCCTTCCTCCTACGTCCAGTGAAAGGTCGTCCCTGTGTGGCCCTGGGCTCGTGCCCCCGCGGTACACGTCGACGTCCCGCGATCCCTGCAGAGCCAGACGCAGTTCCTCCTCGGTTTGCGCGTCGTCCCGCCGAACGTAGCCGACCGAGATCGATTCGCCGGCCCCAATGTGCGCGTGGTACCGGGTGGAGGCCGGAGACAGCCGATCCAGGAACTCGAGCCTCACGTTGCGTAGCGCGATGCCGTGGTGTGCCATCTGCTCCTCCCACGGCTCGAACTGCTCGCATGGCCGCATGCCCTCCCGGGAATCGCGCAGCAAGGCGTTTCGTTGCTCCAAAGCCCGCTTGTAGAGCGTCAGGTGGCGCAGATAGGCGGGATACAGGCCGCTGAGCTCGAGATCGAGGAACAGGCGCCGGTCGCTCGGCTCGCCGCGGACGATCGCCATGTCCGCCGAGCTCACGCACACGCACGGAAGCCGGCCGATCACATCCGCCGCGCGAGGCAGTCCGAGCCCGTTCAGCGTCGCCCTCTTACGCGCCCCGCGCTCCAGACTGATTCCGATCTTCGTCCCCTGAGGTTGGATCTCGACGCTTACGGCCGCCCTGTCGGATCCTTCTCGAATCGCCTCGGAATCCTTTTGCCCCCGAAGCAGCCTGGCCGTGGATGCCAGGTACAGCGCTTCGAGAAAATTCGTCTTCCCTTGGGCGTTTTCGCCCGCCAGTACGTTGAACCCTGAAGACAGCTCCAAATCGAGCCGATCGTAATTTCGGAAGCTCTCCAGGCACACGGCTCTCACCGAGGCGTCCGCCCGCTCGGGCGCGTCTTCCACACTCCCTTCTATTCCGGTTGAGAGATTCATTCTTATATTGCAGTTACTGTTATGGGCTTCGATATTGGGGAAAACCCTTTCTTTTCGCTACCGCAGGGCCGTTTCACTCGAACACTTCAAGTTCAAAAAGGCAGCAACCCGAACCCCCGAAGAATGTGGAAAACGCGGTGGAAAACCGTTCCTACGTATAAGATTCACGGCTTGGTAGTCCACACTCCGCGCTCCGTCCACATCTTTCCACAGGCGTTCCACAACATCTACAGGAGTCCGTGTTGACGGCCATATTTCATCACGGTCGCTTCGGCGATGTAGATCGGATGCACGTTTTGTTGCATCGGGATCTTCCGCCGTTGCGTGATCGGCATGAACACTTCCTGCATTAGCGAATTCCGCACCTCCGGCGGCAGTTCGGGGTACCGGTCGCACAGCCGCCGCAAGGCGTTGTACTCCTCGATCGTCATACCTCGAAGATCGCCGACGGCGGATTCGAAAGCGTGCACTCCCACGCTGTGAGGAGCGGGCATTGCCATGCGGTCGGGCCGCCATTCCACGCACACCACGGTATCGGCGATGAGGTCGCCTAGCCGCTGGGCCTTCGGGTTCGTGAAAATCGCGAGCAGCCCGAGAAAGTAGAACGACGGAAGGAAGTCCGCGGCCCGGAGCAGGTTCCTGCCAATCGAAGCGAGCATCGTGACCGGCGTTCCGTCCGCCATGTGCACCCGAATGCCGGCAGCGCGCTTGCCAGGGGTTTGCCCGTTCCAAAGCCCCTCGAACAAGATGAAGTACGCAAACGGCCCCAATATCGATGTGAGCAGGAGCATCCCGACATAGATCCCCTGATCGATGGACCCGATCGTGAGCGCCAGCAGCATTCCTATGCCGAAGATCAACGCGATCACAATGAGTAAATCCACCAATTGCGCGATCGCGCGGCTACCCAGGCCCGCTAGGCGGTAGGTTAGAACAGTTTTCTCAGGACTGAGAATGACGAGGTCCTGGGTCACGATGGAAGTTTACTGCCGATGGTTCTGACGAAGCGATTTTGGCTGCTGGCCGCTTTGGGGATTCCCCTTGCCGCCCTTGCTGCCGCCATCGGCCAACCGATTCTCGCCGTCGGCTACGACGTGCTGCTGCTCGCCGCCGCCTATGCCAGCACCAGACTCGCGCCGCAGGAATCGAATCTTCGCTTCGCCCGCAAGTTCGACCCGGTGCTCTCGGTGCGCGCGGCAAACCAAATCACGCTCGTACTCGAGAATGACGGCCCGGAGCCGATACGCGGCGAGCTGAGAGACGAGCCTCCGCCCGAGTACCAGGCGTCGCAACGCCAGTTCGATATCGACATCGCGCCAGGAGATCTGAAGGAGCTTCGCTACACGCTCGTGCCGGAAGAGCGCGGCGCCAACGAATTCCGGGGCACGTGGCTCCGCATCGATTGCCCCCTCGGGCTCGCGCAGAAGCAGGTCGTGCTGCCTACCGAGCAGCCGATCCGCGTGTACCCGAACGTCCTGGCGCTCAAAGAGTTCGACTTGCTGAATCAGCGGGGCAGGCTAAATGAGATCGGCATCCGAAGGTCCCGAATGAGAGGGCTCGGCATGGAGTTCGAGTCCCTGCGCGAGTACGCCGAAGGCGACGACTACCGCAAGATCGACTGGAAGGCCACCGCGCGAAAGGGCAAGCTCGTCGTGCGGCAGTTCGAGCAGGAGCGCAACCAGTCGATCATCCTCTGCATCGATGTCGGGCGCCACATGCTCGCCGAGGTTAATGGCGTGCGCAAGCTCGACCACGTGCTCGACGCCCTGCTGATGCTAACGAACGCCGCCTCGATCGCCGGCGACGCCGTCGGGCTGCTGGTTTATGCCGACCAGGTTCGCCAGTACCTGCCTCCGGCCAAAGGAAGGCGTCAGGTCACGGCGATCGTCGACGCAATCCACGATCTGGTCGCCGAGCCTATCGAAAGCGATCCCGTCGCAGCGTTCGGGTACCTGTCCGCCCGCTGGAAGAGGCGCTCCCTGCTCGTGTGCTTTACGGATTACGAGGATCCGGATCGCGCCGGCGATCTGGTCATGGCCATAGGCCCTATGGCTCGAAGGCATCTCGCGATCGTCGTGCGTGTGACCGACCCGAGGATCGATGAGATCACGAGATCCAGGGTGGAGACGGTGCCGCAAATGTATCTCAAGGCATCGGCGACCATGCTGAGCGAAGATCGCCGCGCGGCGGCTTCAGCCATGGCGGCAGCCAAGCTGCACACGCTCGATTCAGAACCCCAAGACCTCGCCCGCAAGCTCGTGAACTACTACTTCACGGTGAAAGAACGAAGCCTGATTTGAGGCTGGGGGCTAGGTATTGGATGTTCTGGGCCCGGCCCATCGCCGATTACCTAGAACTAAAACTCCAAAATCCACCGCCCCCGGAGGGGCGGTGGTTGGAGGTTGCTCGGATACAAATCGCGTCACTTGAGCAGCGACAGCACCGATTGGGGCGCTGCATTCGCCTGGGCAAGGACAGCCATACCGGACTGCTGCAAAATCTGCAGCTTCGTGTAGTTCGTCATCTCCTCGGCCACGTCGGTGTCTCGAATGCTCGACTCCGTCGCGCTGAGATTCTCCTTGGCTACGCCAAGAGACCGAATGTTCGACTCCAGAATGTTTTTCTGGAACGAGCCAATCTGGCCCCGCTCTCGGGTGACGTCGTCGATCGCCTTGTCGATGACCTGGATCGCCTGGGTGGCGCCGGCGCCGGTGGCAAGGTTAAGATTCGTCAGGTTCACACCGCTCGCCACGCCCATGCCAAGCTGGCTCGCAGCGAAGTTGCCGATCGAAAGGTTCACCGTTTGACCGGCGTTGCCTCCGATTTGGAACTGGGCGCTGCCGACCGTTACCTGTCCCACCGTAACCGCGGTGCCGCTCGTGACGTTTCCACCCTGGGTTAGCCGAAGCGTGTTCCCGTCGGAGTCCGTCAGAGTCAAGCCGTCGTTCAGGTTCAGACCGCCGGTGAACAGCACGTTCGTGGTGCCGCCCACGGTCACCGAGGCAGCCGCATCGGTGCCCGTGGAGCTGTAAGTGCCGGCTCCGGAGCTTCCGATGACCCCCGCGGCGTCCGTGAGCACAACCTTGCCGACCGAGCCGAACTGGTTCGAGACCAGGTTGATCTTGCTTCCGTCATAGCTTGCCGTCACACCGGTCTGGCCCGATGCCTGGTTGATCATCGTGAGAAGATCGTTCGCCGTAGTCGATGCCGTCGCGTTGAAAGTCACGCCGTTGATCGTGAACGCGCCGGCATTCGGAACAGTCGTGGTCAAAGCCGCGAAAGCCACCGAGGAAACCTTGGCCTGCGTGGCCGCGGTGACCGAGTTCAATGTGACCGTCGCGTTGCTCGTGAGAGCGCTGCCCCCGAACGTGCCGCCGATCGTCAGAGACGAAATCATATTCGCGTTCGTCACGCTCGAGCTCACGCCGGAGCTGCCATCTAGCAGCTTCTTCGTGCCGAACTGAGTCGTTTGCGCGATCCTCGTAATGCTGTCGACGATCGACTGGAGCTGAGTCTGGTTCGCTTGAATCTGTGAAGTCGAGAGCGTCGCCGTGTTGGCCGACGCTACCGCCAGAGACCGGGCGTCGTTCAGCAGTGAGCTCACTTCGTTGAACGCCCCCTCTGCCGTCTTGGCGTAGTTCACAGCGTCTTGGCTGTTCTGAACGGCCTGAGAGATGCCGCCGATCTGTGCCCTGAGCTGCTCGCTGATGATCAATCCCGCGGGATCGTCCGCCGCCGAGTTGATCCGCAGACCAGTCGACAGGCGTTGGATCGATTTGCTGAACTCCGCGTTTGTGTTGCCCAAATTCATAAGGGCGTCCATCGCGGTAACGTTCGTGTTAACCCTGAATGACATGCAATCCTCCGTGAACCGAACCGGCTTCCATCACCGGGGCCACACCCCGCGAAATTGCCGGCACAGCAAACATCACAGGTCTCATTCCAGGTATATGAGCGGGGTTGTCCTAGTAAAATTACTGGGTTTCAGGGATATTTACCGGCTGGTAGATCCACCGGGAGTCTGCAATGAGAGGCTTGCGAGTTAACCCATGAGCCTCGTCGGGCAAGTCGGACGTAGGCGGCCCAGGGCCCGCCTCGCGATGTTCGCGCTCTACCTGCTGCTCGTCGTGGGCGCCGTCACCACCGTCTACCCGTTCATGCTCATGATGAGCAGCGGCCTGAAAGGGCCCACGGATCAAAACGACAACAGCCTGGTCCCGGCCTACCTCACCGATCTGTCCGCCCTGCGCGCCAAGTACGTCGACGACAAATACTCGGACGACCAGTCGTCTATCGACTCGGCGGACGCCACGGGCCCCTCGGCCCCGCCCCGACAAGTAGCGCTTTACAGGCGGTTTCTCATGGGCCTGCCGCTGAACATGTGGCAAGCCGGCTTCCGCGATGCGCCGAACCAGGTCACCGGCAGGCTCACGATTCGCTACCAGAACTGGCTTAAGACCCGCTATCGAAGCATCGACGAGTTGAACAAGGCGTACGTGGACGAGAACGTCGGCTTCCAAACCGTCACCCCGCCGATCGAGATGTTCAACCGAAAGCGCTGGGAGCCGCCGACCTCGCGCAAATGGTCCGAATGGCTGATCTTCAAGGCGGCCCTCCCGGAGGAGTTCAGGGTTCCCGTCACAAGGCGCCGAATGTTCCAGGTGTTCGCATCGAGCGAGTTCAAAGGGCGATTCGCCGACGTGCCCAAAACCGTGGCAGGCAAGGCCACCAAGTTCGAGGAGCTGGACGTTCCGACGTCCGGACCGCTGCTCGCCAAGTTCCGGTCGGCATGGCTGCCCGCTCGATACGCGCGCGATTCGGTGGATTCCCGCTGGGCGCGACTCTCGGGCGGCGAGCCGATGCCCATCGCCGCAGACGATGCCGAGTACGCCCGCAGCCAGGCCGGATCTCTAAGGAAGGAGTTCGCCGGCAGGAACTACGGCTACGTGCTCGACTACGTGCTGCTGAACGGCCGCGCCATCTGGAACACCGCCCTGTTTTGCATCCTGGCGATCGTGACGCAGCTCACCGTCAACCCGCTGGCGGCCTATGCGCTTTCCCGCTACCCGATCCGCGCGTCCGGCCAGATCTTGATCTTTCTGCTCGCAACAATGGCGTTCCCCGCCGAGGTCGCCATGATCCCCTCGTTTCTGCTCCTCAAGCAGTTCGGGCTGCTGAACACCTTTTCGGCCCTCGTGCTTCCCAGCGCGGCCTCCGGCTTCATGATCTTCCTGCTCAAAGGGTTCTTCGACTCGCTGCCGCAGGAGCTCTTCGAGGCGGGCCAGATCGATGGCGCGAAGGAGTCGACCATGATGCGCAAAATCGCGTTTCCGCTGTCGCGGCCGGTGTTCGGCTACCTCGCCCTGCTCGCCTTCATGGGCGCGTACGGGACCTTCATTTACGCGTTCCTGATCGTGCAAGACCAGAAGATGTGGACGCTGATGGTCTGGCTGTACCAATTGCAGCTCATCGCGCCGAAAACCGTGACGATGGCCGCCCTGACCGTCGCCGCCCTGCCGACGCTGATCGTATTCCTCTGCGCGCAGAACGTCATCATGCGCGGGATAGTCCTTCCGGGCGAGAAGTAACCCTAGCTGCATATTTGATCACTTTGAACGCTCGAGTGGTCCCATGTATCGGCGATCTACAGGAGGATTACGACCGAGCCTCAAGATGCCGATGGATGGACCTTTGAGCAGAATGGCGCCTCCCGACTCGCTTGGAGACGGTTGGGCTCGTACTTCCAAGTCCTCGTCGGCGACCCGGCCACCCGGCTCTATTCGGAGCTGCTGGAAATGGACCCTATGCAAACCACGGACGATGCCGAGTGGGAGATTGAAAAGCACGGCGAGCATGAATACCTCGTCCGGTCGAAGTTCTCGACAACATTTGGCCCATGCGTCGAGCAGCAGAAGGTCGATGAGCTCGTCCAGCGCTTCGGCGCGCTCCTGGACTGCCGTGAATCGTACGTGAGTGCAACA
>JAICWL010000019.1 GCA_025934835.1 Fimbriimonadaceae bacterium
GCGCGCCAAGAAGTCCACAAGCTCGGGAACTCAGTATTTCCTGTATGATGGCGATCAGCCTGTGATCGAGATGGATTCCAGCGGGGCTGTGACGAGGATGAATATCTTTGCTCCCGATGGGCTGTCGGCATCGGGCACCGCTGGAAACTGGACGAGCTATGCATTCGATCCCCAGGGCTCGGTGGCTCAGCGCCTCACCGGCTCTCAAGCTGTGACGAACTCGAGCTTCTACGATGCGTACGGGCAGGAGTTCACCACAGGCTCTCCCGGCGACCCGTGGGCTTACAACGCGCAGAGCGGCTACTAAGCAGATAGGCAGACGGGCAGATAGCTTCGCGCGGCTGCCCCGCAGCCGCCTCCAACCGGCATAGGCGGGGGACCCGGAAGGTATTCTCGCACTCTCCATGATCATCGTGATGCAGTTCGGCGCATCGCAAGCCCAAATCGACGCGGTTTGCGAAGCCATTCGGAGCCGGGGCGCCGAACCCCTGATTCTGCCGGGCGAAGACCGTCTCGCGATCGGCATACCTGCCTCTTTGGACTCGGAGACGCGGATCGAGCTCGAATCCGCGCTGATGTCGATGGACGGCGTGAACAAGGTCACGCAGACCAGCCGGCCCTACCGCCTCGCCTCGCGGGAATGGCACAAAGAAGACACCAAGGTGAAGGTGCGCGATCTGGTGATCGGGGGCGGTTCGTTCATCGTGATGGGCGGGCCGTGCAGTGTGGAGTCGTATGAACAGCTTTCGTCGGCTGCCCAGATCGTGAAGGAAACGGGGGCTCAGATTCTTCGAGGCGGCGCGTTCAAGCCGCGCACGTCGCCGTACGCCTTCCAGGGCCTTGCCGAGGAAGGGCTCAGGATTTTGCATCACGTGGGCAAGGAAGTCGGCTTGGTCACGGTGTCCGAAGTCATGAGCGGAGACGCCGTGCCGCTTGTCGGGCGGTATGTGGACATTTTGCAAATCGGTGCGCGGTCGATGCAGAATTTTCCGCTTCTGATCGAGGCGGGCAAGAGCGGCAAGCCGGTTTTCCTGAAGCGTGGGCCGGCTGCCACGATCGATGAGTTTCTTCTTGCCGCGGAGTACGTGATGAGCCAGGGGAACAACAGCGTGATCCTCTGTGAACGCGGCGTCGTGGCGCTGGACAGGAGCTACACGCGCAACACGCTCGACATCTCGGCGGTGCCGGTTCTAAAGGAGTTCACACATCTGCCCGTGATCGTCGACCCTTCGCATGGGACCGGCGTGGCGAAGTACGTCGCTCCCATGGCGAAGGCGGCGCTGGTGGCCGGAGCGGACGGAGTGATGGTGGAGATGCATCCCAATCCGAAGGCTGCGCTGAGCGACGGCTCGCAGGCACTGACTCCCAGCCAGTTCGCTCGGATGATGGACCAGCTCACTCGCCTCCACGACTTCGTGAGCTCCGAGCCCTGAGCCCGCGAGGTCGCGAATTCGCTATGATCTATCCAAGAAACAAGCGGTAGCGCCGATTTGTCCAAGAAGCGATCGGGTGTCGCTCGAGCAGTAGGGAGGGAAGGAATTCATGTCGTTAATTGTCGTGAGCAAACGCGAGCTGGGCGGAAGCCGAGCGACCAAGCTTCGCCGCCAGGGAATCGTGCCCATGGCGTTCATCGAGCGGACCCACAACACGGTGCCAATTCAGGCGCCGGTCGACGAAGTTCGGCGCGCGCTTTCGCATCCTGACAGCCACGGTCGGATAGAGGTGCAGATCGAAGGGGATCCCACGAAGCGCCGCGCGATCATCAAGCAGGTCGAGCAGGACGCCATCCGTCACCTCATCCTCACGATCACTTTGCAGGAGGTCGCTGACGACGACATGCTGCGCATCGATGTCCCGGTCGTGGCGGTTGGCACTCCCAAGGCGCTGGAGGAAACGAGCGGTACGATTCTTTCCACTTCGCTGGACCACATCAAGATTCGTGGCAAGGTTTCGGACCTGCCCGACCACATCGAGGTGGACGTTTCGAATCTGGAGCTCGGGCACCACATCACGGCTGGGGACCTCAAGCTGCCGAACGGCATCGAACTGCTGACATCACCGGATGCGATGCTTTTCGTTCTGGCGATCGTGAAGCAGGCACCGGAGCGCGCCGAAGAAGGACTGACGGAAGCGGAAGAGCTGGCGGGGGCCGAGGGTTCCGTAGAGGCTTCGTCCGAAGAGGGCTAGCCTTCCTGCACGATCTTCGAAAAGTCGCCGGCTTGCAGGAAGCAGGCAGCGGCCGATTGCATCAGAGCGAGCCTCGCGTCTCGGACCCGGGGCTCCTCCGCCATCACCAGAGTCGTATCGAAGAAGCGCACGATCGGCGCCCCGATCGACCTCAATGCGTCGGCGAGTAGTCGCTCGTCTTCTGTCTCCACCGCCTTGCGGACGTCCGGCGCGGCTCTTTCGATATGGCCGAGAAGCTCGGCTCCTTCAGGGGAATCCAGGTCGGCACGGTTCGGTGTCTCGGGGATCGCGATCGACTTCTTGCGCGCCGCGGCGACGATGTTGATGGGTCGCGTCGCGGTTTGGACGAACCCCTCGTCGGCGACCAGATCGCCAAGACACCGCACGCGGAAAGCGACCGTTCGGGGAGAGGTCGTGCCGGCGATGTCGTCCGGCGCCAGGGCAGCGGCCAGAATGTCGTAGCGCGCCTCCGGCATGAGAACCGGGTAGCGGTTTGCGAATATTTCTGCCATCAGCGACCGGGCACGGTGTGCGTCGAGGGTGATCGCCTGCTCGGCGTAGCCGTGTAGGGCGGCGCCCAGCAATGAATCGAAAGAGGTCTTCATCGCGGGCCAACTCCACGCCGTCTCGATGAGGATGGTCGCTGCGCGGCGCAGACCGAATGGGTCCGACGAGCCGCTGGGAGCTAGCCCGAGGCCCAAGTAACCGGCGAGCTTGTCGATCTGATCCGCAACGATCAGGCACTTCGCGACCCGGCCCGAGGAAGAATCGCCGAGCTGAGCGGCCCTGGCGGGATCGTATTGGCATGAGATCGCCGCCGCGACGTCGTCACCCAAGCCGTCGCGCCGAGCATATTCTCCCCCGATGACCCCTTGGAGAGAGGCTAGCTCACTGACGAGACCTGTGCTTAGATCGGCCTTGGCGTATAGCCCCGCGCTCCGTGCCGCGCGCGATTCTTCAGGTGACGCCCCCGTCGCGTCGGCTATTTTGGCGGCCAGGTTCGCCAGGCGGTCGGCCCTTGCGCGCACCGTGCCGAGCGCCTCCTGGAACAGAATTCCCTCCGTCTTCTGAAGGTATTCGTCCATCGTCCGCGTCTGGTCTTCCAGATAGAAAAACCTGGCGTCGTTAAAGCGAGCGTTCAGGACCCATTCGCATCCTGATCGCACCGAATCGTCTTCGCCCGAGTTGCGGATGAAGATAAACCGATTCGTGAGCGCACCGGCTTCGGCACGGACCGGGAACATCTTCTCGTGCTTTGCCATGGCGATGATCAGCACGGGTTCCGGAAGCATCTGATACTCGCCTTTGAACGAGCCTTGAATCGCGTTCGGCCACTCGGTTAGGAAGACGTTCTCCTCGACAAGCTCCGGAGGCATCATCGGCACACCGTCTGCGATGGCCTCGGAGTCCTCAACGATGCGGATTCTGCGCGCTTCCGGGTCCGGCTCCACATGTCGCGACCGCAGCGATTTGAGCAGCTCATCGAAGCTCGTGGCCTTGAACGGCTCCGGTGCGTAGAAGCGATGGCCCCGGCTTTCGATTCCGGAGCGGACGCCTTCTATCTCGAATTCGACCACTTGGCCGCCGAAGCTGGCAAGGAGCCACCTGATCGGTCTCGCGAACCTCATTCGCGAGCCGCCCCAGCGCATCGTTTTGTCGAAGGAAAGGCTTCGGATGGCCTTTGGAAGCTCCTCTTGCAGAAGCGCCAGGGTTTGGCGGCCCTCGATCTTCTTGGTGATCCAGACATAGGCGTCGTCTTTGCGGATCGATCCTGGGTCGACGCCCTGGCTCTTACAGAAGCCCAGCAAGGCGGGCGAAGGGTTTCCGTCGGCATCGAACGCGGCTTTGAGGGACGGCCCGCGCTGCTCCTTTTCGCTGTCTTCCTGGCGCTCGAGCAGGTCCCGAAACGACACGATCAGCCGGCGAGGCGTGCCCATGGCTTCGCCTTCGGACCGCAGTACGCCCGCAGCGCGGAGCTGCTCGCCGACTGCGGACAAGAGATCGGTGTACGCGCGGCGGACGAACGTGGCTGGAAGCTCCTCGCATCCAAGCTCGAGCAGCAGTTCGGGCATGAGGGTGAGGATACTGGATGGGGCCGATTGCGGGCTATTTGTCCCGCACCCAGTCGACGATCTGTTCTTCGCGGATAGCCAGTCGCGTGGCGCCGGGCAGGTCCTTGGCGCGAATAACTCCGACGAGCTCGGTTTCCGTGAAGTCGACACCGAGCCGGGCCGTCTCGGCCAAGACCCATTCGAGAATCGGGTCGACCTTCGTGATGTCGGGAAGCGTCAGGTTCATGCTTACCTGGGTGAGGTCGCGGCTCGCCAGAGGCAGGCCAAGCGCTCGAACGCCGAGGAACCGCGCATCCCCCTCTTGCCGCATCGTGCGGATGCTCCGCGCAATTGTCCGCGCGGCGGTGAGATCGACAGTGCCGAGATTGACGTTGATCGCGATTAGGAAGTCCCGCACACCCATGACGGTGACTCCGAGTTGCGGATGCACGGTCGATGGCCCGAAATCCGGCCTCAGCTCGCGGCCGATGAGCGCGCCGTATCCGCCCCTCCTGAGAGAAGGCAGGTCTGCTTCGTGGCGGCCGCGCTCGGAGCGCTCGTACAGGAAAACTGGCACGTTCCATCGCGCGGCGATGGTGGCTGCGGCGCGTTCGACTGCGGCGTTCGCCTGGAGGAGGTCGGCCGCGGTGCACTCCGGGCCGTTCATCGGGACGAACGGGCACACATCGAGCGCGCCCAGTCTTGGGTGAACGCCCACATGACGTTCGAGGTCGATCGTCTCGAACGCGTGCTCGCACAGCTCGTAGAGGGCTTCCAGCACAGGCTGCTCGTCGCCGCTGAACGCGGTCACCGTGCGGTTATGGTCGACGTCGCCTTGCAGGTAGTGCACCCGGATATCCGGCCGGGTCAATGCCTGTTCGAATCTCCGAAGCAGAGTCTGGTTTCTGCCAAACGACCAATTCGGAACCGTCAGAAGCCGCATCTAAAAACCAACGACGTTGTAGCCGGAGTCCACATAGACCACCTGGCCGGTAACGCCCCGGCTCAGATCGCTCAAGAGATAGATCGCCGAGCCGGAGACCTCCGGTTGGGCATAGTCTCGTTTCAGCGGCGCTCGCTCGTGCACCGCGTCGATCATCTCTCTCAGGCCGGGCACTCCGCGCGCGGCAACCGTATTTACCGGTCCCGGGGACAGCGTGTTAACCCTGATTCCCCGGCCGCCGAGGTCTTGTGCGAGGTATCGGACCGAGGATTCGAGCGCCGCTTTGCACACGCCCATCACGTTGTATCCCTTCACCGCGCGCTCGCTGCCGAGATAGCTAAGGGTTACCACCGCGCCGTCGTCTGCGATGAACGGCTCCATTGCCTTGCACAGCCGAGTGAATGAGTAGCAGGACGCGTTCATGGCGATCATGAAATCGTCGTGCGTCGTATCGATGTATCGGCCTTCCATTGCTTCCTTGGGCGCAAACCCAACACTGTGCACCAAGAAGTCGATGCGGCCGTAGAGGGTGTCCACCCGCTCGGCGAGCTTGGCATATTGGTCCTCGAAGGCAAAGTCGATCTGAAACTCGTCGAACCCGGAGCGATCCTGGATGAGCTTGCGGACGCCATCCCTCATGCGCTCGTTTTGCCCCCCGACGCCTACGCGCGCTCCGTGCCTATTTGCCGCATCCGCGATCGCCCAGCCGAGAGAATTCTTGTTGGTGACGTTGATGACGAGGCCCTTCTTGCCTTCGAGGAGCATGAGCGAATTCTACTCAGGCTTTCAGATCGGCTAGTACACTTCGTCCCGATGCTGCCTTTTCTCGCGCTCGCCGTAGCGAGTCTCCAAGCCGGTCACACGTTCGGTTGGGACAGCCACGACTTTCTTCTCGACGGCAAGCGCTTCGAGATCCGGTCCGGTGAGATGCATGCCGCTCGGGTTCCGAGAGACTACTGGCGTCATCGGCTGCAGATGGTGCGGGCGATGGGCTGCAATACCGTGTGCGCCTATTTGTTCTGGAATCAGCACGAGCCCGAGCCGGGCAAGTGGAACTTCAAGGGGAACGCGGATATCGCCGAGTACTGCCGCATTGCCCAGCAAGTTGGCCTGAAGGTCATTTTGCGTCCGGGGCCGTACTCCTGCGCCGAATGGGAGTTTGGCGGGTTCCCTTGGTGGCTCCTCAAGACTCGAGACATCAAGCTGCGTACGCGCGACCCGAGGTATTTGGCGGCCGTCAAGCGCTATCTGCTTAGGGTGGGCAAAGAGCTCGCTCCTCTGCAATGGTCGCACGGGGGGCCGATCATCATGGTCCAGGTCGAGAACGAGTACGGCAGCTACGGAAAGGACAAGGAGTACATCGGCGACGTTCGCGATGATCTCAAAGAGGCAGGATTCGACGTTCCGCTGTTCACTTGCGACGGGCCCTCGCAGCTTCCAAACGACACGCGCCCCGACATTTTCTCGGTCGTCAATTTCGGCGGCGATCCGGAGGAGTCGTTTGCCGCACTGCGCAAGATCCGGCCCACGGGGCCGCTCATGTGCGGTGAGTTCTACCCAGGCTGGTTCGACGCGTGGGGTAAGCCGCATAGTATCGGCTCGACCGAAGAGACCGTGCGAGACCTCGGCAAGATGCTCGACATGGGCGCGTCGTTCAGCATTTATATGGTGCACGGCGGCACGTCGTTCGGCTATACCGCCGGGGCGAACAGCCCGCCATTCGCACCCCAGACGACGAGCTACGACTACGATGCTCCGATTAGCGAAGGCGGCCTGCCCACACCGAAATACTTTGCGCTTCGAGAGCTGTTCTCGAAGCACCTGCTGCCGAGAGAGACGCTGCCCGATGTGCCGAAAGCGAATCCGGTGATCGCGATCCCGCGCTTCAGATTGGAGGAATCCGCATCGTTTCTCTCGTCGCTCGGCCGCCCGGTCCGCACCGGCGCTCGGACCTTCGAGGAGCTAGACCATCCATACGGATGCGTGCTGTACCGCACCACGCTGCCGCCAGGCCTCGGTGGCAGCATTGCCGACCCGGGAGTGCACGATATCGCGTACGTGAGCCTGGACGGCAAGCGCATCGGCGTTTTCGATCGCAGGCGGGGCACCGACAAGATAGCCTTACCGGAATCGTCGCGTCCGCAGACGCTCGACTTCTTGGTGGAGGCGATGGGCCGCGTAAACTACGGGCGGGACATTCACGATCGGAAGGGCCTCCCGAATCTCGTGTTAGCCACTCGGGGAGATGTTTCCGAGATGCTTGGAAACTGGAACGCGTATCCGCTTCCTTACGAGCACGACGGGCTGGAGAAGCTGCGATTCCGGCCTGGACAGAGCGCCGGTCCATCTGTATATCGCGGCTCGGTCGACCTTAAGGCGACAGGCGACACATATCTGGACATGCACGGCTGGAACAAGGGGATGGTCTGGGTCAACGGACACAATCTGGGCAGGTTTTGGCACATCGGACCGACCCAGACGATGTATCTGCCGGGACCATGGCTGAAGCGAGGCGCAAACGAAGTGCTCATCCTCGATCTTGGAGAATCGGTCCCCGATCCATCCGTTCAGGGGCTCACTAATCCGGTTTTGGACGAAGTTCACCCTGGCTAGCCCTTCGTTTGCCGTACCATAAGGAGAGTCATGGCGCACCGGATCACTTTCACTTTGGCGGCGTTCGCCGCCGCGCCGTACGCGATTATCGCGCTGGCCGGCCAGCAGCCCGCGCCGAAGGTGAAAAACGCCTCGGAAGCTTTAACGCTTTTCAAGGCGCACTGCGTGACGTGCCATTCGGGTACGGACGCGCCCGGAGGACTCAGCCTTTCGAGCATCGACGGACTTCGGAAGGGAGGCGTTTCCGGCAAGCTGTTCATTCCTGGTGATTCGAAGAACTCGCTGATCATGCAGCGAATTCGGGGTCAGCTTGGCAAACCCCAGATGCCGATGGGTTTCGCGCCGCTCGTACCCGAGGATGCGGACAAGATCGCGCGCTGGATCGATTCCGGGGCCTCGCTAGATCCTGGCGAAGCCACGCATTGGGCCTACCGCAAACCGAAGATGCCCGCGCCGCCTTTGGTGAAGCTCCGAAGCTGGGTGAGGAATCCTATCGACGCGTTCGTTCTCGCACGGCTCGAGAAGGAGCGGCTTCAACCTTCGCCGGAGGCTTCCAGGGAGACGCTGATCCGAAGGGTGAGTCTGGACCTGACCGGGCTGCCGCCGACGATCGCCGAGATCGACGCATTCGTTAACGACAAGAAGCCGGGGGCGTACGAGCGAGTCGTGGACCGGCTGCTCAGCTCGAAGCACTACGGCGAGAGACAGGCGCTTCCTTGGCTGGACCTATCGCGGTACGCAGACTCCGACGGCTATGAGAAGGATCTGAGCCGCACCTCTTGGAAGTATCGCGACTGGCTGATTCAGGCATTCAATAGAAACGAGCCGTACAACCAGTTCATCGTCGACCAAATCGCAGGGGATCTGCTTCCGCATCCGAGCACCGACGAGCTGATCGCGACCGGATTCAATCGGAACACGATGTTCAACCGGGAAGGGGGTGTCGACCAGGCGGAGGCGCATTTCAACGTGGTGGTGGACCGGGTGGGCACCACAGCGACAGTGTTTCTCGGGTCGACCCTGCAGTGCGCCCGCTGCCACGACCACAAGTACGACCCGTTCACCCAGCGCGATTTTTATCGCATGGCTGCGTTTTTCGACAACTCCGCGATCTATCCACGGGGCCCAAAAGACGTGGGCGAGGAGAAATGGTTCGAAGCGGAGCTGAGGACCCCGTCGCCGGAGCAGTCCGCTCGCGAGCGGAAGCTGTCGACTGGTGTCGTGGAGCTGAAACGGAGGATCGACACCGATTTGCAAAGTCTTGGCGATAGTTTCGCGAGTTGGAAGCGCGCTGCCGGCTCGCCTGCAGAATGGTCGGCATTGCCGCCCTCCAGAGCCGTGGCCGAGAGCGGCGCCAAGCTCGAGATGCAAAAGGACGGGTCGGTGCTCGCAACGGGCCAAAATTCTCCTCGCGACACGTACTCGCTTGATTTTCGACCGCCGGCAGGACCGCTAACGGCGCTGCGTATCGAAGCGCTGACCGATCCAAGCTTGACCGCGATGGGTCCCGGACGGGCGGATAACGGCAATTTCGTGCTTACGGGGGTGAGCGCGAGTCTGGACAAGAAGCCGGTTGACCTCGTGTTGGCCGCGACCGATTACGCGCAGCGGGACTTCGACCCGGCGGGCGTTCTCGCCCACAACAAGAGCACCGGCTGGGCGATCAGCGGCGCAATGGGGAAGCCGCACGAGCTGATCCTGCTGACGTCGAAGCCTATCGACGTAAAGGCCGGAGAGGTGCTGCACCTGAGCTTAGAGCAGCAGTCTCCATATGTCGGGCACAACCTCGGGCGGTTCAGAATCTCGACATCGGCCTCAGAAGCTCCCACGGTCGAAGTTGCCCCGGAAGCTGTGCGATCGATGCTTCGAACCGGCAAGCTCGACGACTCGAAGCTGCTGGCGTATTATCGGACGGTCGCTCCGTCGCTCGGCGCGCTCCGGGTTCGCCTATCGATAGACCAGAAGGAATTAAGCGAGCTGGACGACCAGATCCCGACCGCTTTGGTGATGCGGGACAACCCTGTGAAGGGCCCGCTCAAAACGCACGTGCACACCAGGGGCGAGTTCCTGAGCCCTGCGGAGGAGGTCGAGGCGGGCGTTCCGAAGATCTTCGCTCAGCTCACCAAGGAAGAGCCACAAAACCGGCTCGGGCTTGCCGAGTGGCTGGCCTCCAAGGACAACCCGCTCACCGCGCGCGTCCAGGTGAACCGGCTTTGGGAGCAGTGCTTCGGCAGAGGAATCGTCGAGACTAGCGAGGACTTCGGCACGCAGGGCTCGCCTCCTTCGCATCCCGAGCTTCTGGACTGGCTCGCGTGCAAGCTGATGGCGGAGAATTGGAATCTCAAGGCGATCAACCGTCTCATCGTCACTTCGGCGACTTACCGGCAGTCCAGCCGCGCAACCGAGAAGCTGCTCCGCGACGATCCTCAGAATATATTGCTGGCCCGTGGTCCCAGATTCAGGCTGGACGCCGAGGCGATTCGCGACACGGAGCTGACTGCTGCAGGCTTGCTGGACCCGGAGATTGGCGGGCCGAGCGTTTTTCCTTATCAGCCGGACGGCGTTTGGGACAACCCGTTCAGCGACGAGAAGTGGCCGATGAGCACGCATGGTGAGCAGTACCGGCGCGGGCTCTATACGTTCTGGAAGCGGACGTCGCCGTATCCGTCGTTCCTTAGCTTGGATGCCACAAGCAGGGAATCGTGCACTGTGCGCCGCATCCGGACGAATACGCCTCTTCAAGCCTTGGCGCTGCTGAACGATACCGCGACCTTCGATGCGGCCAAAGCGTTGGCCAAACGGATGATGGGCGCCGGCGCTGATGACAAGGGAATATCGCTCGGCTTTCGCTTGTGCACCTCGCGCCGACCGGAAGCGAGTGAGAAAAGCCGGCTGTTGGCTCTGCTCGGCAAGGAGCGGCAGCGATACAGGGCCGACCGCAAGCGAGCGGGCGAGCTGGCAGGCGGTGTAGATGCCGCCGCGTGGACGATGGTCGCAAACGTGCTTCTGAATCTGGACGAGACGATTACGAAGCAGTAGGGGGCTCTTCCAGCCGCTCGGAATTCAGGGCCAGGCCGTCAAGCGTCAAGTCGCGAAAGAAGCAGGTTCGATAGTTTTCGTGGCAGGCAGCCCCGGTTTGGTCCACGGTGATGAGCAGCGCGTCCTGGTCGCAGTCCACGGCGACCTTGCGCACTCGCTGCACATGCCCGCTCGTTTCGCCTTTGACCCAATACTTTTGCCTCGACCGACTCCAATAGGTGCAGAGCCCGGACTCGAGCGTGCGGCTAAGGGATTCGGCGTTCATCCAGGCCATCATCAGCACCTGGCCGTTCGATTCATCTTGAATGATCGCGGGAATGAGGCCGTCCGAATTGAACTTAAGGTCCGGAATCGGGTTCGGCATTTCAAGAGGTTACCAGGCGTAAGATCGGGCGTACCCTTTAACATTGAACGATCGCCGGGATATGATGGATCATCGCAACGAACATGAAAACTGCGCACGCAATCGACAGCCATACGGAAGGCGAGCCGACGAGGGTGATCGTCCAAGGCGGTCCGACTCTCGAGGGCACGAGCGTGGGCGAAAAGGCCAGGCGGCTCGCTGCCGATCATGACGCCTTTCGGCGCGCCGTGGTGTGCGAGCCGAGGGGCTACGACGCTTTGGTCGGCGCGCTGCTGGTCGAACCCTGCGATGCGGAAGCCGAATATGGCGTGATCTTCTTCAACAACGTGGGGTTGTTGGGTATGTGCGGTCACGGCCTGATCGGCACGGTCCGAACGCTCGCGTATCTCGATCGGATCGGTCCGGGCGAGCACCGGTTCGAAACGCCTGCGGGCCTGGTGCGGGCCGTGCTGCACGACGACGGCTCGGTGAGTGTGTTCAACGTCAAGAGCTACCGGTCCGCCAAGCAGATCGAGGTCGACGTGGACGGCTATGGGCGAATCCGCGGCGACGTGGCGTACGGAGGGAATTGGTTTTTCCTCACTGAGGAGCCCAAGATCCCGATCCGTCTGGCGAGCCTAGGGGAGCTTACGGATTGCTCTACGAAAATACGACGAGCGCTTCGGGAGAACTGCTTTTGCGGCGACCGAGGTGAGGAGATCGACCACGTCGAGATCTTCGGGCCGCCCGATCGCGACGATGCGGACAGCAAGAACTTCGTGCTGTGCCCGGGGCTGGCATACGATCGGTCTCCTTGCGGCACCGGAACCAGCGCGAAGCTCGCGTGCCTGGCCGCTGACGGCAAACTCGCGCCTGGCGCGAGGTGGGGCCAGGAAAGTCTTATCGGCACGCTGTTCGAAGCTCGTTACGAGCCAGCCGAAGGCGGCGTTCATCCGCAGATTCGTGGGTCCGCTTTCGTCACGGGCAGGATCGAATTGATCTTCGAGCCTGGCGACCCGCTCAAGGACGGCATTTCGACATGAGTGAATCGTACGATGCCGTGGTTGTGGGGGCTGGCATCGTCGGATGCGCTTGCGCCTACTATTTGTCGAAGGACTTTCACCGGGTCCTGATTGTGGATCCGGGCCCGGTGGGCGGCGGCGCGACAGCGGAAGGGATGGGGCACCTCGTTGCCATGGACGATTCGGACGCACAGATGGCGTTGACTTCATATTCGCTGCGGCTCTGGTCGGAGCTCATGGACGATATGCCGCCGCAGTGCGAGGTTTCCAGAACCGGAACGATATGGATCGCCTCGACCGATGACGAGCTCAAGGCGGCCGAGAAGAAGCGCAAGTACTACGACTCATATGGCGTGCCGAGCGAGGTCATCGACGAGTCCACTTTGCACGAAGAGGAGCCGAATCTTCGAGAGGGACTGGCGGGCGGCCTGCTCGTGCCGAACGATGCGGTGGTCTATCCGCCGACTGCCGCCGGGTGGCTTCTTGACAAAGCGAAAGAACGCGGCTGCCGGCTTCTGCAGGGCAAGGCGGTGGGTCTGACGGGCTCTGAAGTCTCGCTGGACGACGGATCGCGGATTGCCGCCGGAGCGGTCGTGAATGCCGCTGGCTGCAACGCCGCCGAGTTGTCTCCCGGCATTGCGATCGAGCCGCGAAAGGGGCACCTGGCGATTACCGAGCGGTACCCGGGATTCGTGCGGCGACAGCTCGTCGAGCTTGGCTACCTGGCGAGCGCGCATGCCTCCACTGGGGAATCCGTAGCGTTCAACGTGCAGCCGAGAAGCACGGGCCAGCTTTTGATCGGCTCGTCCAGGCAGTTCGCCGGCTGGGAGCGCGATGTCGACCGCCGAATCTTGGCCTCGATGCTGCGCAGGGCGGTGGAGTTCATGCCGAAGATCGGCACTTTGAGCTCGATTCGGGTGTGGACCGGCTTTCGACCGTCGACCCCGAGCAAGCTGCCCTTTATCGGCAGGGCAGCGGCGGACAGCGGCGTGTACCTTGCGACCGGTCACGAAGGGCTCGGAATAACCACGTCACTCGGCACCGGCAAGATGCTTTCGGACATGATCGCCGGACGCGAGCCGGAAATCGATCCTGCGCCGTACTCGGCAGGGGGCACAGGTCATGCCTGAGGGTCACGTGACGGTTGTCGTCGATGGGGTTGCCATGCAGGCGGAATCGGGCGCGACGCTCGCTTCAGCGATGCTTGCGGCTGGAATCGCCATTTTTCGCCGCTCGGTTTCGGGAGAGCCTCGCGCGCCACTTTGCGGCATGGGTGTGTGCCAGGAGTGCCGAGTCCGAGTGAACGGCGAAGCGCATACCCGCGCCTGCATGGTTTCTTGCGAGGATGGCATGGAGGTTTCGACAGGTGGCTGATCGAGCCGACGTGCTTGTGGTGGGCGCCGGGCCGGCGGGAATCGCAGCCGCGGCGGCCGCAGCGGAGAGCGGCGCGTCGACTGCGCTGATCGACGACAACGAGGTCCCCGGCGGTCAGATATGGAGGGCGCGCAAGGGCGCGGCCGCCGAGGAGGCGCTTCCGAGCATCGATCGGCTTAGGCAATCGGGGGCTCGATTCCTAGGTGGCAGCTCGCTGATCGACCTGGCCGGCCCAGGGATGGCTATATTCGACGGGCGAGATGGGAATCGTGAAATGATGTTCGGCAGGCTTGTCATTGCCACGGGCGCAAGGGAGATCTTTCTGCCATTCCCAGGCTGGACTCTGCCTGGCGTTTACGGCGCCGGTGGGCTGCAGGCGCTCGTCAAGGGAGGATTCCGCGTTGCGGGTCTGCGCGTCATCGTGGCAGGCTCGGGGCCGCTTCTGATTGCGGTGGCTTCTTATCTGCGGGAGAAGGGCGCCCACTTGCTTGCCGTGGCCGAGCAGGCTCCGATCAGCCGAATCGCCGGGTTCGGGGCGGGGCTGGCGCTTCACCCCAGAAAGCTGGGGCAGGCGATAGCGGGGCTGAGGCGTGGCGGCGCGTACCTCGCGGGAGTTTGGCCTGTAGAGGCGTACGGGAGCGAGAAGCTCGAAGGCGTGGCGCTCAGCACGGGACGCCGCAAGATGCATATCGCGTGCGACGCGCTGGCATGCGGATTTGGGTTGGAGCCCAACGTCGAGCTGGCCGCTTTGGCGGGGTGCGCCTTGGAGCGAGGTTTCGTCAAGGTTGATCGGCTGCAGAAGACGAGTGTCGAGGGAATCTATTGCGCAGGTGAGCCAACAGGGATCGGAGGCTTGGAGCTTTCGATCGTCGAGGGAAGGATTGCTGGCCTTGCGGCGGCGGGCCGGGAGGAGGAAGCGCGAGCGCTATTCGGCCGGAGGGCGCACCACCTTGCTTTCGCCCGGCTCCTGGGTCGGACCTTCGAGCTGCGCCCCGAGCTGCGAAAACTGGCCGGTCCCGATACGGTCGTCTGCCGTTGCGAGGACGTGCGAATGGCGGTTCTCGCCGAGCAGACGTGCGCCCGAGCGGCCAAAATTCATACCAGGTGCGGTATGGGGCCGTGCCAGGGACGGATTTGCGGCGCGGCCACCCGATTTATTTTCGGTTGGGAGCGAGACAGCGCCCGACCGCCGCTGAGCCCAGCGCCCCTAGGCGCCCTTACGCACGTCGAGATCAACGAAGGAGAAAACACGTGAACTGGACCGGAGTCATCCCCGCGATCACCACGACATTCAACGCCGACATGTCGGTGGACTACGATTTCTTAGCCGAACATGCCAACTGGCTCATCGACTCCGGATGCGACGGCATCTTGGCGTTGGGGTCGCTAGGCGAAGGCGCGACGCTGGACGGCGATGAAAAGACCCGCATCCTGGAGCGGCTCGTCGAGTCGGTCGGAGGACGCTCGCCGGTCGTCGCGGGCATCTCGGCGCTGGCGACACACCAGGCGGTCGCCTTGGCCAAAGACGCCGAGAAGATCGGCTGCGCGGGGCTCATGGTGCTGCCGGCGTACGTGTACAAGGGCGACTGGCTCGAGACGCGCGCGCACTTTGAAGCCGTTTTCCGGGCAACGAATCTGTCCTGCATGCTGTACAACAACCCGATCGCGTATTCGGTGGACGTGCTGCCGGAGCAGGTGTTGGAGCTCGCGCAGAGGAACCCGACTATGCACGCGGTTAAGGAATCGAGCTCGGACGTTCGGCGCGTGACTGCGATCAAGAACCTGCTCGGCGACAAGATCGCGATCTTCATGGGTGTGGACGATGCGATCGTCGAAGGGGTGGAGGCGGGAGCCGTCGGCTGGATCGCCGGCTTGGTGAACGCTTTCCCGCGCGAGTCGGTGGAACTCTTCAATTTGGCCACGTCGGGCCGGCACGAGGAGGCGGCTGAGCTGTACCGGTGGTTTCTGCCGCTGCTTCGCCTGGACGTGGTGCCGAAATTCGTGCAGCTCATCAAACTGGCCCAGGAAGAGGTAGGCATGGGTTCGGCGCGGGTTCGTCCGCCGCGTCTGGAACTCTCCGGCGACGAGCTGAGCGACGCCAGGAGAGTGATCCGGGCCTCGATCCAGGATCGGCCGAAGGTCCACGCGTAAGAGCGGGTTTCCGGTTGGGAAGTCAAGGTCTGTCGTACAATGGCCTTGTGGAGAAGCAGGCGGGTCGACGCTGGAAACCGTGGCTAGCAGCACTTATCGGGGCGGCAGTCGGCGTCGCCTCGTGGCCACTGGTGCGCCCTTCGTACCCGAATTACGGCTTTCTCGATGGCGCGCCGCCCCTTACCGTCACGCCGCTTGCGCGCAGTCATGACATGGGCTACGTGTACGCGGTGCCCCACTCGATGGCCGAGGTGTTGGGACGCGCAAAGCGCGAACTTGGCTTCGTGATCGACCGCAGCCAGCCCTCGGTTGGCAAAGACGCCCGGCTATTGACGGTTCCACGCTTCGACGGCGGACGAGTGCTGGTCGCCTCGATCCCGGACCGCCAGATTCTGCTCGTGCCCGGCAGGTCGTGGGTCGATCAGCGCGGAGCGGTGCGATACGAGCCGTCGAGTGCTGAGTGGACTACCGTAGAGGTGGTCGTCTTTCGGCGCGCGGGCTTCGTCGAGGGTATCCGGGGGTAGGCAGCCCGAACGTTCGGCAGCTAGCTTCAAGAGGTATCCTCTCACGCTGTAATCCCGACGATTCAGAGATACCTATGCGAGTTAGAAACAAGGAACTGCGTCAGCGCCGGCACAGAAAAGAGCAGGCCGTGAAGGCTGGGACGAAGGCCGCCAGCCAGGGCTCGGCAGAGAAGAAGGCTGCCGCCCCCAAGCCGCCGGAGCCCAAGAAGGCGGCTCCGAAGAAGGTAGCCGCCAAGAGCGCCGCCCCCAAGGCAGCCGAAGCGAAGAAGCCCGCGCCGAAGAAGAAGGCCGAGCCCGAAGCTCCCGCGGCCGAGTAACGTTTCGGCCGGCTCTCCGCGATGAAGGCAGCGGTCATCGGAGCAGGCATCATGGGTGCGAGCGCGGCCCGGTGGCTCGCTCGCCGAGGTCACAGCGTCCAGGTTTTCGATCAGCACCCTGCCGGGCACGAATTGGGCAGTTCGCACGGCGCGTCGCGGATCGTTCGGAAGGCATATCCCGATCCGTTCTATGCAGAGTGCATGGCGGATGCGTACCCGCTGTGGCACGAGCTGGAACGGAGCTCCGGTACGCAGATTCTTCACGAGTGCGGGCTGCTGTATTTTGGCGACTCGCTCTCGGAAAACCTGTCCACCATGGTGGAAGGGCTGAGTGACCTCGGCGTCGAGCACCAAGTGATCGACCCGCGCCAAGCGCAGGAGCTGTTTCCAGAGCTTCGGCTTCACCCGCATGAGGTGGGCGTGTGGACGCCCGAGGCGGGCTGGGTCGCAGCGGACGCAGCGCTAGGCGCAACTATCGAACTCGCCGAGCGAGACGGCGCCACATTTCACTACGGCAGCCGCGCGGAACCCCAGGCGCTCGCCAAGGAATCGGACGTGGTGATCTGCTGCACCGGCCCTTGGATCACCGAGACTGTCGAGCTTCCCGTTACGATAACGCTGCAGACTTTCGGGTACGTCGAAGGGAACCATGGTGGACCGGTATGGATCGAGGATGGGCTCGATCTGCCGTACGGTTTCCCTTCGGAGGGAAAGGCGTTCAAGATCGGCGTCCACAGGCAGGGTCCAGAGGCGGACCCGAACTCTGCTTTGCGCCAGCCGAGTTCCGAGTTCGTGGACATTATCCGGCGATGCGCATCGCGCAGGTTCGGCATCGCGGATCCGAATATCGTTTCGGCCAAAGGGTGTCTTTACACGAACACGCCGAACGAGGATTTCCTACTGGGCAGGTTCGGCGAGAACGGGTTCTACGCGTCGGCCTGCAGCGGGCACGGATTCAAATTTGCGCCGTGGATCGGCCGGCTGCTCGCCGACTTTGCCGACGGCACGGATTGCCCCGAGCTGTACTCCCGGTTTTGCACCGGCTAGCCTAGCGACGACCGACAAGGTTCAGTATGGCGCGGTATTTGGGCGTGTCCAAGCGCGCCAAATCGTCGGTGGCGCCCCAGCAGCCGTAGCGGCTGAAGCTGCTCGACAGCGCGAAATAGGTGGCCAGGTCACCTCCTTGGCCGAAGAAATCATCGCGAAACACATGCTCCACGAGGTCTCGCATTTCGGGCGCGCGGTTTGCTTCGATTCTGTTTCCGATATTCGTTGGGTTGCCGCCTCCGTTATCCGGGCCGGCCTCGTAAGCCGCGAGCCGCAGGCCGTACTTGCTTGCAGTGGATCGCAGCCTGGTGGTGAATCGCAGGCCGTCGTCGGCGTCGGCTCGCATGGCAGCGAGGACTTCGGGCACGCTCGCGGTTTTCGAGGCTTTCTGGTCGTTGAAGTACACCGTTTCGGCCAGAGCATAGAAGTAATTCTTGGGCGGCCCAAACGTGTGGTCCATCCAGCCGAGCACTTCGTCGTACCAGTCCGGCTGGATCGTCCAGGCGGCATAGATTGGCCGGATGCGCGTGTTCAAGGAGCCCGCGCCGAAGACGCTTTCGAAGATCTTGGCGATTTCATAAAGCCTCTTGGCGTGGCGACGGCGCGCCCACTGTTCCTGATCCTTGGAGCCGTCGGCGTTGAGTGGTGAGCTGCCGCGAGAAACTTCGTCCACGGCTGCCAGCTTGTTCCATATGTACTGCGAGAAGCCGAAGTTCCAAACCTCGTTGCTGTGCTCGACGTAGATGTGCAACTTGGGATCGAGTCCGAGTCCACCCGTAAACGCGTCACCATGCTTGAACAGCTCGGCAAGACTGCGCACGTAACTCGGCTCGCCGGGCCGGTCGCCGGACGCGGTGACAGGCACGTTGATCCAGACATCCTTGTGCAGGGCGTTCGCGAGGAGGATCATGTACTCCCACGCCACGCCGTGGTCCCCGGCGCGGATTCCCATTCCTTGCGAGGCGTCGGTCGGAAGCGTGCGCTGGTCCCAGCCGAAAACGTGGTGGCCGGCGTCGCCGTAGTAGCCCGTCTGGTAATTCGTATCCGCCCAGCCCATGAACCGCAGGTATGCGAACGGGGTCAGCGCTCGCAGGAAGTCGTTCGTGAAGATCTGCTTGGTGTTTGGCGCATAGCCGGGCCGAATCACACGAAGGCCGGTGATGCCACTGCCGAGCGCATCCACCGGTTTGCGACGCGTGTTCACGAACTGCAGCACGATGAGGTTCGGCTGGCCGGCTGGCAGCGTGAGCTTACCGCTGGTCCGGTTCGTGGCGGGCTCGTATTTCAGGCTGCTCAGAATCGCCGGCGAGCCGCCGATCGCGGTCACGTCCGCCTGGCCCTCGAAAGATATCGAGTAAGTTCCGCTTTCGTCCGGCTGGCGCTTCTCCGGGTCGTCGATCGGAGGCGCCCAGGCCATGGTCGGCCGGTCGTCCATGAGAACCGCGCGACCATCGCTCATCGGCCAGCCGCTCGAATCGGTGGGGCAGCGGGCGTCGGAATCGACCTTTAGGAACGGGCGCATCGCTTTGACGATGTCGACGAACGCGCTCGGGCGATCCGATACTTCAACCCCGAGCGTGACGGGGCGCTGGACGGGCGAGGCGTGAACGAGAAACTGAGAAAGGGCGAGAAGAGTCACCAATACGGGCATTGACCCAACCAATGTAGCATACGCCCTATCTGCAAGCCATTTGCGAGTACGATATGCGGATGGCTGCGAAACCGACGCCCGCACAGCGGTCATGGATGAGCCTTCGCTATGGCATGTTCGTGCATTTCGGACCGAACGCGTTTGCGGGCGTCTCGGTCGGGGACGGCACCTTCCCAGCCTGGCGCGTGCGCGCCGACTCGCTCGACGTGCGCTCCTGGGCCCGACTTGCCGCGGAATCGGGCATGAAGTACGCCGTGCTAACCGCGAAGCACGTGGACGGGTTTTGCCTGTGGCACACGGGCCAAACGAACTACTCGGTGAGCAGCACACCCGCTGGCCGCGACATAGTCGGCGAGTTCGCTGAGGCGTGCCGCGCCGAGGGACTGCAGATGGGCCTGTACTACGCGCTGTGGGACCGGCACTGCCCATTTTATGAAGAGGACGAGCTTTACGCGCAGTTCGTGATGCGTCAGATAACCGAGCTTCTCACGGGCTACGGCCCGATCCTCGAGCTGTGGTTCGACGGCGGCTGGGACAAGGACCATCCCACCCGCGACTGGCCGCACGACCCCTCGTGGCATCTCACCGGAGAACGATGGCGCTGGAAGCAGATTTACGACTTGGCGCACGAGCTCCAGCCAGACTGCCTCGTTACGCAGAACTCGAGCTCCGACCGGCCCGGCATACCGAACTACATGCCGGTGGACTTCCGCACCAGCGAGCATTACGACTTCGTGTTCGCCGACCAACTGCGCGAGGCCGTGACGGACACGTCGTTTGCTCTCGAAGACGGCGGCGAAGTGTTCCTGCCTCTGGAGTTTTGTGAAACGCTCACGCCGGATTGGTTTTGGAAGGCCGGCTCGTGCTACTCGCATCCATCGGCAGCGGCGATCCGCGGTTGGTACCTGACGGCGCGCAATTGCGGCGCGAACCTCTTGCTGAATGTCGGGCCCAATTCAGCCGGCCTGATACCGGACGTGCATAAGCGCTACCTTGCAAGTGTCGCTCGCGATCTCGGCATCGGCCACTAGCCGGGCTTGTACACGCGCACGTAATCGACGAGGAACTTGGAAGGGAAGATCGACTTGTCGACGCCCTTTTGCCCGCCCCAATCGCCTCCGATGGCGAGGTTCAGGATGACGAACTGCGGCTCATCGAACGGCCATGCTCCGACCCCCTTGTGGTCGTTCAAGTAGGTCATGACCTTCTTGCCGTCGAAATAGAAGTCGAGCCGATCCGGCAGCCAGTCGAGCCCGTACGTGTGGAATTTCTTCCAAAGCCCAGGCACGATCATGTTATGGCTGGCCACCGATCCCGGCGCGGTGCTTCGACCCTTCGTGTGAACGTTGAAGTGCACCCGGGCGGGATCGAAACCGACGTTCTCCATGACATCGATTTCGCCGCATCGGGGCCAGGGGATGTATGCCGCGCCCTGTTTGCGGATGCCATCGCCCAGCAGCCAGATCGCGGGCCACGTGCCGGTTCCGGTGGGGATCTTGGCGCGGACTTCGAAGTAGCCGTATACCCATGACTGCTTCGATTCGAGCGCCGCGGAGGTCACGTTGTCTGATTGCTCGAGCGCCTCGATCACCAGGCTGCCGCCTTCCCGGCGCGAGTTGGCGATGTCGGCATCGGAGTAGGACTGCGCCTCATGGTTGCGGACATGACCCTTCTCGTACGACCACTTCGAGGCGTCGGGCAGCCCCTTGCCGCTGAACTCGTCGCTCCAGACGAGCTTCTTCCCGGCCCTTGGATCGTCTGCGGGGGCAAGCACGGCGAGGTGAGCGGCGAGGCAAAGCGAGATAAGCGTCATGAGTCGGTTTCCTGGGCCCGGGTCAAGCCCGAAGCGCCGCGATCTTAGGCTTCCGGCTCTCGGGTGAATCCAGGCTGAACGTCCGAGCGTCTCCGAGGTGGTCGCGAACAAACTCTTCCGTCTTCGCGACCTCGCGCTTCAGCGCTTCGTCCGGCTCAATCCAACTTTTCCACGCGATGCCGTCTACGAAAGGATCGTACTCCCAAAGGCCGATGATTCTGCCACGATCGACGATCGCGTTGCTCGAAAGGTCCTGCACGCCGCCGAGCTCGTAGATCGATTTATCGCCCTGCATTTTGCGGCCGGCGTCGGAGTCGTCGAGGAACGACCGGACATCGCGACGATGGGCGAACAGGGCGTCGAGGCTACTCAGCAGCGCGTACCGGGGCTCGTTCGGCGCTCGATATGCATGGAAGGCATCGACATCCTCCGGCAGAAGAAGCAGCTCGCTTCCCGGCTCGACCGGCAGGAGCCCGAGCGGGTTCGCGGCAGCTTTCGCCGCCTTAACTCCGAGCCCCGAGAAGAATTGGAAGTTTGCGAGGGATGCCGGCCCCACCCATCGGAAGAACCGGCTTGCCAGTTCGGTGAACGCCTCTTCATCGCTCAGTTGGCGGTTTTCGGCGGGAGAATCAAGCCACAGAGCGTACGCGTACCGCTGATGATCGAGCCTTCCGTTCACCGGCACCCGGCGGATGTGCCCAGACGCCTGGAGCCGGCCGAGCGCGAGCGGCAGCGTCGTGCTCTGACCGCGCTTCTTGCCCTCGTCGCCTAGGTTCCGAGCAGCGTCGCCCAGCGGGGCTTTCATGCCTGCAGGGTCGAGCGGGCCGGCCCGGAGCAGGTCCAGAACTTTCGCGCATAGAGCGTCGATCTCCGCGTCTGTCACTCCGAGATACTTGCGCGCCGTCGCCATCGGCACCTCGGCGGCGCTTTGGCCCACGCGGAGCCCGAGCGCGAAGTCCACGGCGGGAAGAACGTAGGTGCAGCCTCGCGCCGCAGGTAGCTCATGGATGCGGATATCCCGCGCCGCGGCGTCTGCTTCCTCGCGCGTCGTTCCCGCGCGGGCGAAGAGCGTGACGTACGGGTTGACGCCGCCTACCGAACGGGCCCATCCGGTCTTTTCGAGCACATCTTCGGGCTTCCAATCCGCCATGGCGCATGGCAATCCCTGCCTGGAAAACCTCCAAGCGCGAAGGTGCTCCAAATTCACAATGCGAATATTGTATCAGGGCCTGGCGGAGCGCTACTTCAACGTCTTGAGCGCCTTTGCCAGGCTAGGGCTGGGTCTTCCGAGCGACTCCTTGCCGAGCATGCCGGTTGCGAGCAGGCTCGTTCTCGCGTCGTAGCGGCAGGGAACGATCATCGAGCCGAACCGCAGAACGAGCGGATAACTCGGGCTTTTCGGAGCAACCCGCTCTTTCACGAAGCTAACGGATGCAGTTGGACCCAATTCCACTTTCCGCCCAATAGAATGCCCACCTTGCCCCTTGGCATGGGTGGCAAAGCCTTCCATCGAGAGCCACATTTGCACTCTACCGTGCTGCTCTCGGCCGAAGACGAGGACCCTAGGCCCGAGCTTGTCCGCGCCCCTCGACCCCCAACGGCGGAGAATCTTGACCCTCGACCATTGCTTCCAGCGTTTTGGGCCAGTCGCTCTTGAGGAGCCGCGAAAGGCTTCGATCGGCCAGGAGGCGGCCCTCGTTTTGACAGTTCGCGCAGTAGTTGGTCTCGTTCTCGGCGTAAACGATGTGCTGCACCGGCGCGCCGCAGACCCTGCACGGCTTGCCGAAGCGGCCGTGGACGCAGAATTCGGGTCGGAACGCCGTTATGTCGGCTGGGCGGGGGAAATTAGGGACAAGCTCGAGCAGCTTTTCGCGCCACTCGGCGAGGGTATCGATCGCGGCGATTCGCAAGCGCTCGACTTCGTCGGCGCTTAGGGCGCTGGTGAGGCGCACCGGCGAGAGTCGTGCGTGGAACAGGATCTCATCCGAGTAGGCGTTGCCAATGCCGTCGAAGGCGGCCGGATTCGTAAGCGCCCGCTTGAGCGTTCTGTTTTCGCGCGTCAGCCGCTGCCGGAATTCCCCGGGCGTCGCCTCGAATACATTCAGGCCACCGCGAGATTGGCTGCCGAGGTTCGCTTCGCCCCGGACAAGGTGCACCGAGGCGCGCTTTTTGGGCGACATCTCGACGAGGCCGAGCTGTCCACGGTCGAACCGCCAACAGGCGAGCAGGACCTTGCCCCAGGCCCTCTTCTCCGGCGGCGGCGGGCTTTGCCATTGCAGGCGTCCCGCGATCATGAGGTGGATAACAACGAACAGCTCTTCTTCGAAGCCGACCACCAGGCGCTTGCCTATCCGGCTCACCGAGATGACTCGGAGTCCCGTGAAGTCCGTGGGGAGCACGCCCACCGAGCGGAGCACGAATGGGCTGAAAATGCGCATCGACACGAGCTTTTCGCCGAGCAGGCGCTCCGCGAGCCGTGTTACGTACAACTCGATGTCCGGCAGCTCGGGCATGTCGAAGTAAGCGTAGACCATGCCGGACATACTGTGGTCTTAGCTCATGAGTCTTGCGCTGAAACCGCTCGCGCTCGGTATCGGGGCCCTTATTTCGGGGATGTGCGTGTCGCATGCGACCGATTGGCGGCGCGAGGTTTTCTACCAAATCTTTCCCCGGAGCTTTCGGGATTCGAACGGCGATCGGATCGGCGATCTGAAAGGGATCGAATCGGAGCTTCCTTACCTGCAGCGCCTCGGGGTTACGGCCCTTCTCATCAATCCGATCGTCGCCAGCCGCACTTACCACAACTACTTCGCCGACGATTGGTACAAGGTCGACCCGGAGTTTGGAACGAACTCGGATTTCTTCCACCTGATCGGCGCGGCGCACCGTCGCGGCATGAAGGTGATTCTGGATGCCGAGTTTCAGTATGTGGCGGACAAGCACCCTTGGTACAAGGCTTGGAAGCAAGGAACCGGGAATCTGCTGTGGCCGGGCGGAGCGTACTGGCCAAACCTCGACGCGATGTGGTGGGACAAGCAGATCATTCGCTTCGAACCGATCGACCCTCTGAACCCCGTTGCGCGACGTGGAGTGCTTCGGGCGTTTCGGTATTGGGCCGCTCCAGGCGGGAACTGGCGCCTGGGCGTGGACGGGTTCCGCCTCGACCACATGATGGACGACTTCGAGTGGAAGCACGTGAAGACCCGTTTGCTGAGCCGCTTTTGGACACCCATTCTCGCGGGTTTGCGTGCGGCGCATCCAGGACTGTTTTTCATGGGAGAGCAGGCGGACTGGAGCTCAGGCGCGAACATTCTCGCGATGCGCGACATGAACGCAGTGTTTGCTTTCGGGTTGCAGTCCGCCATATTGTCGCTGGACCCGAGCAAGATCGGTGCGGCGCTTAAGGGAGCTATTGCGGCTACCAAAGCGCCGAAAACGCAGATCACGTTTTTGGAGAATCACGACACCGAGCGGTTCGCGAGCAAGGTGAATGGCGACCCGCGGGTGCTTCGGCTAGGCGCTGCGCTACTGCTGACCCAGCCGTTCACTCCCTCGATCTACTACGGTCAAGAGATCGGGATGAAAGGGATGAAAGGGGATTGGAAAAGCGACGGCAACGACATTCCGGACCGACTGGCGATGCGGTGGTCGAGCACGCTCGGCGCTCGGGGCACGGCTGTTTGGTACAAGGGTTCGGGTCCCTGGGCGCTGCCGGTGTACTCGAAGGACCACGACGGCATTTCGGTGGAGGAGGAGAGGGGCCGTTCCGGCTCGCTTCTCGAGACTTACCGGAGGCTGATCGCGCTTCGCAAGCGGGAGCCGGCACTTTCGTCGGGCGCGTTACGCGTGTTGGCGCCGCGCGGCCCGATCCTGTGCTATGAGCGGACGGCGGCTCGGCGCCGGGTGCTCGTGTTGGCAAATACCGGAGGAAAGGTTGCTAGCACGCGGTTGGCCGACAGAGTCGCTCATTGGCTAGTGAAAAGCGATGGGGTCTCGGTCGCCGGAGACGTTCTTCGGCTGCCTGCTTACGGATATGCGATTTTGGAGCGCGGTGCGTAAGCCTAGCGGTCGATTTCGCCTAGCACGATGTCTATCGAGCCGATGATGGCGATGACGTCGGCAATGAGGCGGCCGATCGCGAGCACCTCGAGGGCTTTCAGGTTCATAAGACTGCTGGGGCGCTCGTGCCAGCGGTATGGGCGGTTCGAGCCGTCGCTGACGATGTAGAAACCAAGCTCGCCCTTCGAGCCTTCGACGGCGGCGTAAGCCTCGCCGACCGGGGGATGGTAGCCTTCAGTCCACTGCTTGAAGTGGTGGATGAGCGACTCCATCGAATTGTCGAGCTCTGTGCGCGGCGGCGGTACCACCTTGCGGTCGCTCGAGTTCCAAGGACCCTCTGGCAGCCCATCCAGAGCCTGGCGAATTATTTTGCAGCTTTCCTTCATCTCCGCGATGCGGACCAGGAAGCGATCGAACACATCGCCCTTCTTGCCGACGGGAATTCCAAAATCGAACTCGTCGTAACAGCAGTAGGACGTGGCTTTGCGCATGTCGAATGCGAGGCCGCTACCGCGCAAGATCGGGCCGCTGCAGCCGAGCCCCAGGGCCTGTTCGACGCTCATCACGCCGACATCGTAGGTGCGCTCCTTCCAGATCGGGTTTTCGACCAGCAGATTCTCGACGATTTCGAGCTCGCCGGGGAATTCGTCGAGGAATTTACGCAGTTTGGCGTCGAACCCGCTTGGAATGTCTCCCCGCAGACCGCCGGGAACGATCCAGCTTGGCATCATGCGCACGCCCGCGAACATCTCGAACAGATCGAGGATGTATTCGCGCTGCTGCATGATGTAGAAGAACGGGGTCATGGCGCCGAGGTCGAGGCCATGAGTGCCGAGCCACACCGAGTGGCTGGCGATACGCGAAAGCTCGGCCAAGATGACGCGTAGGTAGCTTCCACGTCGGGGGATTTCGATGCCAAGCAGCTTTTCTACCGCGAGCGCGTGGGCGAGGTTGTTGCCGTTCGCATTCAGGTAGTCCATGCGGTCGGTCATGACCACGCATTTGTTGTACTGCTGGTATTCGGCCTCCTTCTCCATACCGGTGTGGAGGTAGCCGATGACGCACTGACATTTGACGATGACTTCGCCTTCTAGCTCGCAGATCACTCTCAGAACCCCGTGGGTCGATGGGTGCTGCGGCCCCATGTTCACGACCATGGTGTTCTCGCCGGTCTTCTCGAAGACCGTTTCGGTGGAGGGCATGAAGGTTTGCTGATTCATCGCTGGCCGAGATCAAGGATACCTTTGGGCGGGGAGCGCGGACGGATGGCCCGCGCGTGAACTGGCCTAGGGGCCCGGTCGGGCTGACATCAACCGTCGATAAGGCCGAGGCTGCTGCCCCCGAGGGAAAGCGGGCACATCTAGCCGACCGGCGTGCCGGCTGCTATCGATGATTCCCGTTGGCGGGAGCTTCTCATCGCCCCAAAACCAAGCGGTAAGTTTCATGCCTATCGGTCACTCGATGTAACGAAAGGATGCGAGACCCGCCCTCGCGCTGGGAGCCAAGGAAGGCGTCGCGCAGATTATGCGCGAGGAGTTTACATGCGCAATGCCAGGGTCCAGTACAAGTGAACCTTGCAACGAGCGGGTCAATAGATGAAGTGCGCTTGGCGTTCTTGCAACACCAAGCGCACTCTGAGCTAAGGAAACGACCTTATGGAGTCGCTTCAGAAGCAGAGGCCGTACCCCCACCTGCCGGCTTACTCGGCGCGGGACCGCCCGCCGCTCCGGGGGCTGCCGGACGTGTGGCGCCCTTGGGCCGTGCCACGTTCAGTGCAGGGTCGGATGCCTGCTGCTGGCCGCATCCGGCCAGCAGAGCGATTAGAGATACGATGCCGATCGTGACCGCAAGTCGACGCATCAGTATCCCTGGGGCCACCAGTGCTTCAGGACGTACGAACCGTCACCAAGCTGGACCTGCTTCATCAACTCGCCTCGGAAGTCGAGCGCCTTAGCATGGCCGTCCGCCAGAACCGTCGTCGAGAGACCGTTCGTGATCTTCGGGTTGACGTCGATTCCAGTGCGATCGCCGGAGACCGGGCGGGTGGTCGCCGTCGGACCGGCATAGCCCCACTCTGAGCCGTACGAGCTCCACTCGGCCGGAGTCCACTGCACCGCGTAGTAGAACGCGTAGGAAGTTCCGCCGGTACCGAAGCTCCACCAGTTATCCCAGTTCGAGGATTCGTCGAGAAGAACCGTGTCCGCGACCTGAGCGATGTTGCTCTGCGAGAGTGACGCCCCAGCGACTTGGCCGTACCACTGATCGGTCGGTCCACCATGTCCATAGAGGCCGTCGAACTTCACCAGGTGCCCCTGGGTGATGACGGACTGCTGATAGGTGTAGTACCCCTGCCCCCGCACTGTTGCGTCGGAGTTGATCCGCGCCACAGGGAAGCATCCCAGATACTGGGTGCGCTGCCAGGCGATGTGGACGGCGTCGCCGTGCGGAGGAGTCCGCTTCGGGTTCAGAAGAAGGTCGTAGTTCTTCGTATATGGCTGAACGTAGTCCTGCCACATGCCGTAGCTGTTGGCGTCGGACCCTTCGCTAAGCGGGAAGAGATCGTCGTAGTCGGCCGAATACATGAGCTGGCCGAGGCCGGCCTGCTTCACGTTGGACAGAAGAGCGGTGTTCTTGGCCGAATCCTTCGCTTGGGCGAAGACCGGGAAGAGAATAGCGGCAAGGATCGCGATAATGGCGATCACAACAAGAAGCTCAATGAGCGTAAAGGCTCGAGATGATTTCATATGCGTACTGGCTCCTATAAATGATTACTGTGTGCGCGAGTTTTGCCGCGCGGATCTCGCGCTGCAAAATTCGTGCCATTTGCTAACCACAATGTACAACCGAATATGCACGCTCCCGCGGGTCGTGAGCCAACGGAGCGCACACCACATGCGCAGGCAAATTGCTCGCGCAATGATAAAACTCAGTATAAACCATCATTTCACGAAACGCGAGCGCTTTCTAGAGCGCGCGTTGAAACGTTGGGAGCACGCGGCGCGCGCATCCCCTAATGTGGGTTCAAATCTGCGTACCTAGCGGCCGCTGACGTCTTCCGATCCGGTTTTGCCTTCGAAGCTCTCGCCGGCGTGCGGCATCGACACGTCTTCAACCGCCGGGCCGCGCTGGCCCAGGTCGAAGAGCACGTCGTCTCCGCCCAGCGGATACTCCTTCCGAAGTGGGTACCCGATCCAGTCGTCTGGCAAGAGGAAGCGCTGGCCCGGGTAGGGATCGTTGCCTTCGAACGGGATCCCGAACAAATCGCGAATTTCGCGCTCGGGATATTCGGCCCCGGGGAAGACGCCGACAAGCGTTGGAATCGCCTCGCCGTCGTCGGCGGAGACTTTGAGAAAGATTCGGGAGCCGTTTTTGATGGAGAACAGGTTGTAGACCACCTCGAACCTGCCGGGGAGATCTCTTTCGTGTTCCCAGGCGCTGTAATCGACTCCGAGGCATTCGACGAAATACGTGTACGCCAGGTCCGGGTCGTCGCGAAGAAGAGTGGCGGCTTCAACGATGTCGTCTTTGCCGAGGCACACGTAGGTTTCGTCCCGGAAGTCCTTGACCTTGACGATGCCCTGTGGAAGCGCGGCGCGCAGCTTTTGGACTTCGGCGCGCTCGTCGGCGGCGGTCGGGGCTGCCATTACTTCACGCCTCCGGTAGCGGGCTCGAGGCTCAGCGCTTCGGCGGTCATCTCGCTTGCGGCCGGCGCCCCAAGCTTTTCGGGAGCGAGCGTGGTCGTTTCGTCCCAATCGGTTGCGCCGACTCTGATGGCGTAGGCGTAGCCGAGGATCCAGGTGAGCATATAGGTGAGAAACTCGAAGAAGCTGAACACCATGAAGTCCTGCCCGGACGATTTGAACACGGTCATCCAGCTCCAGAGGAACACGACCTCGATATCGAACAGGATGAATACGATCGCGAGCAGATAGAACTTGATTGGGAACCGCTCGTGGGCGTCTCCCGCGGGAGCGACGCCGCATTCGTAGGGCGACGACTTGTAGGGGGTGACCTTCTTGGGACCGAGAAGCCAGCTTCCGGTGACCATCACTCCGCAAATGATCGCGGCCAGCCCGATTAGCTCCAGGATGCCGATGTAGGCGGTCTCCATGGTTGGATTCTACCGGGTGGTGAGGTGGTCACAGTCTCGGTCTTAATCTTAGTGTTAAAGGCAGCGGAGTGGACTGGTCGCTCCGGGGGGTTGGGCATCGGTCATCATGTATCGAATTGTCGATGACCTTTCCGGAAATGATCCAGCCTCTCTTGGAGCGCAAGGACCTCTCGCAAGAACAGGCCCGCGAGTTGATGCGCTACATGACCAGTGGCGAAGCCACCGAGGCTCAAATCGGCGGCGCGTTGCTCGGTCTGCGCATCAAAGGATGCACCACTCGCGAGCTTGCGGCGTTCGCTTCGGTTTTGCGTGAGCGCGCCTTCATGCTCGAGCACCCGTACATCGACCTTGTGGACACGTGCGGCACGGGGGGCGGCTGCCCTTCGTTCAACATTTCGACCGCTGCCGCCATTGTGGCGGCCGCCGCTGGAGCACGGATCGCGAAGCACGGCAACCGCGCGGTGACGAGTCAGTGTGGCAGCGCGGACGTGCTCGAGGCGCTCGGGCTGAAGATCGGCGGCGAGCAGGAGGATCTGCGTGCGAGGCTCGATCGCGATCGCATCGTTTTCTTGTTCGCGCCCGCTCACCATCCGGCCATGGCGCACGTGGGCAAGGCGCGCAAGGAGCTCATGGTGAGAACGGTTTTCAACCAACTCGGGCCCTTGGCGAACCCGGCAGGGGCGCGCAGGCAACTCATCGGCGTTTACGATCCGGGTCTTATGCGCAGCATGGGCGAAGCCCTTCGGGAGCTGGGATGCGAGCGCGCGGTGATCGTCCACGGCGACGACGGATTGGACGAGATTTCGCCGGTGACCACCACCGAATATGTGAAGGTATGGGACGGCAAGGTTTCGACGGGCAAATGGTCGCCGGCCGATTTCGGCCTGGAGCCTCTCGACGAGCAGGCACTAGCGCCGGGCGCCACGAAAGAGGACAACGCGCGGATACTCCGTGACGCAGTTTCCGGAAGGGACCCGATGCGCATGCTGGCGATACTTCCGAGCGCCGCGGCAGCCATTTGGATCGCGGGCCTCGACGAGGATTTGAAGCAGGCGGTCGAGAGGGCCAAAGACGCGATCTCCTCCGGGCTCGCGCTGGCCAAGTTGGATTCGTTGGTCCAAGCCGGTGCCGGGAAGTGAGCGTTCTACATCAGATATTCGAGCGCAAGCACGAGGAAGTGAAGGAGGCGCGGGGGGAGATATCTCAGCGGGACCTGATCTCTATCGTAAAGGGGCTTCCGCCTACGCTTCCTTTCTTGGAGGCGCTCAAAGCGGCGCCCAGGGATATCGCCCTGATCGCCGAGATCAAGCGTGCGAGTCCTTCGCAAGGGGTCATCCGGGAGAACTTCGATCCGGCGGAGATTGCGCGGGCATACGAGCGCTCCGGCGCGTCGGCATTGAGCGTGCTTACCGATCGACACTTTTTCGGCGGGTCGCCGCAGAACATCGCCATTGCCAAGGAAGCGGCGACGCTTCCTTGCCTTCGCAAGGATTTCATCGACGACCCTTATCAAATTTATGAGGCTCGCGCTTGGGGCGCGGACGCCGTGCTGCTCATCGTTGCCGCGCTTGAAGGAGCGCAACTAACCGAGCTGATGGGGCTTGCAACCGAGATGGGGATGGACAGCCTCGTGGAGGTGCACAACGAGGCCGAGGCCAATTTGGCGCTTGCCGCGCGGAGCGAGCTGATCGGCGTCAATAACAGAGACTTGAAGGACTTGAGCACCGATATCTCGGTGACGGAGCGGCTGGGGCCAATGGTTGCGCCGCGCGCCTTTATGGTGAGCGAGAGTGCGCTCGAAACGCGGGCGGATATCGACCGTGCGCGCAACGCGGGCGCGAAGGCCGTGCTAATCGGCACGTCGTTTTGCGCCGCCCCGGACGTCGAAGCCAAGGTGCGAGAAGTAACGGGATGGTGACGCGGGTCAAGATTTGCGGGATCACCCGCGCCGAGGACGCCGAATGGGCCATCGAGTGCGGCGCGGATGCCCTGGGCTTTGTTTTCGAGCGGTCGAGCACGCGATACATCGGCGACCGGGAACTGAAGTGGATTTCGGCTCTGCCGCCGATTCCGCCGAAGATAGCCGTATTCGGCAAGGTCGACCGCGCCGTCCACAAGGGGTTGTTCGACGTCGTGCAGGGTGTCGAATGGCAGATGTTTCCCGAGCCCTCGCCAAAGCGCATCCACGTTGTGCGGCTGCGACCGGGGCAGCGGGCGAAGGACATCACCGACACCTTGATCCACGCTTCCGCAATCTTACTGGACGCTTACCGCGAGGGTCAGTGGGGCGGCACCGGGCATACGGTGGACTGGGACCAGGCAGCGGAGATCGTTCAAGAGTCGCATATCCCGATCATCCTTGCCGGCGGGCTCGACCCAGAGAACGTGCGACAAGCGATCTCGATCGTTCGGCCTTTTGCGGTGGACGTGAGCAGCGGGGTGGAAAGCGAGGGAGGAATTAAGGATCGGGATAAGGTGAAAGCCTTTATCGAAGCGGCCAAATCGGTTTAGGCGGTGGAAAACTTGGCACAAAAAAACGCGGGAACGCTGAAAGGAGAGCAAAGCACGTTCCCGCGAGGCTTCCACCAAGACCTGGTTCTTCCTTGAACCTGCGATTTTTCACGCGGTGCGAGAACTTCGGCGCCTTGGCTGTTGTTGGATTATAGGCACAGACCGTAAAAGAGAGGCTACGAGCGTTGTTGCGTTTGTTTACGCAATAGAGCTATTGATTTGCAGCTTTTGTCGTGAGCGGTTTGCTGTACTGTAACTCTTACCGGTGGTATTTCTAACGGGATTTGAACCTGATTCGCGTTCCGGCTCGGTTCATGCTCGCAGGTATACTCCTCGACTCAACATAGGGAGGTGTGCAGCCATTGGCCGCCGCCATTGAAACAAAGCAGCTAACAAAAAGCTACAAATCCCGCGCCGCCGGGAATATCAACGTCGTCGACAACCTCGACCTGCACGTGGAAGAGGGGGAAATCTTCGGTTTTCTCGGTCCCAACGGCGCAGGCAAGACAACGACCATCAAGATGCTCCTTGGGATCATCTATCCGACCTCCGGCGAGGGATTTGTCCTCGGCAAGGAGATCGGCGACATGGCCGTTCACCGTCTCATCAGCTACCTTCCCGAGAGGCCGTACTACTACGAGCATATGACTGGCCTGGAGCTTCTCAAGTTCTACGGCTCGCTGTTCGGCATTTACGACGAGGCCAAATATCGTGCCCTTCTCGAAAAGGTCAATCTGCACCGGGACATGACCAAGACGATCTCGCAGTATTCGAAGGGAATGCAGCAGCGCGTAGGTCTGGCCCAAAGCCTGTTGAACGACCCGAAGCTTTTGTTCCTCGACGAGCCCACCGGCGGCCTGGACCCGATCGCTCACCGCGAGATCCGGGACCTGATCCTGAGCTTCCGGGACGAGGGACGAACCGTGTTCATCTCCAGCCACGAGCTGAGCGAGGTCGAGCTGATCTGCGATCGCGTCGCGATTATCAATAAAGGAATCATCGAGCGGCAAGGCAAATTGACCGAGCTGCTGCATGGCGGCAGGATCGAGATCACGGTCGGCGGTGTGGACGAAGCGTTCCTCAAGGGTCTCAACATTCCGGATTCGAACATTCGCGGTTTGCCCGTGGGAGTTCTCATGGATATGCCGGAAGAGCAGGATCCGAACGGCATCATCGACGCGGTTCGCAATAGGAAGGGAACTGTGATCAGCGTCGTACCCCGCCGCAAACGGCTCGAAGATCTCTTCGTCGAGACGGTTACGAACCCGGCACTTGGCGGCAAGCCTTCCGTTCCCCCCGCAGTCGCGGAGGAAATCGTCAAGTGAGACAAATACTTTCGATTGCCACCACCACGGTCGGTGAGGCGATCCGCAGGCGCGTTCTGCTGATCATCCTGCTGATCGGCGTGCTCTTTCTCGTCGTAGCGCCGGGTCTCGGCGTGCTTTCGGCCCGGTCCGAGACGGTTGTTCTTCGCGGCATGATGCTCGGCATCATCCAGCTCACGAGCGCGGTCATCGCGATCGTTCTGACCGTGTATATGATCCCGAACGAGATCGAGCGCCGGACGATCTATACGATCCTGTCCAAGCCTGTGCAGCGCTGGCAGTTCTTGATCGGCAAGTACCTCGGCGCGGTGTTCTCGCTCGGCCTGATGATGGCCCTGATGACCGCCGTGCTGGTGTTCGTGTTCTGGCTTCAGGCAAGCGACCAGAGCCTTGCCGCGGTCGGCGCGATGGTGAAGGCGCCCACGATGTACTTCGTGCAGATGAGCCTTCTGGCGGCCGTTGCGATCTTCTTCTCGACGTTCGTAGCGCCGCTCGTGAACTTCTTCCTCACCGGAGGCATGTACCTTTTAGGCTCGCTGTTCAACCCGTTCTTCCAGACGCTGCAGGAGAATCAGGGCACACACCCTGTGACCAAGGCGTTCGCGGGGATCGTGAACACTATCCTGCCGAACTTCGCAAATTACAACGTCCAGAACCCGATCATCAACCCCACGCAGGTCATCCAAAACGAGAGCCGGTACTACTTGGAAGTCACCTTCTACGGCCTGTTCTATATTGGAATCCTCCTCGTGGCCGGCATCCTGATTTTCGATCGAAGGGAGGTCTGAGCGGTGAGACGAAATAACAAATCGAACCTCATCGGAGTCGGAGTTTTCTTCCTGCTCTGTGCGGGACTCCTCCAGCGATTGGCGATCTATCCGACGTGGACGCGGGACTACAACAAGAGCCGAACGCAGATCAACACGAGTCTCGACCCGCAGCAGATGATGTTCGCTCTGGCGGGCTTCCGCGAGATGCTGGCGGGAATCCTCTGGGTTCGTGCCGACGCGTTTTTCGACACCGGCAATTACGACGCGATCCTGCCGATCATCCGGCTCGTGACGCTCCTAGACCCGCAGCAGATCGACGTGTACGCCACGGGAATGTGGCACATCGGCTACAACTTCACGGACGAGGAGCAGCGCTCGGACAGGCGCTACATCCCGTCGGCGCTCGCCCTAGGCAAGGAAGGCTGCCGACAGAACCCCGAGACGTACGAGATGTTCTTCGAAACGGGGTGGATGTGGTACCACAAGATCGACGACGACTACCCCGAGGCGGTCAAGTACTTCATCGAGGCGCAGCAGCGGCCGGATATGATCCCGGCTCGAAAGAATCTGCTGATGATGGCGTACCAGCGCAACTTCCAAATCGACGATGCGCTGAACATGGGATTCAAGCTGTACGACGACGCGCTTAAGCGCGTCGAGGAAGACGGGGCGTCCGGCAACAAGCAGAACCGAGACACCCTGGAGAACAACATCGACACGATGCTGGTTCGAATGGTGCAGCGCGGCTACGTGGCCGAGAAGGCCGGCCGTTCCACCGCCAAGTACGACATCAGCCCGCCGTTCGACGTTGGCTTCAGCGCCAAGGTGACGGTGCTCGAACCGATGGTACTTCGAGTGGAAGGCACTTGGAACGTGCGCCCGGTCGGCACCCGCGTCAGAATCGTGTTGCGGGACAAGGACTACACGGTTGTGGATCACGGTGTCACCAAGAACATCGGCCGCCCCGCGGGCATGGACTGGGACTTCTCAAACGACGTGAACCTAGATCCGCCGCGAGACAAAACGTTCATGCAGGATCAACTCTTCGTCAAGAACACTCGGTTCAACAAGAAGATTGACATGAGCAAGGACCCGCCGATGTACCCGTTCACGTCGGACAAGTATCTGATCGAGTTCTATTACAATCCGCGCAGCGCGCCGCCCCACATTCAGGACAAGTTCGGTTGGAACGGCGAGGGCATGACGGACAAGCACTTCCTGAACGACAAGGTTCGCCCCGGACAGAAGTGCATCTATTACGCGATGGAAGTCCCCCGCGACGCGATCTTGCTGCATGGGCAGTACCAGGACAAGCACCCGGTATTCAAGACGCCGAACTACGTGGAGACCAAGCAGGACTACAATCAGGACCAGATCCTTCTGGACATTCCTTCTCTGCGTGCGAGCGGCAAGTAGCCGGTTCAAGCAAAGAGACAAGGGGCCGTCGGCTTTTCATGAGCCGGCGGCCTTTTGTTTTATGACCGGTGGAAATACCAGGTTATCTGCACTAATTGGCTAAATCCAAGTATTGCTGCTAGACTGGCATTGTTCTGGGGGATTCCCCGGTTTTTTGGAGAGGACTGCTAAATATGGTTACAAGAAACTTCGCACTGCGGGCTGTCGGCGCAGGAATGATGCTCGCGACCGCAGCCGCGGCAAGCGCGTTCAGCATCGACCTGATATCTTCCGGAACCTTCGTAAACACACCTCCGATCTACACGACCGCCGAGACTGTAATTCTGCAAACGTCGACGGTCTCGACACCGGCGCTGACGCAGTTCCACTTCACCGGCGACGAGGTGCTGCTGACCGGCAGCGCGGGGTACACGAACGGCGTCGACAGTTTTCAATTCGATTTGACGATTGCCGGCTTCGTTTTGGGACCGAACACGTCGTCCACCAGCGGAAACTGGACTTACACGGGCGGCACCGGCGCATTCGCCAATTTGCAGGGCAGCGGCACTTGGAGCGCCTCGTACGACGCGAACACCAAGGTTAGCTCGTATACCACAGTGGTCGGGGAACTGACGCCCGTCCCCGAGCCTGCGAGCCTTGCCTGTTTGGGCCTAGGCGTTGCATTTGTGCTGCGTCGCAGACGCTAATTTGTCCGAGACACCACGTCACGGCCGCGCCCCTAAAGGGCGCGGCTTTTTCATGTGTCCGGGGGCCTTGGGACGCGAACCGGTTGCCCCCTCCCGCGAGTAGAATAAGAGTGCCGGGAACTGCGCGGCAGCAGGTCGACGAACCCCGCCAGGGCCGGAAGGCAGCAACGGTACACCGATTCTCTGTGCGACGCACCATTCCCGGTATTTCTTCAGGGTGGCGCCCGCTGGAGCCCCCTGCCGAAGATCGCTCGTGGCTTACCTCTCGCTCTACCGCAAGTATCGAAGTCAAACCTTCGGAGACCTGATCGGGCAGGACCATGTCGTCCGCACGCTCCAGAACGCCATCGCCTCCGGGCGGATCGCCCACAGCTATCTGTTCACCGGCCCACGTGGAACTGGCAAGACTTCCACCGCGAGGCTGCTAGCCAAAGCGTTATGCTGCGAGAACGGCCCCTCCGCCGAGCCGGACAACGAATGCATGATCTGCAAAGAGATCAGTGAAGGCAGCTTCATCGACGTGCTGGAGATGGACGCTGCGAGCGAATCGGGCGTGGACAACATCCGAGAGAAGATCGTCGAGGTGTCGGAGTATCGGCCGATGGTGGCGCGATACAAGGTGTTCATCATCGACGAAGTCCACGACCTCTCCGGCAAGGCTTTCGACGCGCTGCTGAAGACGATCGAAGAGCCACCGCCCCACATCATTTTCATCCTGGCCACGACCGAGTACAACAAGGTCCCTCCCACAATCCGCTCGCGATGCCAGAAGTTCGAGTTTCATCGCGGCAGCATGCGAGACCTGATCGAGCGGCTGAACTTCGTGGCGAACGCCGAGGGCGTGACGGCCGAGCCGCAAGCTATTTCCGCGATCGCGCGGATGGCAGACGGCGGATACCGCGACGCCCTTACGCTGCTGGAGCAGGCGATCCTCACGAGCGAAGGCGCGATCACCCTCGAGCAGGTGTATGACCAGCTTGGCCTAGTGCCCGAGGACACCGTCGACGCGCTGCTACAGGCGATGAGCGCCCAGGACGTGCCGAAGATTTTGGCGGTAGCGGAAGAGGTTTCACGCCGAGGGCGCGATCCGCGCGCTCTACTGGAATCGATGCTCCATCGGCTTTCCGATCTAACGCGGGCGTCTTTCCAGCTCGACGGCGAATCGGGCGAGGACGCTTCCCGCGAGGCTTCGCTGCATGAGCTGGCCGCGGTTTTGGGCCGGGATTTCGTGCTGGAAAAGCGGGGAAGCCTGGCAGAGGCGCACCGTTTGATCCGCGATGTGAGCCTTCCGCGTCTGTGGCTGGAGTCGGAGCTTATTCGGATTTCTTTGAGGGCCCCCGAGCCGACCCCTGTTCCTGCCCCTGCCCCGGCGAAGCCGAAGCGGGTGGCCGAAGCGCCAACGTCAACTGTGTCGGGGCAGCAACAATCGGCTACGCCGAAGGTCGCACCTGCACCGAATCAGGACACCGAAGGGCCGTCGGGCGTGTGGGCCCGGGTGCTGTCGTCGCTTCCGATCGACGGCGAGAATGTCCCTGCGCTGACGCGAAAAGCCCGTGAGGGCGTGTTCCATTCGCTCGACGGCACCACGCTGGTGATCGAACTGCCGCGGCAGATGGACCTGGATTGGTTTACGGAGAACCCGAAGCGCATCACCCATATCCGCAAGCTTGTCGAAGAGCACGGCGGCGCCGGCTGGTCGGTACAATTCAGGTTGCGGCCCAAGAACGGTAAGCCCGAGGAGGCTGTAGCGGTAGAATTGCCCGCTGAGGGGCAGCGGCTCGACCAGATCGCGCGTGAGGTTTTCGCCGCGAACGATCCGGCGTAGAGCTCCTCGATCGCGCAACGGTGAGACGATGAAACTTCCCAAACACTTCGGCGGCGGCGGATTCAGCGGCATGATGCAGCAGATGCAGGACGCGATGGCGAAGGCCCACGACCTCGAGGCCGAGCTCGAGAACGTGCGCATTCCTATCGACAAGGGGCCGGTGAAGGCGATCTTCGACGGCACGGGCAGGCTGCTGAAAATCGGCTTGGACCCTGCGGTAGTCGACCCGAACGACATCGAGGCTCTGGAGGATTTGGTCGTTGGAATCGTCCGAGACGGCTTCGAGCAGGCGGTCGCCTTGCGCAATGCCAAGGTTCAGGGCATTATGCCGAACCTGCCGGACATTCCGGGAATTTGAGGGGAAAGGTTGGTATCGAGTGTTAGGTCTAGAGGTTGGAAATATAACACTCGATACTGGACAAACGTAGAAAGAAGGGCTGATTTCCCCTAGCGCTATGCTCTTCGCACGCCCCCTTGCCGAATTGATCGCCGAGCTCGAAAAGCTGCCCGGAGTGGGACCGAAGTCGGCCCAACGGCTGGCATATCACCTGCTGCGCGTGCCCGACCACGAAGCGGCGCGGCTGGCCGATTCGATCCAACACGCCAAGCAGAAGCTGCGGTTTTGCAGTGCGTGCCAGAACATTTCCGAGCATGAAGTGTGCGAGGTTTGCCGAGACACTCGACGCGATCTGGCGCTGCTATGCGTCGTCGCGGAGCCGAAGGACATCGCGGCGATGGAGCGCATTCATGAATACCGGGGGCGTTACCATGTGCTGCACGGGCTGCTCTCTCCCATGGACGGCGTTGGGCCCGAGCAACTTCGCGTCAAAGAGCTTCTGAACAGGCTGGCGGAAAGCGAGGTGCAGGAGATTATCATCGCCACGAACCCAACGATCGAGGGGGATGCGACCGCGCTGTATCTTGCCAAGCTGCTCAAGCCGATCGGGGTGAAGGTGACGAGGCTCGCGCACGGCATGCCCGTCGGAGGCGAGCTGGATTACGCGGATTCGGCCACGCTGCTCAGCGCGCTGGAATATCGCCGAGAGATGTAGCTACAGCTTCAGGCAGGTAAGAAGCTCGTCGTGGCCGCAATAGAAGTGATGCGAGAGCTCGCCGGCCCGGAGCCACACGAGCGCCGCAGGCACGCCATCGAGAAGGAAGCCTGCGACCTGTTGGGCCTCGGCGACTGAAATCGGGGAGCCATCCGATCGCGTCACCATCAGGTGGAGCAAGTCGTCTTCACCTTCGAATTGGTAGCGGTATGGGCCGACAAGTCCGCCGAAGGGGTTCGGCTCGATTCCCATCCATTGGAGAGCGTAGGTGTCGCTGGGCCGGCTCAACTCGGGGTCGTAAGCGGGGAGCTTGATCGTGCGGCCGCTCCGCACATGCTCGAGGATCTGAGCGAGCACTTCGCGGCGACGCGCGGCTTCTTGCCGCGTTGGGTCCAGGTGAACGTTCAAGGCTCAGGTCCGGCGCCGGCCCCGTGGACCCGCGCGCAAGGTGAACTAGGATTCCCCAAATCAGGCTGGCGGAGTAGGTGGGATTCGAACCCACGATCCGGCTCAACACCGAATACGCGATTTCCAGTCGCGCTCCTTAGACCACTCGGACACCACTCCGCTCGGGCTCTATTATGGCGGTTTGGGGCGACTTCGCTCAACCGGGACCTTGGGCTGCCCTCTCGGGTCGCGTTCTTTATACTGCGCATATGAGATGGCTCATCGCCAGCTTGCTCGTGTGCTGCGCCGGGGCGGCGCTCGCCCAAGACCCTGTGAACGCGTTTATGCACCCGGAGATGCAGGCGCGCCACATTCCCGGCTGCAGCATTGCAATCGTTCATGGCGGCAAGATCGATTTCCAGGGCGGCTACGGGCTCGCCGACGTCGAGAACGAGGTTGCGGCCACGCCACAGACGATCTACGAGCTCGGCTCCATCACCAAGCAGTTTACGGCGACACTCATTATGATCTTGGTCGAGCAGAACGAGCTTGCGCTCGATCGCCACGCGGCGGACTACCTGCCCGAACTGCCGAAAGCTTGGAAGGCGGTCACTCTTCGCGAACTGCTGAATCATACGTCGGGCATTCCGAACTACACCGAGCTGCCGAACTTCGACAGATTGATGCGGGAGCCAGGCTCGAAGCAGGACCTAATCGATCTGGTTGCGAAGCAGAAGCTGGACTTCGAGCCCGGCACGAGCTGGAAATACAGCAACACCGGCTACTTTCTGCTTGGGATGATTATCGAAAAGGTGACAGGGAAGCCGTACGCGCAAGTGCTGAAGGAGCGGATCCTGGACCCGCTGGATATGACCAGCACGAGCATGAACGACAGCTCGACGCTGCTCAAGCATCGGGCTCGCGGCTATGCGCCGGCTGGCGACGGATGGAAGAACGCGGAATACGTGGACATGTTCTGGCCGTTTTCCGCGGGAGCCATGGTTTCGAACGTGTTGGACCTGGCGAAATGGGTCGAGGCTCAGGGCAGTCCGAAGCTTCTGAGCCCAGCCTCCTGGGAGCAGATGTGGACGCCCGCCAAGCTCGCGGGCGGCAAGACAGAACCCTACGGATTCGGTTGGAGCCTGGGGGAAACGAACGGCATCAAGGTGATCGAGCACGGCGGCTCAATCCCCGGGTTCTCAGCTATGATCTCGCGCTATCCGGAAAGGGATCTGGCGGTCATCGTTCTGGTTAACGAGTTGCCGGCAGGAGCGGAGAAGCTTGCTCACAGTATCGCCGCGCTTTGGGATCGGAGCTTGCGCGTAACTGAGCCGGCACCCCCACAGGATGCCGATCCCGCCCTCACCGAGAAGCAGAGAGGCATCTTCGAGAACGCCCTGAAGGGCAAACTCGACCCAGGCGACTTTGCCGAAAGTGCCCGAAAAATCCTGTTCCCGAGCCACGTTCACGACCTGCAGAACGCAATCGGCGGTGCGGGCGGCCTCACGTCGTTCGAGCTGTCTCAGGACAAGAAGGACGGCGAGCGGCGCACCCGCGTTTATAAAGCCAAGCTGGGCTCGCAGACTTTGGACGTTGTTTATATCATGGACTCCCAGGGCAAGCTCGTCGGGTTCGGCGTCCGCCCTGGGTAGCGGGACTCAGTTCGCGCCGAGCGCGGAGGCCTCGACGGCATCGAGCCGCGCTTTCGCCTGAGCGTACACGTCCGCGGGAAGCGGGCCGCGCGCTGCCGCCTCGATGTTCTCGCGAAGGTGCTCGGGGCTCTTCGTGCCCACGATATTCGTGTCCATGTCCGGGTGCGAGTTGGTGAACCGCAGTAGGAACTGGGTTCGATTTTCGCCCGGCTCGAGAAGCTCGTCGAGCTTCGCTGTTTCCCATTCCTTCCATCGGTCCTGGTTGCCGAGGCCCTGGCCCGGCTCGCCTCTGGCGACGCCTCCGCGAACGATAATGCCCGCGCCGCTCTGCGACGCCCTGGTGATGACCTCCTCATGCTCGCGCTCGAGCGCCGAGTAGGGGATTTGGAAGGTGTCGAAAACGCCCCAGTCGATATAGGTGAAGATGTGCGGGATGGTGGACGAGACCCCGATCCAGCGCACTTTGCCTTGCTGCTTCATTTCCTGGAGCGCCTCCACGAGGTTGCCCCGCTCGACCTGTTCTACCGTCGGGTTGTGAAGCTGCATGATGTCAACGTAGTCGGTCTTCATGCGGCTCAAGCTCTCGTGAAGGCCCCGGAATAGGTTGTCGCGGGTCCAGACGTGGGGCGTTTCGTCGGTGCTGTCGTCTTTGCGCACCACGGTGCATCCGCACTTTGTGGCCAGCACGTATTCGTTTCGCCGCCCTGCGATGTACTTGCCGATCAACTCCTCGCTGCGGCCGTAGTCGTTCGCAGTATCGATGAAATTAATTCCGGAGTCGAGGACGGCATTCAGTATTCGCTCGGCCTCGGAGTCTTCGATCGGTCGGCCTCCCCAGATTCGGGAGCCGCGTATTTCCATGGCGCCGTATCCGAGCTGGGTTACTTCGAGGCCTGTGCGCCCGAGCTTCGTTTTCGGCAATTGAGTGGTCGCGGTAGACATGATTCTCTCCTTGAAGTCGCGGCGTGAGACACGCCACAGATTGGCTTACGCTGCGTCCGGTACGATGGTCGGCATGGGCGTGCGCGAGATCTACGAGTCGATGAGCTACGGCCCGGCGCCGGAGAGCGCGGACCTCGCGAATGAGTGGCTCGATTCGCACGGCCGCTCGTTCGGATTGTTCATCGACGGACAGTTCGCCGACGCGGAATCCGGACAGAAATTCGAGACACTCAATCCTGCTACGGCGGGGCCGCTCGCACTGGTGAGTCAGGCTGGGCCCCACGACGTGGACCGGGCCGTTGCGGCCGCGGAACGCGCCCGCAAGGACTGGCTCGCGCTCGGCGGGTATGGGCGGGCCAAGGTTTTGTATGCGCTCGCGCGTCAGGTGCAGAAGCATTCGCGGCTGTTCGCCGTGCTGGAATCGCTCGATAATGGAAAGCCGATCCGCGAGACCCGGGATATCGATATTCCTCTCGTGGCGCGGCACTTCTACCATCACGCCGGCTGGGCCGAGAGCGTCGAGCGGGACTTTCCGCGCATGAAGCCGGTGGGAGTCTGCGGCCAGATCATTCCTTGGAATTTCCCGTTGCTGATGCTGGCCTGGAAGATCGCTCCGGCGCTCGCTTGGGGCAACACGGTGGTGCTGAAGCCTGCAGAATACACGCCACTGACCGCGCTGCTGTTCGCGGAGATCTGCCAGCGGGCGGGCATTCCTAACGGTGTAGTGAATATCGTGACGGGTGACGGGGAAACCGGCAAGCTGATCGTGGATCATCCGGGAATTCACAAGATCGCTTTCACAGGTTCAACCGAGGTAGGCCGTGCTATCCGCATGGCTACGGCCGGCACGACCAAGAAGCTGTCGCTGGAGCTCGGGGGGAAGTCGCCATTCGTGGTGTTCGAGGATGCCGATCTCGATAGCGCGGTGGAGGGGCTCGTGGACGCGATCTGGTTCAACCAGGGGCAGGTGTGCTGCGCGGGCTCCCGGCTGCTCGTGCAGGAGAGCATCGAAAAGAAGCTTCACGCGAAGCTTAGGGAGCGGATGGAAAAGCTGCGGGTCGGCAGTCCGCTCGACAAAGCCGTGGACATTGGGGCGATTATCGCGCCGGTGCAGCTCGAGCGGATCTCCGCGCTGGTAGACGAAGGGGCGCGCGACGGAGCCGAGCTGTTCCAGCCTAGCTGGTCGTGCCCAAAGGAGGGCTGGTTCTACCCGCCGACGTTGCTTTCGAACGTTGGCCCGGCTTCGCGAGTGGCGCAGGAGGAGATCTTCGGGCCGGTGTTGGTGTCGATGAGCTTCCGGACGCCAAAGGAAGCTGTGGAGCTGGCGAACAACACGGTTTACGGGTTGGCCGCGAGCGTTTGGTCGGAAAGCCTGGGGCGGGCGCTGGACGTCGCGGCGCGCATCAAGGCCGGGACCGTGTGGGTGAATTGCACGAATCTGTTCGACGGCTCGGTGGGGTTCGGCGGATATCGGGAGAGCGGCTTCGGCAGGGAAGGCGGGGTGGAGGGCCTGATGGAGTACGCCGTCGAGA
>JAICWL010000089.1 GCA_025934835.1 Fimbriimonadaceae bacterium
AGCGCCGTGATCGTGCCGCCCACCATCACATAGTGAAAGTGAGCCACGACGAAGTAGGTGTTCGTGAGGTGGACGTCTGTTCCCATCGAAGCGAGGAACAGACCGGTAAGGCCGCCAATTGTGAACAACCCGATGAAGCAAAGCCCATAGATCATCGGAGCTTGCAGCCGGATATTGCCCTTGTAAAGAGTCGTGGTCCAGTTGAAGACTTTGATGGCCGATGGGATTGCAACCAAGAAGCTGATCAGCGAGAAGACGACGCCTTCGTACATCGACTCGCTGGAGATGAACATGTGGTGGCCCCAAACCAGGAAGCCGAGGCCCGCGATGGCCAGCGAAGAGAGCGCCACGAAGTGGTATCCAAACACACGCTTGCGGGCGAAGTTTGCGATCAGCTCCGACTCCACCGCAAACCCTGGCAGAACCATGATGTAGACGGCAGGGTGGCTGTAGAACCAGAACAGGTGCTGGAAGAGCACCGGGTCGCCGCCGAGCTCGGGGCTGAATACCGGCAGATGGAAAGTGCGCTCGAACACCAGCAGGAGAAGCGTGATTGCGACGACGGGAGTGCCGAGCACCACGATCAAGCTGGTGGCGTAAATCGACCAAATGAAGAGCGGCAGCCGGAACCAGGTCATCCCTGGGCAGCGCATTTTGTGGATCGTCGCGATAAAGTTGATCGCCGTAGTGATCGACGAGAAGCCTGCGATGAATACCGCGATGATGGCTAGCGTGACCTGTGAGTTCGAGTACAGGCTCGAGTACGGCGGATAGAACGTCCAGCCGCCGTCGACTCCGCCGAAGCACAGGACGCAGATCATCAGGAAGCCGCCGATGACGAACAGGTACCAACTGAGGAGATTCAGGCGTGGAAACGCCAAGTCCCTCGCTCCGATCATCAACGGCACAAGGAAATTCCCCAGCACCGCAGGGATCGCGGCGACGAGGAAGAAAAAGATCATGATCACGCCATGGGCGGAAAAGACCTTGTTATAGGTGTCCGACTCTAGAATCTGCCCGACAGGCGAGGTGAGCTCGAAGCGAATCAGTCCCGCGAAGATGCTCCCCAAGAAGAAGAAGAACAGCGTCGAGAACAGGTACAGGACTGCGATCCTCTTGTGATCACCTGTCAGCAGCCACGACCGGATAGAGTGATCGACGTTGAGATAATTCAGCGGCTCTTCTTCGATCGGCTCGACGGGCACGGTATCTGTTGCGGTAGCGGCACTCATTAGCGATTCCTGTTTTCAGCGGCGATGGCGTTGACCGAGGGGTTGGCCCCTCGGTTGGTTGGGGTGACGTCCAAGTTTCCCTTTTCCGCTCGTTGAGCGTTGACCGAAAGCATGTCTTGGCCATTGGCGTTCGAGCTTTCCGTGGGCAGCGCTGCGGCAGTGGTCAGGCCCGTCGCATTGGGCGCAGCCGTCGAGCCGAGCACTTGAATATAGGCGATGAGGTTCAGCAGGTCCTCTTCGGAGATCTGCCCCTCATAGGCGGGCATGGTTTTGTCGTAACCGGTGCTGAGCCGGTTGTACGGCCTCAAAATCGATTCGCGGAGATACTCCCGGTCCACGGTGGCGGGCGAGGCGTTCGAGAACGTGTGAGTCTTTCCGTAGATGCCGTACAGGCTCGGCGCGCGCTCGTTGTCGGTGGCCCCGTGGCAATTGTTACAACTCAGTTGGGCGAAGAGCTTGGCTCCCGCTTGCTCCATCGTCATGCGCGGCTGCACCACACCTCCGTTGCGCTGCCACTCGGCGAAGTCGCGAGGGTTCATGGCAATGACCTTGCCACCCATTTCGGAGTGCTGGGTGCCGCAGTACATGCCGCAGAGCAAATGGTATTCGCCTGCTTCGGTTGCCGTGAACCAAAGATTCGTGTACCGCCCGGGCACCACATGGATCTGCTGCCGAAAGGCGGGCAGGTATAGCGCGTGCAGCACGTCCTGGGAGATCAAAGTGATCTTGACGGGCGTGCCGACCGGCACATGGAGCTCGTTGTTCTCGCGGATGCCGTTCGGATGCTCGAAATGCCACATCCACTGCTTGCCGATTCCGAAAATCTCGGTGGCGTTGGCTGGCGGCGTCCTCATTTCGATAAACAGCTTGGTTCCGAAATAGAACACGATGAGCGCGATGATCGTGGGAAGGATCGTCCAAGTGAGCTCGAGGTACAGGTGTTCGTAAATCGGCCTGGAGCGGTCGACCTTCGTGCCCTTTCGATACTTGGCGGCGAAGTACACCACGAAGAACGACACGATGGCCGTAAAGAACACCGTGAGCCCCAGCAGGGTGTAAAAGATCGCGTCATGCTCAGCGGCGAAATTCGACGCTTGCGGAGGCGCCATCGGAAAATTCCACATGATTGGACGGTGCAGCTAGCCGCTGCCGAGCGGCCCTCCCTGCCGCAGCGCTTTGCGTCGATTATTAAGGCTCATAAGTCCTATCCATAGAGGTAGCACGATCAAAGTAGCAATGCATCCGAGCTGGACGACTCGCTCCACAACGACGGTTGTCTTTCCGGTTGCGGGGTCGACCATGATGCAGCCGAACATAAAGGACTGATCCGCCTTCTCGCCGACCTGGTTCGTTCTAGCCAGATCGAGATCGCGGAGCAGGACCTTGGTTGGAAATTCGTTGCCGATCGTGTAGGCGCTGATTTTGCCTTCGGGAGAGAGGATGACCGAGCACGTCGGGTGGTTGATAAGGTTCTTGACCGGATCGTACTTGTACGTGAAGCCGATCGCATCCGTGACTCGGTGGATGTTTGGCAGGGTGCCGGTGAGCAGGTGCCACGAAGGCGCGGCGTCCGGCCTTCCCAACGTCGCGATCATCTCCGACTTCTTGTCTCGGGCAAGCTCCGGCGTCTCCTTCGGGTGGATGCTGAGCATCACCAGATCGAAGTCCTTGCCGACGACCAACTCGTTCGATTGATTCGCTTTGGCGATCGTCTTGAGCAGCCCCTGGGTTATGAGGAAGCAGCCTGTCTGGCAATTGTAGAAAATCGGGATCAGAACGACCGGCCTGCCTTTCAAGAGATCGCCGAACTTAATATCGCGGCCCGTTTCGTCCTTGAACGGCACGTCCTTCGGTATGGTCGCGCCGAGCTTCTGATCGATTCCCATTCCGAGCTTCGTCTGGCTTCCCGGTACCTGCGCCGGGGACGCGATGGGAAGCGCGAGAGCTGCGGCGCAAGCCGCCAGCATCCATATCCGAGCCGAGCCCGATATCTGCCGAATCATTGTTGAGTGCCACCTCCAGTCGGTCCTGCAGGGCCGGCTCCTGCAGGGCTGGTCGTGCCGTTCGCCGTCGTTGGCTGAGCGGAAGAGTTGCCGGTTGTCCCATTGAGATTACCGGACACTGTGGCTGGAACGGCTTGGATTCCTTCCCGCGCGATAATCTTCATAGCATCGGCCACGGGGATCCTCAGGCTGCCGTCCTTGTTCGTTCCTTTGGTCGTCAGGATCAGCTGCTCGTGTTGGCGCAAGTCCATCAGGTCGGTGCGCGCTTCGACGTTGTTTTGAAGCAGTGGGAACGGCGGTGGCGGAGTAACCGGGGGCCGGGTGCGCGCGAGAATCCCCGCGCGCCAGTTGTAGACCCAAACCATGATGAGCGCCGCCGCTACGAGGCTGAATACTATGAAGCCGAAGAACCCTATGCTCGCTTTCGCGATGCCCGAGATGTTGAGGTCTTTGGTTTCGTACCCCATGTCGACCAAGGGGTCCTCGCGCTTCTCGTCACCACTAGTGTGCATGCTGCAAAGCCTCCTGAAGTCGGGAGTCGTACTGAACGAGGAGTGGCGCCTGGCGAACCTGCGATGCGAATGCCGCGAACCAGATCGCTCCGATGCCAACGAGCCCGAGCAGATCGAGAATCGTGGGAATCGCCGATCGGCCGAGGAATGGGACGATGCGATAGTAGCTGTCGACGATCTGCATCACGAATATCCACCCTCCGATTTGCGCGATCCTCATCGGCGTACGCTTGACGCGCGGCGCAAGTAGGAGGAAGAACGGCACGAAGAACTGGCCCAAGATGAGCGCCATGCCTGTGGCGTTCCACCACATCTGGCTTCGGGTCGCATAGAACGACGCCGTGTCCGGCAGGTTGCCGTTCCAGATGATGATGAGCTGTGAGATGTTGGTGTAGCCCCAGAGCATGATCATCACGAACGTCATGTTGCCGATGTCGCGGAGAAGGTTGTGGGAAACGACCGAGCGATAAGGCTCCTTGTCGGCGTTCACCCCGAAGATGACCATCATCAGGCCCATCGCGCTGAGGCCCATGGATACCGACATGATGAACCCGAACATGGTGCTGGACCAGGTGGGGTCGAGTGACATCTCCCAGTCCGTGACCGCGAACGTGATGGTCAGGAAGAAAGCCAGAAGGCTCGGTGCGGCCCAACTGCTGCGGGCGCGCTCCTCGTCGTAATTCCCGCTAAGGTCCTGCCGCCGCGATGATGCGCGTAAGCCGGCCGAAATGGCCATCCACAGCCCGAAGAACAGCACCAGGCGGAATGCATAGCCGATCGGATTCAAATAAGCCCATTTGAAGGCGATCGCATGGTGCGTCAGGGCATCGGGCCTCGCCCACGGGTAGACCTCTTCCTTCACCAGGTAGAGGGGAATGAAGAGGAGGAACATCAGGAGAAGCGAGACCCAGCTTCCACCCGCCTCGAAAAGCCTGAGCAGCGGCAGCGACCAAGTGCTGCGAAGCGTGTGGTGCAGCACCGCGAGGCCAAAGCACCCAAGCGTCACAGTGGCCCAGAACATCAAGGCGTTCAGGTAGGAGCCCGCCATGGCGTGCCGCGTATCCGGGATCGCAAGCAGGACGATGCTGATAGCGAGCCCGACGACTCCGATCAGGCCCGCGACCGGCAACTGCTTGCCCATTCGCTGAGCAGCCTGATCTTTCTGGACTTCTTCGTTTGCTTGTGGCGTCATGGCGTAGTGGTCGCAGGGCCTCCAGCCTCTGCATATTCGGCGGGGGTGGCATGCTGGCTAAGCTGCAGCACCCGGATGTAGGCGGCGATGGCCCATCGGTCGTGGGGCTCGACTCTCGACGCGTACGAGAACATCGCTCCGTAGCCGTTCGTGATCACGTCGTAGAAGTGCCCGATCGGCATTGTACGGAGCCGGTCCGTATGATAGTCGCCCGGCTTGCGACGAATCGAAAAGCCGCGGTGCGCGATCATTCCCTCGCCATCGCCGAGCCGGCCGTGGCAGGGGCTGCAGTAGATGTTGAACCGCTCCTGGCCGCGCTTGAGAAGTTGCAGAGTGACCGGGATCGGGATCTTGGTGACGAGCTTCTTGTTAACGAATCCGGTGTAGAACGCCGAGTCCTCTCGCAGATAACCGCGAGGGATCGTGCCCGGCACGAATGGCCGAGACGCCTGACCGTCCGGGAACAGGGTGCTCTCCGAAAGTGGCGCAAGCTTCGGCTGACGCCACATGTCCGTATGGCAGCCAGCGCTCGCGGCGGCGATTCCCGAAAGGATCGCGGCCTTGACGAGATAGCTGCTCGGCGGCGCCCACCGGCTCAAGACGAGACCTCCGAAACCGCGAGCGGGTCCAGGCCCTTCATAAAGTCGAACGTTCCTGCATGGTCGAATTGAGGGTCCGTGGATTCGATTGCGAGGAAGAACCTGTCCTGGCTCGCCCTTTCGAATCCGGGAGTGTTGAAGACGGCGTGGTACGGCCGGGGAAGACCGTTCAGCGCCAGCATGATGAGGAACGCCGTGACTCCCGACATGAGGATCGTCACCTCGTACATCACCGGGAAGAACGCGGGGAGCGAGTTGAGCGGCTTGCCTCCCACGTTCAGCGGATAGTCGATGACGGCCGTATACCACTCAAGGGTATATCCGGCGAAGCAGCCAATGACGGCCGCCATGAATACGATCCACGGAATACGCACGTCGTTGAACCCGGTCGCCTCGCTCAGGCCATGGATTGGAAAGGGCGAGAATGCGTCTAGGCGCTTGTAGCCGGCGTCTCGCGCCTGCTCGGCCGCGACGAGAAGCTTCTCGGCGGAGTCGAATTCGGCTACGATTCCATAGACGCCAGGAGAGGCGGGAGTGCCGTAGCTCATTCGCCCGCCCCCGCCGGTATTTCGGCCGGCAATGGCGGCGCCTTGCCTCCAAGGATTTTATAGAGCAGGTCCTTGACCTCAAAGATGTTGATGACCGGCAGGAACCGGATGAACAGGAACATCATCATCGTGAAGAAACCCACGGTCCCGGCGAACATGGCGAAGTCCCAGAACGTGGGGTAGTAAGGTTGGCTCGCGCTTGGCACGTAGCTGTCGAGGAGCGCCATCGGGATGATCACGAAGCGCTCGAGCCACATGCCGATGTTCACGACGACCGCGACGATCAGCAACGTGGACTCAGTCCGGCGAGCCTTGGGGATCCAGAAGAGCTGAGGAATGACGACGTTACACAGGATCAGCGACCAGTACGCCCACGCGTATCCGCCCGTGTACCGGCGATAGACCGACATGTGATAGTCGAACGGGTTCGCGCTGTACCAGGCGTAGAACGCCTCGCACATGTAGCCGTACCCGACGATGAGGCCCGTCGCGAGCGTGATCTTCGCCATCCAGTCGAGATGGCGAAGCGTGATCAGGTCCGAGAGCCCATACCAGCGCCTGAGCGGAATAGCGAAGAGAATGACCATCGCGAAGCCAGCGAAGACCGCTCCGGCGACGAAGTAAGGCGGATAAACCGTGATATTCCAGCCCGCCACGATGCCCGCCGCAAAGTCGAAGGACACGATTGAGTGCACCGAGAGGACCAGCGGGGTCGATAAGCCTGCCAAAAGCAAATAGGCTTGCTCGTATCGGTGCCAGTGGCGGTTGCTTCCTCGCCAACCCATGGCGAGCATGCCGTAGACAACCTTGCGCACTCGTCCGGTCGACTTGTCGCGGATTGTCGCGAAGTCTGGGATCAGACCCATGAACCAGAAGAGCAGCGAGATCGTGAAATATGTGGAAACTGCGAAGACGTCCCACATCAGGGGCGAGCGGAACTGGGGCCAGACTCCCATGATGTTGGGAAGCGGAAGCAGCCAATAGGCAGCCACCCAGGGCCTACCCGTATGCAGCAGCGGGTACATGCCCGCGCACATGACGGCGAAGATGGTCATCGCCTCAGCGAAACGGTTGATCGAGTTTCGCCAAGGCTGGCGCATCAGCAACAGGATCGCGGAGATCAGGGTGCCGGCGTGGCCGATTCCGATCCACCAGACGAAGTTGACGATGTCGAACGACCACATCGTGGGCCAGTTGTTGCCCCAGATGCCGATGCCTTGATAAACCAGCCACGTGACGGTAGCGGCGAGGACGTTCGCGCCCAAGAACCCCAGGGTCGCCATCACGTACCACGGGTATTTGTGGCGTTTCGGGTCGATGACCAGCGAACCGATGGCATCGTCGATCGAGCGATAGTTCTGCTCGCCCGTGATCATCACGTCGTTAAGAGGTCTCTTGTCCGCCATGGTTAGCCTGCCACCCCCGCCGGACGGATGGCGGGATTCGGATTTCTAAGGCGCGCCAGATGCGAGGTGCGCGGCCGGGTCTGAAGGTCTTCCAGTACGAGGTAGCTCCGCGGGTCTTTCTTCATCTTCGCTACCGCGCTGTTCGGGTCGGCGATGTTGCCGAAAACGATCGTTTTGGTGGGGCAGGCCTGCTGGCAAGCGGTGATGATCTCGCCATCCTTGATCTCTCGGCCGGCCTTCTTGGCTTCGATTCTCGCCGCGTTGATGCGTTGCACGCAGTACGAGCACTTCTCCATGACACCGCGCCCTCGAACGGTGACGTCCGGGTTGCTGATCATTTGGAGCAGCGCGACGCCTTCTGCCTTGGGCTGGTGCAGCGGGCCAGGGATGCGGCGGTTGCCAACGAACTCCTCGCCGATCTGCTCTGCGAAGTTAGGCTGGTTGTCGGAGAAGTTCAGGAAGTTGAATCGCCTGACCTTGTACGGGCAGTTGTTCGAGCAGTAGCGCGTGCCGACGCAGCGGTTGTAAACCATCTGGTTCAACCCCTCGTGCGAGTGCACTGTGGCGGCTACCGGGCACACCGGCTCGCAGGGGGCCTTCTCGCAGTGCAGGCAAAACATGGGCTGCCAAGTGACGGTCGGGTTGACCGTGTCCATGCTGTAGTACCGGTCGATTCTCAGCCAGTGCATCTCGCGGTGGCGCTTCACCTGCTGCTTGCCGACGACCGGAATGTTGTTTTCGGACTGGCAGGCGATGACGCAGGCGTTGCAGCCGATGCACGTGTTCATGTCGACCGTCATGCCCCACTGCGGGCCGTTCCAGTCGAAGATCTGATCCGGGAAGAGGTTCTGGTTGCGGATGTCCGCGCTGTTCTCCTCCCATTCTTTGAGGCGCTCGTCCAGGTTCGTAAAGAAGTCGTCGACGGTAAAGTCGCGGAGCACCTGGCGCTCGTCCGTGATGTGCACGTCGTCGAACGGGCTATGCCCCTGGGTCGACGCCAACGACCAAAGGTCGCCGAGCTTTTCGATGCTGGAGGCCTCCGCGACGTCCATCCCCGACGTCGTTCGCAAGGCGTAGGCGTTGAATCCGCCGCCATGCTCATTGATTCTCTCTTGCTCGAATTGCAGAGTGTTAGGGTCCATGCCGCAGCTCGCGACCGTGCCCCCGGCCGTCCTGCCATAGCCGAGGTGAACCGTGAACGAATCGTCCGGATGGCCGGCGGCGACGTAGCTCGAGCCAACGATGTACGAGTCGCCGACGATGAGCTTCACCATTTCGTCGGGAACGGCAAGGTTGAGGCCGAGCGCCTGTGCGGTGGCCGGGCTCATGATCACCGCGTTGTCCCAAGTTAGCTTTGTCAGCGGCTTCGGAAGCTCTTGCAGCCATCCGTTGTTTCCATACCGACCGTCGAGAATCGACGGATCGGCGCGAAAGACTACTTCCTGCCTGGGCGACGGTGGCGGCGGCGCGAGCGAAGCGGGGCTTCCGGTAACCGCTACGGCCATCGACTTCGGCGCGCTACCGTCGATGATGCCCTTATGGACCGAGCGCCGCCAAGTCTCTTCAAAGTTGGCGCCCATGGAGCGTTTCCATTGGGCGCGCACGAGGTCGTATCCGCCTGCCGGCGAGCCGGCGAGCGCTGCGATAAGCTCGGCGTCGGTGCGACCCTCGAAGAATGGCGCTATGAGCGGCTGTGTGATGCTTGCCGTGCCATCGGCGGACCGGGAATCGGTCCACGATTCCAGATCGTTGGCTTTGGGCGCAGCCCAATTGCAGAAAACCGTTGTCTCATTCGCATGCGAGGTGAAATGCGCCCGGAAGGGAGCTTTCTGGAGCGCCTCGGCGAATCGCAAGTCCGAAGGGGCGTCGTACGCCGGGTTTCCGCCGAGTATGAACAGCACTTCGACTTCGCCGGCATTTAGAGCGTCGGCGAGACCCTTGATATCCGAAGCGCCGTGAACGACGTTTTCCTCGACGGGCGTGATGAAGCGGACGGTCTTGCCGATATTGCCGAGCGAGTTGTTCAGGTAGATCGCCAGGGCGTGGACTTCCGGCGACATGTGCGGCCCTGCCACCACGAGGCTCGATCCCCGATTTGCCTGCAGGTCCGCGGCGACCGCCGCAAGGTTGTCGGCGGTAACGGTTTTGGGCAGCGGGCCGCCCGGATTCAGCAAAGCTTCAGCAACCGAGCGGATATCGCTCGCCCTAACCGGCCAACGATGGTCAGCGATCGCGCCGACCAGTCCGGGAGCGCTCTCGAAGGCGTATAGCCGGTTCATCGGAGTTCGGTCTCGGCCCTGCACGCGCCTTCCGTCGATGAAGTCACGCGCGCTTCGGAGGCTTCCGGGGAACTCCGCAGGGTTCAGGAAATCTCCGTCCAGCGTAACGACTACTTTGGCGTTCTTCAGGTCGTAAACCGTTGATGCGGGTTTGCCCAGCGCCAGCTTGGCGCCGGCGAATGCGTTCGACTGTCCGGCCGGTTCGTACGAGTGCCAGACTGCGCCCGGGTGGGCGGCCAGCAGCCGCCGGATCAGCGCCGAGGTCGTCGGCGAGGTGACTGCTCCCGTCAGGATGCGAACCTTTCCCTTGGAGGCTGCGAGCTGCTTGCGGGCTTCGGCGAGGAATTCGTCCCAGGTGCTCAGAAGCGAGCCGTCCCTCTGATCCATGACGTTCTGAAGACGATCCGGATCGTACAAGTTCAGAACCTCGGCCTGGCTGAAAATGTCCACGGCTCCGAGAGACTCCGGGTGGTCCGGGTTGCCCTCGATCCGCGTCGGTCGGCCCTCATGCTGCTCTGCGAGCACACCGAAGCCGTAGCCTGCTCGGGTCATGGTCGTCGCGTAGAACAGCGGCTCGCCATAGACCAGTTCTTCGGGCGCCTTGACGTAGGGAACGACTTTGTCGACCGGCAAGAAGACGCTGCGGCAGCCGGAGAGGCCGGCCAGGGCGAGGGACGCGCCCATGAACCGGAGCATGTCGCGACGGTTGATTTGCATCAGCGTCGACCGGTTCGGAAATTCGTCGGCTAGGAAGCGGTCGAACTCCGGGCTGTCCGAAAGCTCTTCCAGCGCGCGCCAATAGGTTCGGCCTTTCTTGCCGGCGAGGCTCTTGCGCATAGCATCGACATCCGGCTTCGGCTGGTTGTGGTTGGGATCCGGGTTGTTGCTCATCACCTGTGGCAAATCCAGCAGTCGGCGAGCTGCTGAGTCTTAACGCCGTACTTGTTCACGAGCTTCCGCCCCTTTGCGATCTCGTCCTTGTCGAAGCTGACCGGGTCTTCGCCCGAAATCAAATCCTGCTCGTGAGCATCGAGGTGCTTCACGCCGTCCTGCTGAAACTTCCAGTACAAGTTGAAAACCTGCTGCCTGGGCGTCAAGCCGGCGGCGGTGTCGGCCTCGTTCTCGTGGAGATATCGCTCGGGCGCACGGTGGCACTGGAGGCACCAAGCCATTTGGAACGAGTTCCCTTTCCAGGTGATGTTCATGTCGTTCACGGCTCCGTGGCAGGTGTTGCAGTTAATGCCGCGGTTCACGTGAATGCTGTGGTTGAAGAAGACGAACTCGGGAACCTTGTTGACCTTAGTCCAGCGGATCGGCGTGCCTGTCTCGTAGCTCTTGCGGACGGGCTCGAGCAGAGGGCTGTTGGTCCAGATCTGCGAGTGGCAGCTCATGCAGGTTTCGGTAGGAGGGAAGCCTGCAAATGCCGACTTCTCGACGCTCGTGTGGCAGTAGCGGCAGTCGATGCCAAGCTGGCCCACGTGGTGCTCGTGGCTGAACGGGACGGGCTGGTTCAGCGGCACACCGACTTTGGTGTTTGCGGGGGATCGCGACAGGGCCGCGATACCGAGTCCCACGGAGAGCGGCACGATCGCCCCTCCCAGCAGGCTCACCTGTGCGATCGTATTGGCGCTTGGCTTAAATATCTGGGCCATTCAGTGTGCTCCGAGCTTTCGAATTCTCCTCCGAACCATATGCAGCTTTGATGGTCAGTTGCCCAATTTGATGTTCTGCTGCCATGGGCAGGTTCATGTTACCGAGCCGAACCCGATGTTTGCTTGGCGTAATAAACGTCAAGTGATCACCACCGCCCGGTCGATCGCGACCATCAGAAAAAGTATCGCCAAGTAAAGCATTGAAAAGTGAAACAGACCGCTCGCTCGGGGCTTGTCCGTGGTGCGATAAAGCTTGATGCACAGCACCACGAGAATCGTGTTCAAAGCCACGGCGGATAGCGCGTAGAGCCAGCCGACTTGGTGCTGCGCGAATGGGAGCAGGGTGACGATCACGGTCAGCAGCGTGTATCCCGCGATTTGAAGAACCGTGTTCCTTTCCCCCTTCACAACAGGCAGCATCGGCACGCCTGCGGCGGCGTAGTCGTCTTTCAGCAAGAGCGCCAAGGCCCAGAAATGCACCGGGGTCCAAACGAATACGATCGCGAATAGGTAGAGCGCCAGCGGTGGCAAGCTGTTGCTCACGGCAGCCCATCCGACCAAGGGTGGAAATGCTCCGGCCGCCCCACCGATCACAATGTTGTGCCACGTGCGCCTCTTGAGCAGCATAGTGTAAATGACAACATAAAACACGAGCCCACCAAGAGCCAAAACGGCGCTCAGAAGGTTCGCCATGCCCCACAAAATAGCGAACGAAGCCGCGGCGAGGGTGAACGCGAATGTAAGAGCATGCCTGCTCGGAATGCTTTGGCTCACCGTCGGCCGCTTGCGCGTGCGCTTCATCGTGAAATCGATGTCCCGGTCGACCACCATGTTGATCGCGTTCGCCGCGCCGGCAGCCATGTAGCCTGCGATCGCGATGGCGCTGAAAAGTCCGAGGCCCGGCCAACCGCCTTTCGCCGCAATCGCGCTCGTCAGCGTGGTGAAAAGAAGCAGGCTTATCACGCGCGGCTTGGTGAGAGCGATGTACGCCTGAACCAAATCTCTGCCCCGCAACGGCTCTTGCAGCGGCTCGCCTTCGGGAGCGGGACGAGATTCCACGCGCTCGACGTCGCGCTGAAGACATGCCGCCCCCAGAACGACGAGCGAAATCCAGTTGATATCGGCGAGCGCAAGGTGCCCCATTTGGATGGCGATTGGCGCCTTGAGCCAAATGTTGGCGACGCCCAGAGAAGCTTGCGCGCAGAACAGGGCGACGACCCAATTGCCTGCCTTCTTGACCATCGGGTCGGGCCTCAGATGCGCCAAGAGACCGACTGCAAGGAACAAGTAAAGACCGACCGACACCGCGATCAGCGGATGAAGCGGTTGAAGCCGCACCATCCAATGCGTCGCCGGATTGAGGGCTGCCTTCAGGACGTCGGGGGTTTGGTGAAGCTGATGCCCGAGCGCCGACACCGAGCCGCTGACTCCCAGGATCACCACGCCCATCGCGGCCATTCCCAAGATCCATCCCACGGTGGATTGACCCTTGAATTTCAGCGGGCGCAGTCCGGCAGCCGCGTAGAGCGTCAAGGCGATAGAGCCGACGAGTAGGAACGTGCTCACCGCATGAGCGGCCATGAATGCGGCTCGTACGGCGCTGTCGTTCGTTACGACCAGCTTCCATTTGACTAGAGCGGCTCCGATGAGGCCCTCGACACCGGTCATCGCCAGGACCGCGACCGTGCTCCAACGAGCAATGTGACCCTTTGGGAACTTACGCCATGCCCAAATCAGAAGGATCAGCGCTATCGGGCCGCAGACTCCGGTCGATACCCGGTGAGAAGCCTCGATCACCCTCGAGATGGGCCCTTGGAGCGGCGTCGAGTCTCCGTCGCACAGCGGCCAATGGCTTCCGCATCC
>JAICWL010000152.1 GCA_025934835.1 Fimbriimonadaceae bacterium
ACTGATTCCCGCACAGACGGGGACAACAGCGGCCATAAGCGCCGCAAGACTCTGATCGTCGGGATCCTGGTTGGCGTCATAGGAGACGAGAAATGCCCGCCGGTCGAGGAATAGCCCGCGCGTCAGGTTGCGCCGCCCGACCACGCAGACAGCGTTTGTGCAGTGTCCATATTCCGGCCGCGGCTCGGCAAGGTGTTCGCTGCGTTCTTCGACATGACGGAGTGCGGCGTCTGGATCCGCCCGTGGTGGGCAGGATTCGAATCGCCGGGCACGCTCGTGCGCATTTCGCGCTCTGGCCAAGTCGAGGGACGCACGAATGTGGTTCAGGTCAGTTTCGTGGGTGGCGGGTAGTACGTCAAGATCGAAAAACTCGACGTCGTCGCTACAGGTATCGTGATAGCCGCCGACGAACCATGTATCCCCAGGAATGTCGAGGCCCCGCTCACGCAGGCGATCTCGTACTTCGTCCCGGTTGGCCATGGCGGCAAAAAGCCGCGCGTTCGGGCCGCCACGACGTCCCCCGCAGGCACCGCAATCATGGGCCGATTCGTGCGGGTTATTGAGGCTACTCGAGCCATGACCAAGAATCACCACAAGGCGGGCGAAACCGCTCACTAAGCCGGCCGGCCCCAAAACGCTGGCCACTCGATCTGTCTTTTCCGCAGGAGCGAAACCCGTCAACAGACCCTTTAAGGCGCCCTGGGATTGCGCGGTGTTCCGCATCAGCGTGAGTTCGGTGCGCGGCTTTGGTAGAAACGCATTGTTGAGCCAATCGCGCAGCAGGGCGTAGCGCCTCGGCGCCAGCAAATGCCCGACAAGGGGCACCGCTGAAAGTAATCCGAGCGCCGCAGTCGAGACCCATCCTCGCATCAACGTCTTCGACGAGACGAGCGAATTCCGCATCAGGAGCCCGAGTAGCCGCCTGCGCCAGAGCCGGCTCTCGAGCAAGCCGCTGTCTTCCGCCTTCGGCTGTTCATGCACGGAGTGCTCGGGCTTGACCACCACAGGGCAGAACGCCGCGGCGTGTGGATCGTCGATTCCCTTGTAGTCCACGGCCACTCCGAAGTAGCCAGCGGAGCTGAAAGTTTCCACGCACGGGTCCACTTCCTCGAGAGCGCGCCGCATGGATTCCTCGCGCTCGTCAAGGCAGAAGAACACTTGCGCGGTGGGTCTCCTCAGGAGATCGGATGAGCCATCGGATAAGCCTCGGTACTTCCTATGGCTCGCCAGTCCCCGGAGAACCTCGCGCTCATGCCAGCGCTCATAGGCCAACTGGAAGATTCGACGGCGCTCCAATCCGTTAAATGCTTTGACCTCGCTCACAAAGGCTGTCCACTCAGTGTCGGAAAGCCGGGTTATCTCGTCAGCCGAGAGCCTCACTACTCGGGCTGCGTCGTAGACCCGGGCGGCGCGACTCAAACGCCGATTCTCCTGAGTCTTAAGCGGGTTTTCCTCCGGCGCTCGCTCCGCTACGCCCATACGCGATGCTACCCGGGACATCGTCAGCCGCACAGCCAGGAAGTCCATCAGTGAACAGGGCCGGATTTCATGCGGAGCCAAGCCGGGATCTTCCTCAAGCCGGCGCATCAAGCCGGCCCAGCCAGGCAAGGCCAGCAACTCGGCCTGAACAACATTCCACCAGTCAGCCTCTCGGAGACACTGGGTATCCATGTAATCCAAAACCGCATCCGCCGCCGAAAAGGAAAGATGCTCTTGCCGTTGAAATTCTTCGTCCAAGCCAGCCAGATATTTGGGAAAGACGCCGCCGCGCTGGGCTAGTAGCATCCGGACGCTTTCGTAAAAACCTCTCTCGCGGTACGGCATGGGCCAATAGGCCGTGCCTTGATCCAAGAACACCGAACAAAGCCGGATCAGCCACGGGTGGATGACTTCATCCACGGGTCGAGGCGCGGCTGGCTCTTCCTCATGAGCTATGACACGAGCGAAGCAGGCATCAAACAGCGCGCGGAGCGCCGGCCGGCGAAAATCGCTAGCCAAGTCGCCTTGTTCGGTACGCCAAAGAATGGTTGCAGCGTCAAACTCTCTTACGCCCGGCGTAATCATGGCTCTTCGCAGCGAGCCCCGGCTCAGGCGGGCGAAAACGAGGGCATCGGGCTCACTATCGAGCGCCGCATCGATATCCACTAGCTGGATGCGCCCCCGCGCTAGCTCGGCCCGATAGGCCGCTTCGCTCATGTAGGGCTCGGAGCCAAATAGATGAGACGCTTCGATGACCGCTTTTTCGAATGGCAAATGTTCGAAGGCGTGCAGAGTATTGTGGTGAACGAAAACGCCGATGGGCCCCTGCTGGGGAAGCAGATGCGCGGCGTGTTCCACTGCGCGGAGCAATCTCTCCAGACGGCCCTGCCTAGACTGATTGCGGTCCGTCATCGAGGTGTGCCAGTGCGAGGCTTGGGCTCCTCTCTGGCGGCTTTCCTCAGCATGTTTACCGTGCTGCTGAGTTGAGCGTAGAAATAGCGGCGCAGGATGTCGAGGACCTCAATCAGAGCATGATCGCGGATTGAATAATAAACTTGGTTGCCCACCTTCCGGCTGACGACGATCTGTTTGGCCCGCAGGACAGCCAGATGCTGGGACGCGTTGGCCTGCTCAATCCCGAGCTTTTCAATCAGCTTCCCGGCGGACTGCTCACCATCACGTAACAGTTCGACAATCGCGATCCGCGTCGGATTTGCGAGGCCCTGAAAGATCTCGCTCTTGAACTGCCGGAGTGCATCGGCCATCTAGATCCAGTATATTCGAATAATCGCATGTTTATCAAGTTCGAAGGATAGGTGCTTTTCGACCGTGCATGCCAGAACAAGTCTGCGAGGCATTGGCTGGTACGGAATGGAATCATGTCCGGGCCCAAAGATGCAGCTGGACTCGCAAGCATGCCCGCAGCAAGAGAGGGCGAGGTATGATTTCTAGTTTCTCCCACGCTGTCGCGTGTAATGAGCCGCAAAGGTTTTTTTGAGATGAGCTTTCCGAAAGGCATTTGCGTTTGCAACCTGTCGAGTCCTCTGGCGTTTGTTGGCTTGACTCGTTTCGTCAGCGCGATCCTCGAGGGCGAACCACAAAAGTTGTCATTATCAATATCGAAGACCACTACCCGGCCATTGAGAGCGATCTGCCAGCAGTGTGCTGCAGCGGATCGTCTATTTAGGCGCGGGATACTCCCTTTGTTGGTAGTGCCAGAAGGCGGCGACCAGGTCAACCGCCATTTCCAACGCTAGGCGCGGATTGGGGCCTTTAGATCCCTCAAGGCAGCACTGAACTCGGCCAAGACTTTCTTGGATTCCAATATTTGCGGCGATAACGATGACGTTTCAGGGAATGCGAGTCGTTGAGCAAGTTCATTATCGCGTGATGTCGGCGTCACGGAATTAGTACTGACAAACGCGCTTGCGTCCGCCGAACACCTCCGCATATCGCTGAAGCCCCGTAGTTGGCACCGCGGCGATTCCTGGCGAGAGCCCTTGGCGCCACGGATTCGGTTGTGAATGCTAAAGGATTTATCGACAGGTATCGCGTTGATGGCATGGCGACGCTTTCCCCAACGGCATTTCTGAGCCACTTCGACGGTTTGCCGACAAACCAGCCAAGTAGATCGGCGAAGCCAAGTGCGGAGAAAGGGGCGTGGGGAAAGGGGCGGGAGCCCTTGTCCCCCTCCTCAGCTCACAGCCGCCCGGAGCACAGCC
>JAICWL010000176.1 GCA_025934835.1 Fimbriimonadaceae bacterium
CCGAACGGCTTTCGGCGCGGTAGGCGTCGAAGATTTCCCCGATGCGCGCCACCGATTCGAACGCCGTGCAGATCTTCGAGCCGCGTGCGGCGGACTTGACCGCCGAAGCGGCGCTGACGTACCGGGAACGGTTTCCAGAACAGAGACCGCCTGATCGGCGTCTACCGCCTCCATGACCTCGAAGCCCGGAATCGCGAATTGCGTCGGCCGAATTCACGCGGATCAGGGCTTCATCCCCGACCACCAGGACCCGATCCCTGGCTTTGTCAGATTCCGCCACTTTTCCTCCGGCATGACAGCGAGTAACCTGACGGCAGTCATTTCGTTCCGCGAACATTCATCACCCTCGCGTGTTGATTCATAGAGCCGAGATCTCCGGGTTGCCATGACGATCGATGTTGAAGCGGAAGTAAGCGCCATCCAGCAAATCGGAGCCGTCCCGAAAATCCTGGATGTGGTCGGCCGGATAACCGGCATGGGCTTCGTCGCCATCGCCCGCGTGACTTCGGAGCAATGGGTGTGCTGTGCGGTTCGCGACAGCATAAATTTCGGCCTGGCGGAAGGCGGCGAGTTGCAGGTCGAAACCACCATCTGCAACGAGATACGACAGCACGGAAAGCCAGTCGTCATAAACGACGTCGAGACCGACGGCGCCTTTTGCAACCACCCGACACCGGCCATGTATGGCTTCAAAAGCTATATTTCTGTTCCGATCGTGCTCAGCAACGGAACGATCTGGGGCACCCTCTGCGCCATCGACCCGATGCCGCGCGACCTGCGCAAGCCCGAAATCCTCGGTTCGTTTCAGTTGTTGAGCGAGCTCATTGCAGCGCAATTGCAGCTCAACCTGCGCCTCCAGCAAAGTCAAGCAGACCTACGGATCAGCCGGGCAGATCTTCTGACCAGTCGGGCTGACCTCCTGGACGAAAGAAGGACATCCGAGCTTCGCGAACAATTCATCGGCGTTCTTGGGCACGATCTTCGCAACCCGCTTGCATCCATCGACGCTGGTCTGCGTCTTCTGCTCAGGAATCCCGGCAGTCAGAAAGCACCGGACATCATTCTGTCGGTTCAGAAGTCCATTCTGCGCATGGCAGGCCTTGTCGACAACATCATGGACTTCGCCAGGGGGCGTCTCGGTGGCGCCTTGACCATCAAGCGGGACGCAACGCAGCCCTTGACGCCCGTTCTCGAGCAGGTGATCGCCGAACTCGAATCGGCATGGCCCGACGTCGCAATCGAAGCCGCAATCGATGTCGACGAACCCGTCAATTGCGATCGAAGCAAGATGGGGCAGCTCTTCTCCAATCTCCTGGGCAATGCCATCGCCTATGGCGATCACGGAAGGCCTGTTCGCGTCTCGGCGAGAACCATTGATGGAGTGTTCGAGCTGGCGGTCACCAATTATGGCCAGCCCATATCGGACAAGGCAATGGAGAATCTATTCAAGCCATATACGCGCGGCGACCGCCCGAGCCAGCAAGGTCTGGGGCTCGGCCTTTACATCGCATCCCAGATTGCGAAAGCGCATGGCGGTGAAATCAAGGCATCTTCGAGCTCGGAAGAAACCCGGTTCGTGTTCAGGATGCCGCAACGGGTTCATTAGAGCGAAATGACAACGATGGCCGGCTGTTCGTCACTTCAAGGTAGAGGCCTCCTTGGTGATGGCCGAGATCGAATTTCCAGACTTTCGAACGACGCTGGCGAACTGTTCGTCCGATAGCTTGAGCCGCTTGCGCAGGACCTTGACCTGCACCTTGTCTCTCAAATCCAGCGAACTGCGAAAATGGGCGGGCTTGCGCCTGATCATGGGGTTCTCTCGCGACGAAAGCGTGGACTGGACGCGACCAGCGGGCGTTACACCGCTCCGGCCGCGATGGTGACTGTCCCGCTCCTCGCGGAGATTCTGTCGCCACAAAAGCAACATCCGCTGGGGTTTGACGTTCCGTCGGCTTTTTGGAAAAATCTCGGCGCCAGCGGTCGAGTGGTTCGGGTCGCTTGCCGGGCGATGATCTGCTCGGCCAGGGCGGCTTCCGCCTTCGAGCTGCCGTGCTCCATGATGTGTTCCAGACACGGCTCGAGTGGCAGCGCCTCGACCGTGCGCGAGCCTGTTCATCCGGCATGTCCTCGAAATTTAACTTTGCCGGCCGGCCCTGTTGCTATAAACATACACTCGTAATGCCTCTTTAAGGAGGACCGTCGTCTTAAGGAGGACCGTCGTCAAGGACGGATCGCCTCGGACCCGGGTGTCGCGTGGTGCTCCACCTCGGCGAAAGGGTCGGCCTCGGAAGGAGAATGCCATGAGACAGCGAGCCCATCCCGTAGCAAAGCAAGCCGCTGCCGATCCCTATTCCGGGAGCAGCCTCGTGCCCATGCTGGTCGCGGGCC